>NZ_JBHWBZ010000013.1:122687-134324 GCF_042735475.1 Kitasatospora sp. NPDC059577 | reverse complement strand
TTGTGTATAAGAGACTGGAGCGGCCCGGCCTTCCGCTGTGCGGGTCCGCCGCGGGGCGGGTCCTACCGCCGTTCGAGCGCCGCGGCGGCCTCGACGGCCCAGTAGGTGAGGATCTGCCCGGCGCCGGCCCGGCGGATCGAGGTGAGCGTCTCCATGATCATCCGCTCCCGGTCGATCCAGCCGTTCGCGGCGGCCGCCTCGACCATCGCGTACTCGCCGGACACCTGGTACGCGGCGACCGGCACCGGGGAGGCGTCGGCGACCTGGCGCAGGATGTCCAGGTAGGCCATGGCCGGCTTGACCATCACCAGGTCGGCGCCCTCGGCGAGGTCCTGCTCCAGCTCGCGCAGCGCCTCGCGGGCGTTCGCCGGGTCCTGCTGGTAGCTCTTGCGGTCGCCCCTGAGCGAGGAGCCGACGGCCTCGCGGAACGGGCCGAAGAAGGCCGAGGCGTACTTGGCGGTGTAGGCGAGGATGCCCACGTCCTGGTGCCCGGCCTCGTCCAGCGCCCGCCGCACGACGCCGATCTGGCCGTCCATCATGCCGGAGGGGCCGACCAGGTGGACGCCGGCGTCGGCCTGCACCCGGGCCATCTCGGCGTAGCGCTCCAGGGTGGCGTCGTTGTCCACGCTGCCGTCGGCGGCCAGCACGCCGCAGTGGCCGTGGTCAGTGTACTCGTCCAGGCAGAGGTCCGACATGACCACCAGGGAGTCGCCGACCTCGGAGACCACGTCCCGGATCGCCTGCTGCAGGATGCCGTCCGGGTTGGTGCCCTCGCTGCCGGTGGCGTCCTGCACCTCCGGGACGCCGAACAGCATGACGCCGCCCAGGCCCGCCTCGGCCGCCTCCACGACGGCCTTGCGCAGGGTGTCCCGGCTGTGCTGGACCACGCCCGGCATCGAGCTGACCGGGACCGGCTCGCTGACGCCCTCGCGGACGAACAGCGGCAGGATCAGCTCGGCCGGGTGCAGCCTGGTCTCGGCCACCAGACGGCGCATCGCCGGGCTCTGGCGCAGCCGACGGGGGCGTACGTACGGGAATTCAGCGGACACGGCTTCTCTCTCCGAACGGTTGTGCAGTGCCGGGGGCGGCGACTCGCCACCCCCGGCCGGGGGTTGGGGCGGGCCCTCAGCGGGCCTTGCGGCGCGAACCCGGACGACGCTCGCTGGGCCGGTACACCGGCTCGCCGGCGGCCGTCGCGGTGTCGCGGCGCTTGGCCCCGAAGTCTGCCAGCGCCTGGGCCAGCGCGGTCGCCGACGGCGCCGGGGCCATCACGTCGACCCGCAGGCCGTGCTCCTCGGCGGTCTTGGCGGTCGCCGGGCCGATGCAGGCGATGACCGTGACGTTGTGCGGCTTGCCGGCGATGCCGACCAGGTTCCGGACGGTCGAGGACGAGGTGAACAGCACCGCGTCGAAGCCACCGCCCTTGATCGCCTCGCGGGTCTCGGCCGGCGGCGGCGAGGCGCGCACCGTCCGGTACGCCGTCACGTCGTCGACCTCCCAGCCGAGCTCGACCAGGCCGGCCACCAGGGTCTCGGTGGCGATGTCGGCGCGCGGCAGCAGCACCCGGTCGATCGGGTCGAAGACCGGGTCGTACGGCGGCCAGTCCTCCAGCAGACCGGCGGCGGACTGCTCGCCGGAGGGCACCAGGTCGGGCTTGACGCCGAAGTCCACCAGGGCCTGCGCGGTGGTCTCGCCGACCGCCGCGACCTTGATCCCGGCGAACGCGCGGGCGTCCAGGCCGTACTCCTCGAACTTCTCCCGGACGGCGCGCACCGCGTTCACCGAGGTGAAGGCGATCCACTCGTAGCGGCCGGTGACCAGGCCCTTGATGGCCCGCTCCATCTGCTGCGGGGTGCGCGGCGGCTCGACCGCGATGGTCGGCACCTCCTGCGGCACCGCGCCGTACGAGCGCAGCTGCTCGGACAGGCCGGTGGCCTGCTCCTTGGTGCGCGGCACGAGGACGTTCCAGCCGAACAGCGGCTTGGTCTCGAACCACGAGTGCGAGGCCCGGTGGGCGACCTGCTCGCCCACCACGGCTATCACCGAGGTCGCCGGGTCGACCGGGGCCG
The DNA here is from genome assembly GCF_042735475.1 of Kitasatospora sp. NPDC059577. Taxonomy (NCBI): domain Bacteria; kingdom Bacillati; phylum Actinomycetota; class Actinomycetes; order Kitasatosporales; family Streptomycetaceae; genus Kitasatospora; species Kitasatospora sp. NPDC059577. Next base: position 132,255 of record NZ_JBHWBZ010000013.1, on the reverse strand, counting down.
AGACCGGCGAGGGCAGCACCCGGGCGGCCTTGAGGTCGGCCGCGATCCCGGACAGCGTGGAGGTGAAGGTCCGCTGGCGGGTGGTGGTGCCGGAGAGCGTCGCGCTGAGCGCGGACTCCGGCTTGCGGCCGTTGGAGACCAGCGCGTTGGCGGTGGCCGGCAGCTGGCCCAGGGTGGTGCGGACGACCAGGGTGGTCTCCGGCGCGCCCAGGTCCACCGGGCCGCCGGACAGCAGCTGGGCGCCGTCCACGAACCGCACGTCGGTGCCGGCGCCGGCGCGCAGCGGGACGCCCGCGTACGCCGGGACGCCGACCGACTGGGCGACGCCCGGGATCACCTCGAAGGGGATCCCGTCGCCCGCGCAGCTGAGCATCTCCTCGGCGGCGCAGCCGTCCAGGCCCGGGTCGCCGTCGACGGTGCGGACCACGTGCTTGCCGGAGCGGACGGCTTCGGAGACCAGCTTGGCCAGGTCGAAGTCGGTGCCCTCGGCGACCGGGCTGTGCACCTGCACCGCGGACGGACAGTGGCTGCGCACGGCGGCGGCGGTCAGCGGGTCGGCGACCAGGACGTCGGCCGTGGACAGCACCTCGACCGCGCGCAGGGTCAGCAGGCCCGGGTCCCCGGGGCCCGCGCCCAGGAATGTGCACCGTCCGGTGGCGGGCTGCCCTGCGGGGAACAGGGCGTCGGTGGCGGCGGTGGGGCTCATCGGGCTCGCTCCCCCATCAGGGCGGCCGCGCCCCCGGCGAGCAGCCGGTCAGCCAGCGCGCGGCCGAGGGCCGCCGCCTGCTGCTCGGCGGACTCGTCGAGGACGATCGGACCGTTGGCGGACATCTTCAGCAGGGCGGAGCCGTCGGGGTCGCCGACCACGCCGTCCAGCCGCAGTTCGTTCTGCCGGCCCCAGGTGGCCAGCGCGGCCACCGGCGCCGAGCAACCGGCCTCCAGGGTGGCCAGCAGGGCGCGCTCGGCGGCCACGGCGACCCGGGTGGGGGCGTGGTCCAGGGCCGCGAGCGCGGCGGTGAGTTCGGTGTTCGCGGTGGTGCACTCGATCGCGAGCGCACCCTGGCCGGGGGCCGGGATCATCAGCTCGGGGTCGAGGTGCTGCGAGATCTCGGCGCCGCGGCCGAGCCGGTTCAGGCCGGCCGTGGCCAGCACCACCGCGTCCAGCTCGCCGCCGGTCACGAAGCCGATCCGGGTGTCCACGTTGCCGCGTATCGCGACGGTCTCCAGCTGGGCGCCGCGGGCGGTTGCCCAGGCGTTCAGCTGCGCCATCCGACGGGGCGAGCCGGTGCCGATCCGGGCCGTGCGGCCGGCCCCGGCGAGCTTCTCCACCAGCTCGTCCAGGTTCAGGCCCTCGGCCGCGACCAGGGCGTCCCGGACGTCCTCGCGCTCGGGGACGGCGGCCAGCACCAGGCCCTCGGGGGCGGCGGTGGGCAGGTCCTTGAGCGAGTGCACGGCGAAGTCGATCCGGCCCTCCAGCAGCGCGTCCCGCAGCGCGGACACGAACACGCCGGTGCCGCCGATCTGTGCCAGCGCCTCCCGGGAGGTGTCGCCGTAGGTGGTGATCTCGACCAGCTCGACGGCGCGCCCGGTGACCCTGGTCACCTCGCGGGCCACCATGCCCGACTGGGCCATGGCAAGGGCGCTGCGCCGGGTGCCGAGCCGCAGGGGCGCGGCGGCCGAGGGCTGCTCCGTGATCGGTTGACCATTCATGAGGTGATCGTCCCGGTGGTACTCGTGGGATGGCTGACGGTTCATCTGGTGCCCCCGGCGGAGGGCTGGGGCGCGCCGCCGACGGGCGTTCCGGACACGGCGTGCACGGCTGCCGGGTCGAGGTCGAAGAGTTCGCGCAGGGCGTCCGCGTAGGAGGCGCCGCCGGGCTCGGCGGCCAGCTGCTTCACCCGGACGGTCGGGGCGTGCAGCAGCTTGTCGACGACGCGGCGGACGGTCTGGCCGATCTCGGCGCGGGAGCGCTCGTCCAGGTCGGGCAGCCGGGACTCCAGCCGGCCCAGCTCGGCGGCGACCACGTCGGAGGCCATCGAGCGCAGCGCGACCACGGTCGGGGCGATCCGGGCGGCGCGCTGGGCGGCACCGAAGGCGGTCACCTCGTCGGCGACGATCCGGGTGACCTCGTCGACGTCGCCGGCGCCGGGGGTGGCGGCGTGCGCGTGGGAGAGGCTCTCCAGGTCGACCAGCAGGGCACCGGCCAGCTCGTGCACGGCGTGGTCGACGTCGCGCGGCATGGCCAGGTCGAGCAGGGCGAGCGGTTCGGGGGCCGTGCGGAGGGCGACCGCGGCGGCCACGTCCGCGGCCCTGATCACCACGCCGGCCGCGCCGGTGCAGGAGATCACCAGGTCCACGTCGGCCAGCGCCTCCGGCACCTTGGCGAGGTCCAGGGTGCGGGCCACGTCCGGGCCGAGGATCTCGACCAGCCGCTCGGCGCGGGCCGGCGTCCGGTTGGCGATCAGCAGGTCGGTCACGCCGGAGCGGACCAGGGTGGCGGCGGCCAGCGAACTCATCGAGCCGGCACCGACCACCAGCGCGCGCTTGCCGGCGATCTCGCCCGCGCCCGCGGCGACCTGCTCCAGGCCGAAGGTGACCAGCGACTGGCCGGCCTTGTCGATGCCGGTCTCGCTGTGCGCCCGCTTGCCGACCCGCAGGGCCTGCTGGAACAGCTCGTTCAGGCCGCGCCCGGCGGTGTGCTCCTCCTGGGCCTTGGCCAGCGCGTCGCGCAGCTGGCCGAGGATCTGGCCCTCGCCGACCACCATCGAGTCCAGGCCGCAGGCCACCGAGAAGAGGTGGTGGACGGCACGGTCCTCGTAGTGGACGTACAGGTGGGAGGTCAGCTCCTCCAGGTCCACCCCGCTGTGGTGGGCGAGCAGCAGCGACAGCTCGGCGACGCCGGCGTGGAACTTGTCCACGTCCGCGTACAGCTCGATCCGGTTGCAGGTGTTGACCAGCGCGGCCTCGCCGACGGTCGCGGTGGCGGCCGCGTCGTGCAGCAGCCGGGTCGGCACGTCACCGGTCAGCGCGGCGCGTTCCAGTACCCCGACCGGGGCCGTGCGATGGCTCAGCCCTACGACGAGAAGGCTCATGCCCGCCCCTCACAGCTCTCGGTGTTCATGCGGGCATCACCGCGGAGAGATCCCCGTCGCCGCCCTTGGCGGACTTTCCCTTGGCCGGCTCGGCCGGGTCCTTGGCGACCGGCTCGGCGGTGCCGCGGCCCTTGCCGCTGCCGCCGGCCGCGCGGCGCAGCTTGGCGGCGGCGGCGCGGACCGGGCCGGGGGCGCGGTCGAGCACCGACTCGGCGCGGTCGTCCGGCTCCTCCCCGGCCTTGCGCTGCTCGTGGAAGGCGAGGATCTGCAGCTCGATGGAGAGGTCCACCTTGCGCACGTCCACGCCGTCCGGGACGGTCAGCACGGTCGGGGCGAAGTTCAGGATGCTGGTGACGCCCGCCTCGACCAGCCGGTCGCAGACCTGCTGGGCGGCACCGGGCGGGGTGGTGATCACACCGATGGAGACGTGCTGGCTCTCGACGATCGACTCCAGCTCGTCCATGTGGCGCACGGGCAGGCCGGCCGCGCTGCTGCCGACCACGTTCGGGTCGGCGTCGAGCAGGGCCGCGACCCGGAAACCGCGGGAGGCGAAGCCGCCGTAGTTGGCGAGGGCGTGGCCGAGGTTCCCGATGCCGACGATGACGACCGGCCAGTCCTGGGTCAGGCCGAGCTCGCGGGAGATCTGGTAGACGAGGTACTCGACGTCGTAGCCGACGCCGCGGGTGCCGTAGGAACCGAGGTAGGAGAAGTCCTTGCGGAGCTTGGCCGAGTTCACGCCCGCGGCGGCGGCCAGCTCCTCGGAGGAGACGGTCGGCACCGAGCGCTCGGAGAGCGCGGTGAGGGCCCGCAGGTAGAGGGGCAGGCGGGCGACGGTCGCCTCCGGGATGCCCCGGGCACGCGAGGGTCGGCGCGCGGCGCCCTGGTCGGGCGTCTGCGAACTGCTCTGTGGTGATCGGCCGATTGCCACGGTGCTCCTGTGGGTGAAGCTGGGCTTTGGCAGCCAGGCTATGCGTTTGTGAACGTGTGCACAAAGATGGTGTCCGATTTGTCCCCGCACAGTGATGCGCATCACGCCGTCGAACCCATAGCACCGGCCCGTGTCAGCACGACCTCCGGGGCCTGGGAACCGGGCAGCCAGGGGCCGTACGGGGCCTCCCGGCGCAGCAGCGGGACGGCCGCGCCGGACGGGCGGGAGCGGGCCCGGCCCAGCCGGGGCCAGGGCACCCGGGCCGCCTCGCGCAGCGGGCCCGCCCAGTCGTCCGGCGGGCAGGACGGGTCGCCCAGGCAGTGCCGCAGCAGGTCGGCCGTCACGCGGGCGTCGCCCAGCGCGGTGTGCGCCGGGTACCAGCCCAGGCCCGCCGCCTCCGCGCAGGCCGCCAGGCCGTGACTGGGGGCCTCCGGCAGGTGGACGCGGGCCAGCCCCATCGTGCACAGCAGCGGTCCGGACGGCAGCGCCACCCCGATCCGGGCGAACTCACGGTCCAGGAACGCGTGGTCGCAGCTGACGTGGTGGCCGACCAGCACCCGGCCGGCCAGCAGCTCCAGCAGCCGCGGGGCGACCTCGCGGAAGCGCGGGGCGCCCTCGACGTCGCACTGGCGTATCCGGTGCACGTGGGTCGGGCCGACCGGGCCCAGCGGGTCCAGCAGGGTGGCGAACTCGCCCTCGGGGCGCAGCCGCTCGTCGAGCAGCACCACCGCGACCTCGACCACCCGGTGCCGCCACGGGCTGCGGCCGGTCGCCTCCACGTCCACCACGGCGAAGCCCGGGGCCCCGGACGGGGCTTCGGGCGTCCCAGGGGTCGGGCCGGGAAGCATGGCGGCACTCCTCGTGTGCTCAGCCCCCCTCGGGCGCAAACGCGTTCGATCGTAAGCCGACCAACCGGCCCCGTCCCAAGCCGAAACGGAGTGTCTTTGGCAACGATTCGGCGAAGCGCCCCCGCCGATCGACGGGGGCGGCGCCCCCGCGCGGACGGCCGGTCAGCCGCCCAGGGCCGCGCGCAGCCGACGCTCGTCGACCCGCCAGAAGTCGTGCTGACGGCCGTCGATCAGCGTGACCGGGATCTGCTCCCAGTAGCGGCGGTACAGCTCCTCGTCCTGGGTGATGTCCTTCTCCTCGAAGGACGCGCCCAGCTCGCCCGCCACCCGGACGATCACCTCGCGGGCCTCGTCGCAGAGGTGGCAGCCGGGCTTGCCGACCAGGGTCACGGTCCGGTCCGCGGGCCGGGGGCTCTTACGTCGCAGCAATGGGCTCACCGCCCCATTCTGCGCCACCCGGCCGCCCGCCCCCGGGGCGGCCGGTCGAGCTGTTCACCTCACGGGCACGGCACCGTCACGGCCGCTCCGCGCCCGGCTGGCTATGCTCGATGCCATGGCCGTGCTCCGAAGGCTCACCCAGGCAAGACGCTCCACCGGCGAGCGGAGCGCCCTGGCCGGCGAGGCCGCCGCCGAGGCCGCCGAGGCCGCGCTGCGCGCCGAGCCCGCGCCCGCTCCGGACGCCCCCGCGACGGACGCGCCGACCGCCGGGGACGCCCCGGACGCGCCGACCGCCGGGGCCCGGGGCACCGACGGGGACGCCCCCGCCACGGCCAAGCCCGCGAAGGCCCCCAAGGCCCCCGCCGAGAACCACACCCCGGACCCGGACGATCCCCGCGCCGCCGCCTTCTTCGACTGCGACAACACCATCCTGCGCGGCGCCGCGATCTTCTACCTCGGCGTCGGCCTGTACCGCCGCGGCTTCCTCACCCGCCGCGACATCGCCCGCTTCGCCTGGCAGCAGGCCTGGTTCCGGCTGCACGGCGCCGAGGACCCGGACCACATCTCGGACGCCAAACACACCGCCCTCGGGATCGTCGCCGGAAAGCGCACCGCCGACCTGGAGGAGATCTGCGAGCAGATCTTCGAGGAGGTCGTCGCCGACAAGATCTGGCCCGGCACCCGCGCCCTGGTCCAGATGCACCTGGACGCCGGCCAGCGGGTCTGGCTGGTCACCGCCGCCCCGCTGGAGGTCGCCCGGATCATCGCCCGCCGACTCGGCATGACCGGCGCGCTCGGCACCGTCGCCGAGGCCCGGGACGGCCTCTACACCGGCGGGCTGGTCGGCGATCTGCTGCACGGCCCGGCCAAGGCCGCCGCCGTGCGCGCGCTGGCCCGCCGCGAGCGCCTCGACCTCGACCGCTGCGCCGCGTACAGCGACTCGGCCAACGACATCCCGATGCTCTCGCTGGTCGGCCACCCGTACGTGGTGAACCCGGACGGCGCGCTGCGCCGCCACGCCCGGGCCCAGGGGTGGCGCGTCCGGGACTTCCGCACCGGGCGCAAGGCCGCCCGGGTGGGGCTGCCGGCGGCGGCCGCGCTCGGGGTGGCGGCCGGCGCGACGGCGGCCGCGGTGGCGTTGCACCGGCGTCGTCGGCGCGCCTGAAGCCCACCCGAAGCCCCCCGGGGTCCTTCGGATTCCCTCGCTCCGTCCCCTCCCACTCCCTGCCCCCGGCCCGTCACGGGTGCTCCCGCAGGGTCACCCGGCGGGCTGGGCCGCACGGGTGACTTGGTGTCAATCAGGCCTCTGGCCTGGCCGCTCGTACGGGCGAACTCCCTTTCCCGACAGGACGGTCCGGACCCCCTGACCGAACCTGTCAGCCGGTGACTGGTTCTGATCGTTCGCCAGGCCGGGAAAGTCAGGGGTTGCCGAGCCCCAAGGCTGGGAAACCGCCCGCCACGCCGCCCAATTGGTCACCCTGGGCGCCTGTTCGATCACGTTGAGCTGGATGAACGATGACAGCTCCGGTCAGTGTCAGCCGAATATGCGCAACAAATGGATCCCAAACGACCACTTCGACCACACGGTGTAGCTGTCATTGCACAAAGCGTTATTCTCTCCTGGATGCACGTCTCCACGCGTCCCGCTCGAACGGACGCTTCGGGGAGTGCTCTCCGCGCAGGCGGAGGTGATCCGTCCACAGTTCTGCCTCTGGGAGTCCCGTGTACCCACCCGTCCGGAACGACGCGCCTGCACCCTCCCGCCCGTCGTCCGCGCCCCTGCGCCCGCGCACCGGCCACCGCGGCCGGGCCACCACCGAGCGGCAGATCTCCGCCGGCCTGGACCTGCTGCGCACCCTGCTCCGGAGCCAGCTCGCCGCCTCGCCCCAACTCGTTCCCGCCGGAGGAACGTTCGGCCACCCGACCGGCCCCGGCCTGGCGCTGCGCACCACCGCCGCCGGCTCGGCCGGCACCGGGTCGCGCGGCCGCAGCGGCAGCACCGGCGCCGGGCGCGGCCGCACCCGGACCGCGGCCGGCACCGGCTACGAGACCGAGCACAACCCGATCATGGAGCTGGTCGAGCAGGCCCAGGCCGGCGAGAGCGAGGCCTTCGGCCGGCTCTACGACCACTACGCGGACACCGTCTACCGCTACATCTACTACCGGGTCGGCAGCCGGGCCACGGCCGAGGACCTCACCAGCGAGACGTTCCTGCGCGCACTGCGCCGGATCGGCACCTTCACCTGGCAGGGCCGGGACTTCGGCGCCTGGCTGGTCACCATCGCGCGCAACCTGGTCGCCGACCACTTCAAGTCCAGCCGCTTCCGGCTGGAGGTCACCACCGGCGAGATGCTCGACTCGAACGAGTGCGAGCGCAGCCCGGAGGAGTCGGTGCTGGAGTCGCTCTCCAACGCCGCCCTGCTGGACGCGGTGCGCCGGCTCAACCCGCAGCAGCAGGAGTGCGTCACGCTGCGCTTCCTGCAGGGGCTCTCGGTCGCCGAGACGGCCCGGATCATGGGCAAGAACGAGGGCGCCATCAAGACCCTCCAGTACCGCGCCGTACGCACCCTGGCACGGTTGCTCCCGCCCGACGCGCGGTGAGCCGGCCGTGACCGAGGGGGACACCGCCGGACGGCCGCCCGGCCGGCCGTCACCGTCCGCGCCCGACCGACACGTCAGAGTGAACGGTCGATCCGATGATCAGCCGTGCGTAACCGACCGCCCGTACCGATCGTTGGCCAACGTGCAAGTCTCCACCAGGCGTACGGTCAAGCCGAATTGCGACCTGTCACCCGATGGAGTGGCTTTGGCCAGCCGGGGCAACCGTCCGGCAGGCCGGGGTGTCGACAACGACGAAGGGAGGTGTGGCCCGTGACGGCAAACGTGCTGGAGCACCGGCGGGCGAAGGCCTTCGCCGAGGCGCTGGAGGCCCACCGGACGGAGCAACGCGCTGCAACCGACGCGGAATCGGCCAACACCGCAGGCACCGGCTCCGGTTCGGCCGCGATGGCCGAACTGGTCGGCCTGACCGACGTGCTGGGAGCGCTGCCCGGACCGGTGCTGGACCGAGAGGTCCGGACGGTCCAACGCGCCCAGCTGATGGCCGCGTTCGAGCAGGCCCTCGCCGGCGGACCGGGCGCCGCGGTACCGCGCCAGCGGCGCCACCGGGCGATCCGGACGGCCCCGCGCGGCCGCTGGAGCCGCCGGTTCGCGATCGGCGGACTCGTCGCCGGGCTCGCCGTCGGCAGCCTGGCCGGTGCCGCCGCCGCGAGCACCGGCGCCGTTCCCGGGGACACGCTGTACGGGCTGAAGCGCGGTCTCGAAGGGCTCCGACTCGACTTCGCGGGCTCCGACTCCGAGCGCGGCGAACTGCTGCTGGACAACGCCGCCACGCGGCTCGGCGAGGCCAAGGTCCTGGTCGGCCGCACCGGCCCGGCGGGCGGGCTCAGCCCGGCCACCGTCGAGCAGGTCCGCCGCGCCCTGGACGACATGCACGCCGACGCCCTCAAGGGCCGCGAGCTGCTGCGCTCGGTCTACCGCAGCAACGGCTCGCTCGACCCGATGCGCGCGCTGGCGGGCTTCGCCCACGACGAGGACGGCCGCTGGACCGAGCTGCAGGGCAAGCTGCCCGTCCAGCTCACCCAGCAGGCCTCGTTGGTGAACCAGCTGTTCGACGACATAAGCGAGGACGTCGCGCCCCTGCGCCTGGCCCAGCCCCCCCGCCAAGAGCGGTGGCACGGCCGGCCCCGGAGCGGGCGACGGCTCCTCCGACTCGACCGGCGGCGCCCCGGCCGGTGCCCCGGCCGCGGGTTCCGGTGCGACCCAGGGCGGCGGGCAGGCCCCCGGCGGCGGCGCCACCGGCGGCAACCGCCCCGGTGCCACCGACCACGCCCCGGCCGACCCCGGCGCCGGCGCGACCGGCGGCAGCGGCAAGGGCGCGGGCCTGCCCAGCGCCCTGCCCACCAGTGCCCCGGACGCGGTGAACGGGCTGGTCGGTGACCTCACCAGCGGGCTCACCGGCGCCAAGCCCTCGCCCAGTGCCGACGCGGCCCCGCCGCAGGCACCGCAACCGTCCGGCACACCGGGCGCCCCGGACGCGGCCCGGCAGCAGGGCGTCGAGGTGCCCCCGCTGGTGGCGGGCCGGCGGGCCCGGGGGTGGGGCCGGGGGGGCGCGCCCGCCCGGCGCGGGCCCGGTCGCGAGCGCCCCGGCGGGAAGTGGACGCGGCGCGCGCCACCGGCGCCAGCCGGCGGGCGGGGCCCCA
>NZ_JBHWBZ010000013.1:120155-122677 GCF_042735475.1 Kitasatospora sp. NPDC059577 | reverse complement strand
CCCGCGGCGCCGGGGCGGGGGGCCGGTGTTTTGTACCCTGGGGGGGGCCCCGGCGGGCCGGGCCCGGGTTGGGGCCGGGGGGATTGCGTTTTCCCCGGGCCCCTCTCCACCGGCCCGTCCGGAGCGGCGGGCCCACGAAGGCCCCACGCCCGACGGGCCGGGACAACACCGGGCCCGAGACGACACCGGGCCCGGGACGACACCGGGCTCAGAAGAACACCGAACGGCGCTGCACCAGCAGTTGGTAGAGCGTGTGCTGGATGGTCTCGCGCACCTCGTCCGCCAGGTCGAAGACCAGCATCGGGTCGTCCGCCGCCTCCGCCGGGTAGCCGTCGGTGGCGATCGGCTCACCGAAGCGGATCGTCCACTTGGTCGGCAGCGGCAGCATCCCGAGCGGTCCCAGCCAGGGGAAGGTCGGCGTGATCGGCACGTACGGCAGGCCCAGCAGCCGGGCCAGCGTCTTGACGTTGCCGATCATCGGGTAGGTCTCCTCCGCCCCGACGATCGAGCACGGCACGATCGGCACCCGCGCCCGCAGCGCCGAGGCCACGAAACCGCCGCGGCCGAAGCGCTGGAGCTTGTAGCGCTCGGAGAAGGGCTTGCCGATGCCCTTGAAGCCCTCCGGCCAGACCCCGACCACCTCGCCGCGCTCCAGCAGTGCCTGGGCGTCCTCGTTGCAGGCCAGTGTGTGGCCGGCCTTGCGGGCCAGCTCGTTGATCCCGGGCAGCACGAAGACCAGGTCGGCGGCGAGCATCCGCAGGTGCCGCCGCTCCGGGTGGTGGTCGTGGATGGCGACCTGGGTCATCAGCGCGTCCAGCGGGATCGTCCCGGAGTGGTTGGCGACGATCAGCGCGCCGCCCTCGGCCGGGATGTTCTCCACGCCCTGGACCTCGATCCGGAAGTACTTCTCGGCCAGCGGGCGCAGCAGCGAGAGCAGCACCTCCTCGGTGAGCTCCCGGTCGAAGCCGAACTCGTCGACCTCGTAGTCGCCGGTGACCCGACGGCGCAGGAAGGCCAGGCCCTCGGCGGCGCGGCCCTCCCAGCCCTTGCCGAACAGTCGGGTGGCCGTCGGGCCGAGCGGCCCGGACAGCGCCCCGCCGACGGCGCCGGCGAGCCGGTCGGCCAGGCCGGGTCCGTCGGACGCGGTCCAGCTGGGGGCGGACTCGATCGGGATGACCTTGGCCTCGCCCGGCGCGTTCTCGGCTGCGGCGTTCATCGCGGGTTTCAGCTCCTCGGTCGGCGGGGGCGGTTCGGTACGGTGCCCGGTGCGGCGGCGGGGCGCGCCCCCTCCGGGCCGAGCAGGGCGGTCAGCCGGTCGGTGACGGCGGCCAGCCGCTCGGGCGGCAGCAGGCCCGGGCCCCGGGCGGCCGCGAAGTCGGCGAAGGCCTCGGGGGTGGTGAACGCCGGGCGGTAGCCGAAGGTCTCGCGCAGCCGCGTGGTGTCCACCACCCGGCCGTGGGTGAGCAGTCGCAGCTGCTCCGGGGAGACGTCCACCAGCCTGGTCTGCCGGGCCAGGGCGGCCATCCAGCTGACCGCGGGCAGCAGCAGCGGCAGGGTGGGGCGGCCGAGCCTGCGGGCGCACTGGGAGAGCAGCAGGACGCCCTCCCCCGCCACGTTGAAGGTACCGGTGTTGACGGTGCCCGGCTCGGGCTCGCCGACGGCCCGGCAGAGCACGGCGACGGCGTCGTCCTCGTGGACGAACTGCAGCCGCGGGTCGTAGCCGAGGACGGTCGGCAGCACGGGCAGCGCGAAGTACTCGCTGAGCGGGGTGTCGGCGGCCGGGCCGACGATGTTGGCGAAGCGCAGCACCGTCACCGCGACGTCCGGGCGGCGCCGGGCGAAGCCGCGGACGTAGCCCTCGACCTCCGAGGCGTCCTTGGCGAAGCCGCCGCCGGGCGGGGTCTTCGGCTGGATCCGCTCGCTGAACACCGCCGGGTCGCGGGGCGCGGAGCCGTACACGCCGGTGGTGGACTTCACCACCAGCCGGCGCACCGCGGGCGCCTTCTGGCAGGCGCCGAGCAGTTGCATGGTGCCGATGACGTTGGACTCCTTCACCGCGGAGCGGTTGGTGGAGCCCAGGCCGGTGGCGCTGACGCTGAGGTGCACGACGGTGTCCACCTGGTGCTCGGCGAGCACCCGGGACAGCGCCGGGCGGCGCAGGTCGAGCTGGTGGAAGCGGTAGGGCGCGGCCGGACCGGCCGGCTCCTCGGGCGGCACCCGGGGCGGCTGCACGTCCACCCCGACGACCAGGTCGACGCCCGGACGGCGGCGGACCTCGGCGGCGAAGCGGGCACCGAGATGGCGTGCCACGCCGGTGACGAGCACGACCACGCCCACGGTGCTGCACCCCATTCCCTCGACCCGAGCGGCCTGCGTGCACGGTACCGCGACCCCGTACCGAGCCGTGAAACGACACCGCCCGGCCCCGCCCCCCGGGGCCCGGGGGGGGGGGGGGGGGGGGGGGGGGGGGGGGGCGGGGGGGGGGGCGTTAGTAGTGTTGGGGCGCCGCACCCCGGGGCGCC
>NZ_JBHWBZ010000013.1:90241-120145 GCF_042735475.1 Kitasatospora sp. NPDC059577 | reverse complement strand
GCGCCCGGGGGCTAGGGCACCGCCCCCCCCCCCCGCGCGTACTACCCCACCCGCCCCCCCCCCCCCCCGGGGCCCGGGGGGGGCGGTGGAAGCGCTGGGCGCGCGGGGCGCGGCCGGGGGCGCTTACTTCTTGTTGCGACGCTGCACGCGGGTCCGCTTCAGAAGCTTGCGGTGCTTCTTCTTGGCCATACGCTTGCGACGCTTCTTGATGACAGAGCCCACGGAACAACCCTCGCTCACTGAGACTCTCGTCCGTGAGAGACGGAGTCCATACGACTGACGTGAGGGCCTAGCCTACCGTCCGTGTGGCCGGGGCTGTAAATCGTGCTCCCCGCAACCGGGAAACTCGCGGGAAATCCGGGGCGAACGGGGCCGGACCCGCGGCTGCGGATCCGGGCCCCGTCGGCCCTGTCCTACGCGCTCTCGAGCCGCACGTAGGACTCCTTGAGGTACTCGTGCACCGCCTGCTGGGGCACCCGGAAGGACCGCCCGACCCGGATGGCCGGCAGTTCTCCGCTGTGCACCAGCCGGTACACCGTCATCTTGGACACCCGCATGACCGCGGCGACCTCCGCCACGGTCAGGAAGACGACTTCCTGCAGGGGACGCTCCACGGAACTCATGACCATCACCCGACCCTTACCCGTGTGCAAGGCACCGGCTTCCCCTCCGGTGACTCCACCGGCACACGTGTATCCCCAGAGTAGTTATGGGTGGTACCAGTGGGAAGAGGGGAAGTGCAGTCCTCGTACGGTGAGAGATAGGACTGTTGCAGTACGTAGCCGATCGGCGGATGGCACCGCTCGCCGTACGCACGGCCGGACGGGTGGCCGCCGGGGGCGGCGGGTTCAGGCCAGCAGGCCGTGGTGGGGGAACACCGCGCGGCGGCTGGCGAGGATGGCCTGATCGAGCCGGTCGGCCGGATCGTAACCCGCGTCGAAGTCGCGCCAGGCCGGGCGGGCGCCGTCGGTCATCCGCAGCGGGGCCGGGCCGCGGGTACGGCGGTAGACCTCGGCGCGCCAGGACTCGGGGGTCTCGGTGGCCGGGTCGACCGGTCGGCCGGCCGCGGTGGCGACCAGGTGGGTCCAGGCGCGGGGGACGACGTCGACCACCGCGTAGCCGCCCCCGCCGGTGGCCACCCAGCGGCCGCCGGTGTGCCGGTGGGCGAGGTCGTGCAGTTCCTCGGCGATCAGCCGCTGGGCGTCCACGGTGACGGCGAGGTGGGCGAGCGGGTCCTCCAGGTGGGTGTCGGCGCCGTGCTGGGTGACCAGGACCTGCGGCCGGAAGGCGTCGAGCAGGTCGGGCACCAGGGCGTGGAAGGCGCGCAGCCAGCCGGCGTCGCCGGTGCCGGCGGGCAGCGGCAGGTTGGCGGCGGAGCCGGGGGCGTCCGGGCCGCCGGTCTCCATCGGCCAGCCGGTCTGCGGGAAGAGCGTGGCGGGGTGCTCGTGCAGCGAGACCGTCAGGACCCGGGGGTCGTTCCAGAAGGCCTCCTGGACGCCGTCGCCGTGGTGGACGTCCACGTCGACGTAGGCGACCCGCTCGGCGCCGAGTTCGAGCAGCCGAGCGATGGCCAGCGCCGGGTCGTTGTAGACGCAGAAGCCGGAGGCCTTGCCGGGCATGGCGTGGTGCAGGCCGCCGGCGAAGTTGACGGCGTGCGGGGTCTCGCCGCGCCAGACCGCCTCGGCGGCGGCCACCGACTGGCCGGCGATCAGCGCGGAGGCCGAATGGACGGCGGGGAAGGACCAGTTGTCGTCGGTGCCGAGGCCGTGCCGGGGGTCGGTCAGGTCGGGGTGGGCGGCGGCGTGCTTGACCGCCTCGACGTACTCCCGGGTGTGCACCAGCTGCAGGGTGGACTCGCCGGCGGGCGGCGCGGAGCGGACGGTCACGCCGGGGCCGCCGTTCAGCCCCAGGGCCTCGACCAGGCGCATGGTGAGCGCCAGCCGGGTCGGGTCCATCGGGTGGCCGGGGCCGAAGTCGTAGGCGGTGACGGCCTCGTCCCAGAAGAGGTGCAGGCCGCAGGGGGTTTCACGCTCGGCTTCGGGCATGGCCTCCACCGTAGCGGGTGGCGGTGGCCGGGCCGCCGCCAGGGCGCGCCGGGGCGGCGCCCCGGCGCGGGTCGCACGGTCGGGGTACGGCAGTTGTGGTGCGGCTGTGGGGCAGCTGTGGAGGGGTTTTGTTGAGGCGGTACAGACAAACGCTTGGTGACTACATATCCTCTCCGCCATGAAGCCATTCAGCGTGCAACGCCTTGGGGTAATTCTCGCTGCAATACTGGGACTTGGCGTGTTCTTTGCCGCCCAGCCGGCCTCCGCCGCGGTCAACGGGACCAACTTCTCCGTCGACAAGTCGACGGCGAAGGCCGGTGACCAGCTGACCCTGACGCTGGCCCTCACCAACAACGAGACCAGCGACATCTACTTCGCCTACGAGTCCATCCAGCCGACCTGGCCGGCCAACCAGCTGAGCGGTGCCTTCACCGTCACCGGCTGCGCCGGCGACACCGTCGACTGCACGACGAGCGGGAACAGCGCCAGCTTCCACTTCAACGCGCCGATCGTGCCCGGCGCCACCAAGACCGTCACGCTCACCGTCAAGATCACCGACACCCCGCCGTGGGACGCCACCATCCCGTACACGGTGAACTGGGCGCCGTACGTCTACTACGAGTTCGGCCAGGTCGGCGGCACCTCCACCGCCCAGGACCAGGGCTGGGCCTACGGCACGGCCAACCTGGCGACCACGATCCTGGGCTGACCCCGGCCCGATCCTCCCCGTCCCCCGCCCCCGCCACCCGCCGTCACCCGGCGGGGGCGGGGGCCAACGCCGGTACCGGGGAGAAGCGGTCGGCCAGCGGCAGGACGGCGAGCACCAGCAGCATCGGGGCCAGCAGCGCCCAGCGGTACGAACTCGCGTCGGCGATCGCACCGACCAGCGGCGAACCGATCAGGAAACCCACGTAGTTGAAGAGGTTGAGCCGGGCCACCGCGGCGTCCGAGTCGGCCGGGAACAACCGGCCGCCGGCCGCGAACACCTGCGGGATGATCGCGCAGATGCCGAAGCCGAGCACCGTGAACCCGGCGATGCCCGCCCAGGCGGCGGGCGCCACCGCGGCCACCCCGAAGCCCAGCGCGGCCAGCGCCGCACCGCCGCGGACCACCGGCACGGCGCCGAAGCGCTGCACCGCCCGGTCGCCCAGCGCCCGGCCGACCAGCATCGCGACCATGTAGCCGAGGTAGGAGAGCTTGGCGAGGTCCTCGCGGCTGCCCAGACCGTCGGTGAGGTACTTGACGCTGTAGTTGGAGACCGAGGCGTCCGCGATGTACGCGAAGGCCATCGCCAGGCAGAGCGGCAGCAGCGGCCGCCAGGGGATCGACCGGGCGGCGGCCTCGGCGGCCTCCCGGACGGCGTCGCCGAGTTCGGCCGGTCCCGCGAAGAAGGTGCCGGTGACCACCGCGAGCGGGGCGACCACCGCGGCGGCCGTGCCGAACAGCACCGGCAGACCGAGGTCGTAGTGCGAGCCGAGGCCCGCCAGGGACGCGCCGACGATGCCGCCGAGACTGAACGCGGCATGGAAGCCGATCATGATCGAGCGTCCGTAGCGGTGCTGCAGGCCCACCCCGAGCATGTTCATACTGGCGTCCAGCGCCCCCACCAGCAGACCGAACGCCCCCAGTGCGAGGGCGAGTTGCCACAGCGCGTCACCGAGTCCGACGGCCGCCAGGCTGAGGCAGACCGCGGGCTGGACCACCCGCAGCACGGCCCGCGCGCCGGTGCGCCGCACCAGCTGCTCGGAGGTGATCGAACCGACCCCGGCCAGGATCGGCACGGCGGCCAGGAAGACCGGCAGCAGCCCGTCGCTCAACCCGTACCGGTGCTGGATCTCCGGGATGCAGGTGACCAGCAGCGCGAAGGTGGTGCCCTGGAGCAGGAAGCTGACGGCGAGCGCGGACCGCCCGGCCCTCAGGCCGGGCGGCACGGCGGACGGCGCGGCACTCATACGGACCTCCACACACGGGCCTCCTGGCGACCTCGCTACCGGCCGGTAGGACGATGTTGGCGAGAGCGTAGGCGGTGCGCCGCGATTGCGGGAGGGGTCGCGCAGGGACTTCTGCCGCGGGCTACTTCCCGCCGGAGGCCAGCTCCCGGGAGCGGTCCCGGGCCGCCTCCAGCGCACCCAGCAGCGCGGCCCGCACCCCGTGGTTCTCCAGCTCGCGGATCGCCGAGATGGTGGTGCCGGCCGGGGAGGTCACCGCCTCGCGCAGCTTCACCGGGTGCTCGCCGGAGTCGCGCAGCATCACCGAGGCGCCGATCGCGGACTGCACGATCAGGTCGTGCGCCACCTGCCGGGGCAGCCCGAGCAGGATGCCGGCGTCGGTCATCGCCTCGACCAGGAAGTAGAAGTAGGCCGGGCCCGAGCCGGAGAGCGCGGTGGCCGCGTCCTGCTGGGACTCGGGCAGCCGCAGCGCCTTGCCCACCGAGCTGAAGATCTCCTCGGTGCGCACCAGGTGCTCCTCGGTGGCGCACGAACCGGCCGAGATGACGCTCATCCCCTCGTCCACCAGGACCGGCGTGTTGGGCATCACCCGGACCACCGGGGTGCCCGCCGCCAGCCGCTCCTCGAACCAGGCGGTCGGGACACCGGCCGCGGCCGAGATCACCAGCCGGTCCGCGCCGACGTGCGGGGCCAGCTCCTCCAGCAGGGTGCCCATGTCCTGCGGCTTGACCGCGAGGATCAGGGTGTCGGCCAGCTTGGCGGCCTCGGCGTTGGAGACCGCCACCACGCCGTACCGGGCGGCGAGTTCGACCGCGCGCTCGGGGCGGCGGGCGGTCACCAGGACGTCCGCCGGGTCCTTGCCCGCCCGCAGCAGGCCGGAGAGCAGGGCCTCGCCGATCTTGCCGGTGCCCAGGAAGGCGATCTTCTGTCCGTGTGCTGCGCTGCTGCCCATGGTCCGCTCCTTGCCTCGCTACTGCGGCCATCCTCGCACCGCGCGGCGGGGCCGGGCGGGACCGTCCGGTCCGTGGTCGCGGGGCCCGCGGCGGCGGTCGCGGCGCGGCCGTGCCGGGCGATTCGGCCCGGCGGGACCCTAGGGAGAAAACCAGGGGCTTCCCCTATGGCCCCCGGCCCCGGGCGGGAGCACCGTTGAACCATGGCACACGACGAAATGTCCCGACGTGAGAACCGGCAACTCGCCGTCGCCTCGGCGACCGTGGGCCCGTGGCGGACCGCCGCGGGGGTCGGTGCGGTGGTGGGGGCGACAGCCCTGGGGATCGAGGCGATCTCCGGGAGCTGGTCGCTGAGCATGCTGGCCGGGCCGGCCGGCTGGGCCCTGTTCTTCTTCTTCCTGGTCGGCACCGTCGGTGGACAGCTGCGCCGCGACACCGCCGACCGCCGGCTGCGCCGGTGGGCGAACGACCACCCGTGGCAGTCGGCACTGCCGGCGGCCGGCGGACTGCTGGCGCTGAACACCCTGGCGCAGCTGTTCCTCGGCGACTCCGGGCTCTTCGGCGCCTTCTTCATCTCGCTGCTGCCCGCCGGCCTCCTGCTGGCGATCGCCGGGGTGGTGGGGTCGGTGAAGCAGGCCCGCGGCAAGTCCTGAGCACCGGCGCGGTTCCGGACGAAACGGGGTGAAGCGCCACCCGGCGGGCACGGGTCCACCACGTGGTGCGCCCCCGATCGGCGCATCGTCACACCCCGTCGTCATACTGGCGCGATGCCGATAGCCGAAGATCCGGAACCGCGCCCCACCAGGGGCGATGCACCGGACGGGTCCGACCCGTCCGGCACGGGCGCGAAGGACCCGTTCGCCGACCTCGTCCTGGACGACGACTTCGTCCGGGGCGCCACCGCCCAGGAGCAGAGCGGGCGCACCCGCATGCTCGCCGCCCGGTGGAAGCACACCCCGCCGGTCGACCCGGGCGGCCGCCGCTCGGTCAACGACGGCCCGGCGCCCGCGCGCCGCTTCGGCCGCAAGCCGAAGCCCCCGGCGGTCGACGCCTGGGGGAACCCGCGACCGCGCAGCTCGGCGTGGCGCACGCCGCTCTACGTCGCGCTGACCGTCGCCGTGCTGCTCGCGGCGCTGAACATCGACGGGCTGCGCAGCTGGTACCGGGACCACGTCGGCGGCGCCGCCGCGGCCCACACCCCCGTGCCGACCGTCGCCCCCGAGACGGCCAGGCCGACCACCGCGGCACCGAAGGTCGACGACCAGCAGCCGACCGTCGCCCACCCCTGGGCCGGCTCCCCCGCCGAGGGCTGGCCGACCGGCGCCGAGGCCTTCGTCCTCCCCGAGGCGCAGGCGACCGGCGTCTTCAGCACCGCCCAGGTGGCCTCGCAGCTGCAGTCCGTCAGGGACTACCTGATCGCCGCCAACCTGGACCCCAAGGTGATCGCCGGAGGCCGGCCGGACGCCGCCCTGGCACTGCTGGAGCGGCAGGACCAGGACGGCGCGAAGTCCGCGCTGGAGCACCCGTCCAAGGAGAACGACCCGACCAACTGGTTCAGCCGCTTCGACCCGCGGGACGCGATCCCGGTGGGCGACACGGTCAAGGTCCAGGGCCGGATGACCTTCGAGGGCGACGGCGACAAGGGCGTCCTGATCCACACCGACTTCAGCTTCGTGTACGCGCTGCGCCCCGGCCCGGAGGCCGCCAAGCAGGCCGCGTCGCCCCGGCCGTCGGCCCCCGCCCCGCAGCCGACCGGACCGGCCGCTCCGAAGGGCGGCGGCACGGCCAAGCCGGTGGGCCTGGTCGTGCGGACGGACGACGTGGCCGGGGACACCTGGACCACCCGCACGATCGTCCGGCGGGTGGACACGTTCCGCTTCTACGACCCGGGGCGCTACCAGGTCCAGCCGAAGAAGGTCGTCTACGCCAAGAGCCAGACCGACCCGGCCAACTCGGCCTGCGACGTCTACGACGGCTTCTTCCACCCGCAGTTCGACCAGTTCGCGGCGCTGCAGCAGGACACCCCCGGCTCCCGGCCGACCGGGCCGGCCATCGACCCGTACGACCGCAGCAAGGACGTCGAGCAGACCGAGGGGTGCGGCACGATCAGCCGCAACTGACCGGTCAGCGCTTGCGCTTGCTCCGGCCCGGCGCCCTGCCGCCGGGCCGGCCGCTGCGGTTCGCCAGGCGCGTCTCGTACCGGGCGACGGCCCGCTCGTACGAGGCGCGCCGCACCGCCTCCCCGGGGGCCTCGACCAGGCTGCGGGCGAAGTAGGCGGCCAGGGCCCCGGCGCCGCCGATCAGCCAGACCGCGCCGAGCGACTTGTCCTCGGCCATCCAGCCGGTCAGCCGGTCCCTGCCCTCGGTGAGCACCTTCCAGGTGCGCAGGACGGACATCATCGAGCAGATCGCGATGGCGACGGTCAGCAGCCCGTTGACGAAGGTGCCGTTGTCGGAGAGCGCGATGCCCTCGACCCCGAAGCGCAGCAGCAGCACCACGGCCGCGGTCGCGACCAGGGCTCCGGCGGACACGCCGACCCGGCGCAGCCAGTAGCCGCCGTCCCGGTTCAGCCAGCTGGTGCCGAACCAGCGGATCGGCTCGGGCGCCGGGGCGCCGGCGACCTCGGGGGCGGGGGTGGGGGGCTGCTCGCTCACGCCGTCGATTATCACCCGACTGCCGCACACGGCGGAGGAGCCGTCCCGGTCCGCGGGACGGCTCCTCCGTTTCCGGTCGTCGGGACCGGTGGCACGCCGCGGTCGCGGGGCCGCTCCGGGCCGGTCTCAGCCGAGCTTGGTCACGTCGCGGACCGCGCCCTTGTCGGCGGACGTGGCCATCGCCGCGTAGGCGCGCAGGGCCTGGCTGACCTTGCGGTCGCGGTTCTTCGGCCGGTAGCCGCCCGAGGCCTCCAGGGCGCGGCGGCGCTCGGCGAGGACCTCGTCCGGGACCTCCAGGGAGATCGTCCGGCCGGGGATGTCGATGGCGATGGTGTCGCCGTCCTCGACCAGGGCGATGGTGCCCCCGGAGGCCGCCTCCGGGGAGGCGTGGCCGATGGACAGGCCCGAGGTGCCGCCGGAGAAGCGGCCGTCGGTGACCAGGGCGCAGGCCTTGCCGAGGCCCCGGCCCTTGAGGAAGGAGGTCGGGTAGAGCATCTCCTGCATGCCCGGGCCGCCCTTGGGGCCCTCGTAGCGGATGACGACGACGTCGCCCTCCTTGACCCGCTTGGCGAGGATCGCCTCGACCGCGTCCTCCTGGGACTCCACCACGACGGCCGGACCGCTGAAGGTCCAGATCGACTCGTCCACGCCGGCGGTCTTCACGATGCAGCCGTCCTCGGCGAGGTTGCCGTACAGCACGGCCAGGCCGCCCTCGACGGAGTAGGCGTGCTCGACACTGCGGATGCAGCCCTTGGCCGCGTCGGTGTCGAGCGACTCCCAGCGCTCGGACTGGGAGAAGGCCTCGGCGGAGCGGACGCAGCCGGGGGCGGCGTGCCACAGCTCGACGGCCTCGGCGGAGGGCGAACCGCCGCGCACGTCCCAGGTCTTGAGCCACTCGGCGAGCGAGTCGGAGTGGACGGTGTGGACGTCCTCGTTGAGCAGCCCGCCCCGGTAGAGCTCGCCGAGGATCGCCGGGATGCCGCCGGCCCGGTGCACGTCCTCCATGTAGTACGAGCCGTTGGGCGCGACCTTGGACAGGCAGGGGACCTTGCGGGAGACCGCGTCGATGGCCCGCTGGTCGAAGTCCAGCTCGGCCTCCTGGGCGGCGGCGAGCAGGTGCAGGATCGTGTTGGTCGAGCCGCCCATGGCGATGTCCAGGGCCATGGCGTTCTCGAACGCGGCGCGGGTGGCGATCGCGCGGGGCAGCACCGAGGCGTCGTCCCGGCCGTAGTGGCGGTTCGTGATCTCGACGACGGTCCGGCCGGCGTTCTCGTACAACGCCCGGCGGGCGGTGTGGGTGGCGAGCACCGAGCCGTTGCCGGGCAGCGAGAGACCGATGGCCTCGGTCAGGCAGTTCATCGAGTTGGCGGTGAACATGCCGGAGCACGAGCCGCAGGTCGGACAGGCGTTCTCCTCGATGATCGCGATGTCCTCGTCGGAGACGTTCTCGTTCACGGCCTGCGAGATCGCGTCGACCAGGTCGAGCTTGCGCACGGTGCCGTCGACCAGGGTGGCCTTGCCGGCCTCCATCGGACCGCCGGAGACGAAGACGGTCGGGATGTTCAGGCGCAGCGCGGCCATCAGCATGCCCGGGGTGATCTTGTCGCAGTTGGAGATGCAGATCAGGGCGTCGGCGCAGTGCGCGTTGACCATGTACTCGACCGAGTCGGCGATCAGGTCGCGCGAGGGCAGGGAGTAGAGCATGCCGCCGTGGCCCATCGCGATGCCGTCGTCCACGGCGATGGTGTTGAACTCGCGCGGGATGCCGCCCGCCTGCTTGATCGCCTCGGACACGATCCGGCCGACCGGCTGGAGGTGGGTGTGGCCCGGGACGAACTCGGTGAAGGAGTTGGCGACCGCGATGATCGGCTTGCCGAAGTCCTCGCGGGCTACGCCGGCGGCCCGGAGAAGCGCCCGGGCGCCTGCCATGTTGCGACCGTGGGTGACCGTACGGGACCTCAGCTCGGGCACTGTGCTCCACTCCTTCGGGGCTCTCCTCGGCGCCCCGCCGCCAGGAGGGTACGGGGGCCGCTGTGGCTACCGAGCCTACGCCCGCCGTCCGCCCGGCGGACGGGCCGTCCGCGATGCGGTCAGGCGGCGGAGGGCCCCGCGCCCCGCGGCATCACTCCCCGGTGGTGGCCACCGTGAGGTCCAGGACGTACGGCTCGACCACCTGCCCGTCCGGGAACTCGGCGAGCAGCGCCGCGCGTTCGGCGGCCAGCAGCGGCTCGCGCCGCTCGGGGTCCAGCGAGGCGAAGAAGGAACGGGAGGTGAGGTTGTCGACCACCTGCTCCACCGGGACCTGCCGCTGCCAGCCCAGCTTGACGCGGGAGACCGCCAGCCCGGCGGCAGCGAAGGGAGCGGTCAGCTCGTCGACCCGGCCGTAGCCGTGGTAGCGGCCGGAGAGCGTGGCGGACAGCCGCTCGTCCCGGGCGCGGACCCACGGGACGCCGTCGTCGAAGATGTTCCACCAGGTGGCGAGCGCGCCGCCGGGCCGCAGCACCCGGATCGCCTCGGGCAGGGACTGCTCGGGCCGCGTCCAGTGGAAGGCCTGCGCGTAGGTGATCAGGTCCGCGGAGTCGTCGTGGAAGGGCAGGTCGTCGCCGCCCGCCCGGACCAGCGGGACCTGCGGTGAGACGGCCCGGAACCGCTCGGCCATCCCGGCCGAGGGCTCGACGGCGATGACGTCCGCGCCGCGGGCGGCCAGCAGCCGGGTGGCGATGCCGGTGCCCGCGCCGACGTCCAGGACCCCGGCGCCCTTCAGACCGCGGCCCCAGAGGCGTTCCAACTCGTCGAACAGCTGGTCCGGGTAGCCGGGGCGGCCGCGGTCGTACTCGGCCGCCACGGAGCCGAAGCTCCCGGCGAGCTCACGGAAGTTGCGAAGTTCGCTGAATTTCCGACCGTTCGTCACTTCTCCCCCTCGGTACGGCCGTCCGGCGCTCCGGCGCGCCCCGGGCACGACGGTCAGCGTACGTGCGAGGGGGTCGCCAGGTGCAGGCGGGTGAAGGCCAGCGCCTCGGCCAGATCGGCCTCACGTTCGGCGGGCGACGCCGCACGGCGGGTGTTGACCTCCAGCACCACGTGACCGTCGAAGCCGGTGCGGGCCAGGTGCTCCAGCAGCTCGGCGCACGGCTGCTTGCCGCGGCCGGGGATCAGGTGCTCGTCCTTGCCGGAGCCGCTGCCGTCCGCCAGGTGCACGTGGGCGAGCCGGTCGCCCATCCGCTCGACCATGGCGAAGGTGTCGATCCGGGAGGTGGCGACGTGCGACAGGTCGATGGTGAAGTGCCGGTACTCCTCGTCCGTGACGTCCCAGCCGGGCGCGTACGCCAGCACCTCGCGGTCGCGGTACCGCCACGGGTACATGTTCTCGACGGCGAAGCGGACGTCGGTCTCGCCCGCCATCCGGTCGATGCCCTCGACGAAGTCCCGGGCGTACTGCCGCTGCCAGCGGAACGGCGGGTGGACGACGACCGCGCTCGCACCGAGCTTCTCCGCCGCCGCCCTGGCCCGGACCAGCTTGGTCCACGGGTCGGTGGTCCACACCCGCTGGGTGATCAGCAGGCAGGGCGCGTGCACGGCCAGGATCGGCATCCGGTGGGCGTCCGAGAGCCGGCGCAGGGCGTCGATGTCCTGGCTGACCGGGTCGTTCCAGACCATCACCTCGACCCCGTCGTAGCCGAGCCTGGCCGCCAGCTCGAAGGCGACGGCGGTGCTCGCCGGGTACACCGAGGCGGTGGACAGGACCACCTTGGTCTCGGGGATGTGCAGGGCCGGGTGCTGGGGGAGCACCAGCCGGTCGGTGGTGCGCAGCAGCGGCGGGCGGGCGGCGTCCCGGCGAGCGGCCTTGACCGAGCGCACCGACTGGACGGCGGCCTTCGCGGCGCCGGCGGCCCGGGCGGTGCGGGTCTCCTTCGGCGCGGCCTTGGCGGCGGCCCTGCGGGGGGCGGCGGCCCGGGCGGGCGTCGCAGGCGGCGTCGTGGGTGTCGTCGTGGGCTTGCCGGCGGGTGGCGTCGCGGCCTTGTCGGCGGCCTTCTTCGTCGACGGTCCCCCGGTGGCGGTGCGCTTCGCCGTGGCCGCTGTCGGAGTGTCGTCTGCGGCGCCCTTCGGGACGGCCTTCCCCGCGGTGCGCTCCGGGGCGGCGGCCTCCTTCGCGGCGGTCTTCTTCGCCGTGGCCCTCTTCGCGGTGCGCTGGGCCGCCTGGACGGCCTTGGCGGCCTGCGCGGCGGTGGCGCCCTTGACCGCCTTGCCGAGCCGGCGGCGCGGGTCGTCCGGCCGCGGCTGCCCGTCCCCGGGAGCGCGGCCCTCCCGCGTCCCGTCCTCGCCCGCTGGTTGCACCACGGGAGACAGCGTAAGCGGAGCGCGCTCCGAACGGGACGCCGTCCTACGGAGCGAGCGCGGGTCGGCGCCGGTCGGCGGGGCTGTCCATGGTGTCCAGGCGGCGCAGGATGATGCCCTCGCGCAGCGCCCACGGACAGACGTCCAGCTCGTCCAGACCGAACAGGTCCATCGCGGCGTCGGCGACCAGTGCGCCGGCCAGCAGCTGCTTGGCCCGGCCCTCGGAGACGCCGGGGATCTGCGCGCGCTCGGCGACGGTCATCGTGGACAGCCGGGGCAGCCAGGCCGCCAGCCCGCTGCGGGTGAGCCGGCGGTCGGCGTACGGGCCGGCGTCGGCGGGCGCAGCGCCGGTCATCCGGGCCAGCTGCTTGAAGGTCTTGGAGGTGGCGACGGCGTGCTGCGGCGACCCGAGCCGGGAGACCTCGCCGACCACGGTGCCCATCTCGGCCCGGATGTGGCGTCTCAGCTCGCGCAGCCCGTCGGGGTCGGCGACGTCCCCGGGCAGCCAGCGGGCGGTCAGCCGGCCCGCGCCCAGCGGCAGCGAACACGCGACGTCGGGCTGCTCGTCCAGGCCGCAGGCGATCTCCAGCGAGCCGCCGCCGATGTCCAGGTTGAGCAGCCGGCCGGACGACCAGCCGAACCAGCGGCGGACGGCCAGGAAGGTGAGCCGGGCCTCGTCCTGACCGGAGAGCACCCGCAGCTCGACACCCGTCTCGGCAGCCACCCGGCGCAGCACCTCCTCGCCGTTCGTGGCCTCGCGCACGGCCGAGGTGGCGAACGGCAGGATGTCGACGACGCCCTTGTCCTCGGCGACCCGCAGCGAGGACGCGACGTGGCCGACCAGCCGCTCGACACCGGCCCCGCTTATCGCACCGTCCGAGTCCAGCAGCTCGGCCAGTCGCAGCTCGGCCTTGTGGGAGTAAGCGGGCAGCGGAGCAGCGCCCGGGTGGGCGTCCACCACGAGGAAGTGGACCGTGTTGGAACCTACGTCGAGAACACCGAGTCGCATAACTCTCCACGCTACGCGATGCGGACCCGGGCGAGGGGGGTTGCGACCGTATTCGCGCTGGTCCGGGGCGGGCGGCCGGTCACGGCCGGACCCGGGGGCCCGGCACCGTGAGCCGCGTCACAGCAGGCCGTCCCACAACTGCTCCACGATGACGGCCCACCAGTTCTCGGGATCGGCGAAGACCGTGCCGTCCACCTCGGCCAGGGCGCGCTGCAGGCCGTCCACCGCCCCGCCCGCGGCCACCGGGTCGAGCCCTCGCAGCCCGGGCCACCAGCCGGCGAACACCTCCGGACAGCGGACGAAGGCCCTCAGGTCCGCGTTGCAGTGGCGGGCCGTCGCACGGTCCGGATCCACCGCGCGGACGGTACCGTCCGTCGCGTCGAGGGCCACCGGCGCCCAGCCGTCCGTTCCCAGCACCAGCTGCCCGGCGAGGGCCGAACGCTCCCGCTCGGCCACCCGGGTACCGCGGCCGAGGTCGTCGAGGTACCCGGCCAGCGGCGGCAGCACGGCGCCCGGCCGGGTGCCGTCGGCGATCGCCTCCGCACGGGGGTGGTGCAGGGCGAAGAATCCCGGCACGACCTTCGGCACTCCCACCGCCAGCAGCAACGCGGCCGCCTCCCCGGGCAGTTCGGTCCGCACCACGTCCGCCCGGTCGAAACGCCGCACCCCCGCCGGGCCGAACCGCTCCGCGAGCCGCGCGGCGAGCACCGCGTCGGGCTCGGCCGGCGCGTCCCGCACCGGCCGGGGGAACGGCACCCGGTTGCGCGCCGGACCGTCCGCGGGCACGGGCAACGCCCGCACGGCGGCGGCGCGGTGGTCGAACCGCGGACCGTACGGAAGCTCGAAGTCGATCCGGACGTGCGGCAGTTCGGCGGCCAGCGCGTGGGCCCAGTAGCCGCCGGGCAGCGCCCCCGGCCGCAGATCGGTCCGGACGGCCCGCACCTCCTCGGCCGCCACCCCCTGTTCGCGCAGCCACCACCAACCGCGCAGGGCCGGATGCGGCAGGCCCGGCGCCGACCGCAGCGCCAACGACCGCTCCTCGCCCGAGCCGTCCCGGTACGTCAGTTCGGCGCGGGCACCCCGCCCGGTCGTCGGCGGCCGGGCCGGGTCGTACCCGCCCGCACCGACGAAGTCCCGGTACAGCCCGACCACTTCGTCCACCGGTACCGAGGGCCACACCGTGAACCGTCCGCTCCCCCGGTCCACCACGGCACAGGCCGCCCCCACCTCCTCGGGCGCCCGCCGCTCACCGGTCAGCGGATCCACCTCCACCCGTGCGGGAAAGGCGCCGGCGACCAGCCCGACGGCGGTGTGCGCGTCGTCCAGGTGTCCCTTGTCGGCGCCGCTGCAGGTCTGCCAGTACGCGCCGAAGGCCTCGACGGCGCAGCCGGAGTTGTCGGCGGTGACGCGCCGGACCGACTCGCCGCAGCGGCGGGTGAGGCGGTCGGCCTCCGTGCCGAACTCCCGCCAGACCCCGGCCGCCCTGCGCAGGCCCTCCTCGTCGGCCTGCGGCCACGGGTGGCCGGTCCTGGCCAGGACCGGGACCAGTTCCTCGGGCAGTTTCCGGGACACGTGCTTCCCCCTCCGGGCCGGGTCCGTCAGACCGACATGTCCTTGGGGACGGCGGGCGCCGCCCCCGGGGTTGCCCCTGTCGTGGGATGGACCGCGGCGACGGCCGTCACCCCGTTCCCGGCCTCGGCGCCGAAGCCGCTCGCCGCCGAGGTGTCCGTGTCCGTGGTCCGCTCGGCCATCGCGTGCAGCCCGGTCCCGACCTTCCCGACCCCGCCGGCCAGCCCCCGCAGTCCGCCGACGAGTCCGCCGCGCGCCGGGCCGTACGCGGCGGCGAAGCCGCTGCCCGGCCGGTCCGTCCCCCAGGGGGTGCCGAGCGCGCCGAGGTCCCGTTCCAGGCGGCAACGGCCTTCGCCAGTTCGCCGCCGGGTTTCTCGAACTCCCGCCCCTCGCCGTGCGGTTCCCACGGCTTGAGGACGAACCGCCCACCCGCCCGGTCGGACGCCCCGGTCCTGCCGTCTGCCATCCCGTACCTCCCCGTAGCGGATCGGCCGCCATCCTGGGCACGGTCCCGGGCCCGCCCGCAGCGCACGACGGACCTCCTTCACCCCGCCTTCACCCCGGATCGGGCCCGGCTCCCGCCCCCGAGCGCCGGCGGCCCCGAATCCGCCGCCACGCCCCTCGGGCCCGTCACCACGCCCGCGGAAGCTCTACCCTTGCCGGGTGGCACCAGCAGAAACGTCCAAGAAGAAGGCCAAGGCGAAGCCGAAGGCCTCCCCCGCCCCCGTCGACCTCGCGATGCCGACCCTGCGCCGCGAGATCCCGCGTGACGAGGTCCCGCTCGACTTCCCGCGCGCCTGGGTCGAGTTCGCCGACCCCGCCGACGAGGAGCAGGTCTTCCGCTGCGACCTCACCTGGCTGACCTCGCGCTGGTCCTGCGTCTTCGGCCAGGGCTGCCACGGCATCCGCGAGGGCCGCGGCGAGTCGGACGGCTGCTGCACGCTGGGCGCCCACTACTCGGACGAGGACGACGAGAAGCGCGTCCTGGGCCACGCGGCACGGCTGACGCCCGAGCTGTGGGAGAACTTCCCGCAGGGCACCGACGCCAAGGGCCGGCTGGTCTCGGACGGCGGCATCACCATGCTGGACGAGGACGGTGACCGCCAGACCCGCCGGGTCAACGGCGCCTGCATCTTCGTGAACAGCCCGGACTTCGCGGGCGGCGCCGGCTGCGCGCTGCACGCGCTCGCGCTCCGGGAGGGCCGTGAGCCGCTGGAGACCAAGCCGGACGTCTGCTGGCAGCTGCCGGTCCGCCGCACCTACGACTGGATCGACCGCCCGGACGACACCCGCTACCTCCAGGTCTCGATCGGCGAGTACGACCGCCGCGGCTGGGGCCCGGGCGGCCACGACCTGCACTGGTGGTGCACCGGCGCTCCGGCGGCCCACCAGGGCGCGGACGCGGTGTACGTCAGCTACCGCCCGGAGCTCACCGAACTGATGGGCAGGGCGGCCTACGACGTGCTGGCCCGCCTGTGCGAGGAGCGGATCGCCACCAAGGGCGACCGCAGGATCGCCCCGCACCCGGCCGACCCGGCGAAGCCGAAGAAGAAGGGCTGAGCCCCGGTCCGGCCGGGTCCGGCGGGGCCCGGCCCGAGCGGGGCCGCGGCCCCGGGCCTACTTGTCGATGTCCCCGACCACGAAGAACATCGACCCCAGGATCGCGACCATGTCCGCCACCAGCGTCCCCGGCAGCAGTTCGGTCAGCGCCTGGATGTTGTTGAAGGACGCCGAGCGCAGCTTGAGCCGCCACGGCGTCTTGTCGCCCCGCGAGACCAGGTAGTAGCCGTTGATCCCGAGCGGGTTCTCGGTCCAGGCGTAGGTGCTGCCCTCGGGTGCCTTGAGCACCTTGGGCAGCCGCTGGTTGACGGGGCCGGGCGGCAGGGTGGCGAGCTTGTCGAGGCAGGCGTCGGCGAGGTCCAGCGAGTTGAGGGTCTGCTCCAGCAGGCATTCGAAGCGGGCGAGGCAGTCGCCCTCGTCGCGGGTGACGACGGTGAGGACTTGCCGCAGTTCCTCGGTGTCGTACGCGAGGTAGGGCTCGTCGCGGCGCAGGTCGAGGTCGAGGCCGCTGGCCCGGGCGATCGGGCCGCTGACCCCGTACGCCTCGGCCTGCGCCCGGGTGAGGACGCCGACGCCGGCGGTGCGGGCGCGGAAGATCTCGTTGCCGAGGACGAGGTCCTCGAACACCGGCATGTGCGAGCGGACGGTGGCGACGGCGGCGCGGACGCGGCCGAGCCAGCCGGCCGGGAGGTCCTCCTTGAGGCCGCCGACCCGGTTGAACATGTAGTGCATCCGGCCGCCGGAGGCCTCCTCCAGGACGTGCTGGAGGTCCTCGCGGCCGGTGAAGGCGTGGAAGATCGGGGTGATCCCGCCGAGTTCCAGCGGGTACGAGCCGAGGAACATCAGGTGGTTGAGCACCCGGTTGAGCTCGGCGAGCAGGGTGCGGATCCACACGGCCCGCTCGGGGACCTCCATGCCGAGCATCCGCTCGACGCCGAGGACGACGCCGAGTTCGTTGGAGAAGGCGGAGAGCCAGTCGTGCCGGTTGGCCAGCATGATGATCTGCCGGTAGTCACGGGCCTCGAACAGCTTCTCCGCGCCCCGGTGCATGTAGCCGATCACCGGCTCGGCGGAGACGATGCGCTCACCGTCGAGCAGCAGGCGCAGCCGCAGCACGCCGTGCGTGGCCGGGTGCTGCGGGCCGATGTTGAGCACCATGTCGGTGGTGCCCGCCGTACCGCTGAAGTTCTCGGCTCCCGCCCCGATGCCGACCGTGGTCTCCCTCATGCCTCCAGAGTCTGCCATCCCGGCAGGGTGTCCAGGCTCGCCGGTACCGGAATGCGAACGGCCTGGACCAGCCACCCGAAACCGCCCAGCCCGCCCGGGTCGGTCAGCTCGGCCCCCTCCCCCGCCCCGCTCAGCGCCCGCAGGTAGCCCGCCGGGTCGGTGGAGGCGAGGGCGAGCGGGGGCCGGCCGCCGCTCACGCCGAGCGCGCGCAGCGCCTCCCGCTGCGTCGTCCACAGGCTGTGGAGACCGGGCACGGCGACGGAGTCCAGGGCCACGTGCGCGGTGACGTCGCAGGAGCCGTCCGGCACCGGGGCCACCTCCCGGCCGTCCCGGAAGCCGGTGAAAGTACCGAACGGCGGCCGCCGCCCGGCCGTGTGCCCGTAGTCGACCGCCACGGCCAGACCGCGCTCCAGCCCGGCGACGGCCCGCGCCCAGGCGGCGTCCCGGGGACCGCCGAACTCCACCGCGTCCCCGGGCCCGGAGACCGGCCACCACCGCCCGGCCCAGGCCGCGTCCGCCGCCGACACCTCCGCGCCCGGCCGCAGCGCACCGGTCCCGGTGTCCACCTCGACGTAGCGCAGCACCCCGTCCTCGTCGACCTCCCCGGCGTCCAGCGGCACGTTGTCCAGCCACTCGTTGGCGAACAGCAGTCCGGTCACGCCGCGCGGCGGCTCGTCCGTCCACAGGGCTGTGGACGGGAGCCCGGCCGGGCGCCGCGCGATCTCCACGCCGTACGGGCGCAGCCGCGCCAGCACTTCGGCGGGCAGCTCGGCCAGCACGCCCCTGAGGAGTTCCCCCCGCCCGGCCCCGACGTCGACGAACGCCAGCTCCTCCGGACGACCGAGGGCCGCGTCGACGTCGAGGAGCAGTCGGGCCACCGCGCGGGCGAACCTCGGCGAGGCGTGCACGGAGGTGCGGAAGTGCCCGGCGGGGCCCTCCGGCCTGCGGTAGAAGCCCCGTTCGGGGTCGTACAGGGCCTGTTCCATGGCGGGCGCCCACCGCATCCAAGTCATGGGGCCGGACGCTACCCGCCGGTCGCAGGCCCTCCCAATCGGTGCCGGCGCGTCTCCGACCTACGGAGTAGGACGGATCGCCCTACCGGCGGACCTGGACACACGGAGCGACTGCCTACGCTGGACACGTGCATCGACTCAACGCCTGGCTCCGCCGTCACCCCATGGTGGTCGACGCCGCCTGGGCGGCGATCGTGCTCCTCATCGGCCTGCTGCCGAACGACAACCTCCCCGACGACGGGTGGCGCTTCGACGCCGACGTCCTGGTCGCGCTGGTGCTGCCCGCGCTGATGGTCGTCCGCCGGCGCTACCCGGACGTGACGGTCGCCGCCGCCACCGGGCTCGGCGTCAGCCAGGTGCTGGCCGACGTCGAACCGGGCGGCTCCTCGATCGCCTACCTGGTCTTCGCCTACACCGGCGCCGCCTTCGGGCAGAAGTGGACCTCCCGGCTGGCACTGACCGCCGGGCTGTCCGCCGGGCCGCTGGTGTTCTGGCAGATGCACCCGATGAAGACGGTGCGCGAGAGCGCCAACCACTACGTCTCGCACTCGTACAACCCCGGCGAAGCAGCGATGATCATGCTGCTGATGAGCACGCCGTTCATCCTCTGCTGGGCCTGGGGCCGGCTGACCCGGGTGCGCCGCGCCTACCTGACCGAGCTGGAGGACCGCGCCGCCCGGCTGGAGCGCGAGCGGGACGCCCAGTCCAAGGTGGCGGTCGCCGCCGAGCGGGCCCGGATCGCCCGCGAGCTGCACGACGTGGTCGCGCACAACGTCTCGGTGATGATCGTCCAGGCCGACGGCGCCGCCTACGTCCTCGACAACTCCCCGCAGCAGGCGAAGGAGGCGCTCGGCACGATCGCCTCCACCGGCCGCCAGGCGCTGGTCGAGATGCGCCGCCTGCTGGGCGTGCTGCGCACCTCCGACACCGCCGAGGAGTACGTGCCCCAGCCGGGCGTGGAGGAACTGCCGGAGCTGCTGGAGCAGGTCCGCACGGCCGGGCTGCAGGTGGACTACGCGACCTCCGGGCACCCGCGCGAGCTGCCGCGCGGGGTCGAGCTGACGGTCTACCGGATCGTCCAGGAGGCGCTCACCAACGTCCGCAAGCACGGCGGCCCCGACGTGCACGCCCGGGTCGCGGTCGACTTCGGCGAGCGCGAGCTGGCCGTGCTGGTGGAGGACGACGGGCGCGGCAGCACCGACGAACAGCTGGCCTCCGGCGGCACGGACGGTCTCGGCCACGGCCTGATCGGCATGCGCGAGCGGGTCGGCATGGTCAGCGGCAGCCTCGACGTGGGCCCCCGCCCCGGCGGCGGCTTCCGGATCCGCGCCGTCCTGCCGCTCAAGGCCGCACACTGATCCTCCGCCCCTCCCCCTAGGAGCCACCTTGACCATCCGCGTGATGCTCGTCGACGACCAGGAACTGCTGCGCACCGGGTTCCGGATGATCCTGCAGTCGCAGGGCGACATCGAGATCGCCGCCGAGGCCGGCGACGGCGCGCAGGCCCTGGAGCAGCTGCGGCACACCGCGGTGGACGTGATCCTGATGGACGTCCGGATGCCACGCCTGGACGGCGTGCAGGCGACCCGCCGGATCTGCCTGGCCGAGGACGGCAGTCCGCTGCCGGACGCCCCGCACGTGCTGATCCTCACCACCTTCGACCTCGACGAGTACGCCTTCGCCGCGCTCAAGGCCGGCGCCAGCGGCTTCCTGCTGAAGGACGTCCCGCCGACCGAGCTGGTGGCCGCGATCCGGGCGGTGCACGGCGGTGACGCGGTGGTCGCCCCGACCACCACCCGCCGGATGATCGACCGCTTCGCCGAGGTGCTGCCCACCCCGCAGAGCGCGCCCGGCTCGGACGTCCTCGGCCCGCTGACCGAGCGCGAGCGCGAGGTGTTCCTACTGGTCGCCCAGGGCCTGTCGAACGGCGAGATCGCGGCCCGGCTGGTGCTCTCCGAGGCGACCGTGAAGACCCACGTCGGCCGGATCCTGGCCAAGCTCGGCCTGCGCGACCGGGTCCAGGCCGTGGTGCTGGCGTACGAGGCCGGGCTGATCCGGGCCGGGGCCACGGACTGAGCCGGTTCGGCGTCCGGGCGCCGACCGTAGACTGGGCCCGTACGTCCGGTACCCGACGAGCGGACCGGAACGGCCACACAGGACAAGGGTGGATGCGTGGATCCGTCCGACTTCGCCGACTCCGGCGAGTTCGCTCCGTTCGCCGACGGTCTCGGCGGCGCCGCCTTCGGTGATCCGGGCGATCCGGGCAACCGTCCGGCCCGGCTCGCCGTCGGCGTGGTCGGCACCGGCCGGGTCGGCCCGGCGCTGGGCGCCGCGCTGCAGCTCGCCGGGCACACCGTGGTCGCCGCCTCCGGGGTGTCCGCCACCTCCCGCCGGCGCGCCGAGGCGCTGCTGCCGGGCGTGCGGATCGTCACCCCGCCGCAGGTGCTGGCCGCCGCCGACCTGGTCCTGCTGACCGTCCCGGACGACGCGCTGGCCGACCTGGTGGCCGGACTGGCCGCCACCGGCGCCGTCCGCCCCGGCCAGCTGGTCGTGCACACCTCCGGCGCGCACGGCGTCGCCGTCCTGGAGCCCGCCACCCGGGCCGGGGCACTGCCACTGGCCCTGCACCCGGCGATGACCTTCACCGGCACCTCGGTCGACCTGGACCGGCTGGCCGGCTGCCCGTTCGGGGTGACCGCGCCCGACGAGCTGCGGCCGGTCGCCGAGGCGCTCGTGGTGGAGATGGGCGGCGAGCCCGAGTGGGTGCCCGAGGAGGTCCGCCCGCGCTACCACACCGCCCTCGCGCACGGCGCGAACCACCTGGTCACCCTGGTCGCCCAGGCGATGGAGCTGCTGCGCACGGCCGGCGTCGCCGAGCCCGGCCGGATGCTCGGCCCGCTGCTGGGCGCCGCCCTGGACAACAGTCTGCGCTCCGGCGACGCGGCCCTCACCGGCCCGGTCGCCCGGGGCGACGCGGGCACCGTTCGGCGCCACCTGGCGCAGCTCAGTACGGTGTCCCCCGACATCCCGGCGGCGTACCGCGCGATGGCCCGCGCCACCGCGCAGCGGGCGCTCGCCAACGGAACGATCGACGAAACGACAGCGGCGGCGCTGCTGGACGTACTGAACGAGGAGACGCCCTGATGGCACGCGGCAAGCAGCCGAACAAGCCCCAGCGGACGCCGAAGGTCCACCGGGCCGTCGTCACCCGCACCGTGGACGACTTCGAGGCCGCCTTCTGGCCGGACGAGCAGCCCGTGGACAACGCCGTCGTGATGACCATGGGCGCGCTGCACGAGGGCCACGCCGCGCTGATCCGGGCCGCCCGCAAGCAGGTCGGCCGGGACGGCCGGGTCGCGGTGACCGTCTTCGTCAACCCGCTGCAGTTCGGCGCGGGCGAGGACCTGGAGCGCTACCCCCGCAGCCTCGACGACGACGTGAAGCTGGCCGAGGAGAACGGCGCCGACGTGGTCTTCGCGCCGTCCGTCGAGGAGGTCTACCCCAACGGCGAGCCGCAGGTGCGCCTGGTGGCCGGACCGATGGGCGAGCGCTTCGAGGGCGCCACCCGCCCCGGCCACTTCGACGGCGTGCTGACCGTGGTCGCCAAGCTGCTGCACATCACCGACCCGGACTTCGCCTTCTTCGGCGAGAAGGACGCCCAGCAGCTGGCGGTCATCCAGCGGATGGTCGCCGACCTGGACTTCGACGTCGAGATCGTCGGCGTGCCGACCGCCCGCGCGGAGGACGGCCTGGCGCTGTCCTCGCGCAACCGCTACCTCTCGGAGGAGGAGCGCACCCGCGCCCTGGCCCTGTCCAAGGCCCTGTTCG
Organism: Kitasatospora sp. NPDC059577; assembly: GCF_042735475.1. Taxonomy (NCBI): domain Bacteria; kingdom Bacillati; phylum Actinomycetota; class Actinomycetes; order Kitasatosporales; family Streptomycetaceae; genus Kitasatospora; species Kitasatospora sp. NPDC059577. The sequence goes on along the minus strand of NZ_JBHWBZ010000013.1, from coordinate 98,005 downwards.
CCGGCCGGGACGCCGCCGCGCAGGGCCCGAAGGCCGCCCGCGATGCCGCCTCGGCCGTCCTGGACGGCGCCGAGGGCGTCACCCTCGACTACCTCGCCCTGATCGACCCGCACGACTTCTCCGAAGCGGCGGACGACTTCCAGGGCGAGGCGGTGCTGGCCGTCGCCGCGAAGGTGGGCTCGACCCGCCTGATCGACAACGTCCGCATCATCGTCCGCTGAAAACCCGCTGACACTCGGTAGCTCAGCCCCAGGCATGCACTCACAGGAGGCGTGACCCCCTTGCTCCGCACCATGCTCAAGTCCAAGATCCACCGGGCCACCGTGACCCAGGCCGACCTGCACTACGTCGGCTCGGTCACGGTGGACGAGGACCTGCTCGACGCCGCCGACCTGCTCCCCGGTGAGCTGGTCCACATCGTCGACATCAACAACGGCGCCCGGCTGGAGACCTACACCATCGCCGGGCCGCGCGGCACCGGCGTGATCGGCATCAACGGCGCCGCCGCCCGTCTGGTCCACCCCGGCGACCTGGTCATCCTCATCGCCTACGGGCAGATGGACACGGCCGAGGCCAAGGGCTACGAGCCGAAGGTCGTCTTCGTGGACGAGCGGAACCGGATCACCGGCTTCGGCGGCGACCCCGCCGAGGCACCGGAGGGCAGCGGGCTGCTGCGCGGTGACGTGGGGGCACCTCCCGGCCGCCGGGCCGGGGGCGCGTACCGTGACGAGGACGGCGCGGCCACCACGGCCACACGCTGAAGGAGCCACTGAGTCATGTCCGTTACCCATCGCCTCACCGCCCCGGCCCCCGGTTGGACCGCCACCACCGACGTGGTCGTGGTCGGCTCCGGGGTGGCCGGTCTCACCGTCGCCCTCAACGTCCGCAAGGCCGGCCTGCGGGCCATGGTGGTCACCAAGGCGATGCTGGACGAGGGCTCGACCCGCTGGGCCCAGGGCGGCGTCGCCGCCGCCCTGGGCGAGGGGGACACTCCCGAGCAGCACCTGGACGACACCCTGGTGGCCGGCGCCGGCGTCTGCGACGAGGAGGCCGTCCGCACCCTGGTCACCGAGGGCCCGGACGCCGTCCGCCGGCTGATCGCCACCGGCGCCCTGTTCGACCGGGGCGAGGACGGCGCGATCCTGCTGACCCGCGAAGGCGGCCACCACCGCCGCCGGATCGTCCACGCGGGCGGGGACGCGACCGGCGCCGAGATATCGCGCGCCCTGGTCGCCGCCGTCCGCACCGACCCGGACATCGAGCTGATCGAGCACGCACTCGTCCTCGACCTGCTGACCGACGCCGACGGCCACGCCGCCGGGCTGACCCTGCACGTGATGGGCGAGGGCCAGCGCGACGGCGTCGGCGCCGTCCGGGCCCGCGCGGTGGTGCTCGCCACCGGCGGCATGGGCCAGGTGTTCTCCGCCACCACCAACCCGGCGGTCTCCACCGGCGACGGCGTGGCCCTGGCACTGCGGGCCGGCGCCGCCGTCACCGACCTGGAGTTCGTCCAGTTCCACCCCACCGTGCTCTGGCTCGGCCCGGAGGCCGAGGGCCAGCAGCCGCTGGTCTCCGAAGCGGTCCGCGGCGAGGGCGCCCACCTGGTCGACGCGGACGGCGTCCGCTTCATGGTCGGGCAGCACGAGCTGGCCGAACTGGCCCCGCGCGACATCGTCGCCAAGGCGATCACCCGGCGCATGCAGGAGCAGGGCGCCGAGCACATGTTCCTGGACGGGCGGCACTTCGGCCCCGAGATGTGGGAGCAGCGCTTCCCGACCATCCTCGCCTTCTGCCGCGCCAACGGCATCGACCCGGTCACCGAGCCGATCCCGATCGCTCCGGCCGCGCACTTCGCCTCCGGCGGCATCCGCACCGACCGGCACGGCCGCACCACCGTCCCCGGCCTGTACGCGTGCGGCGAGGTCGCCTGCACCGGCGTGCACGGCGCCAACCGGCTGGCGTCCAACTCGCTGCTGGAGGGCCTGGTCTTCGCCGAGCGGATCGCCGCCGACCTGGCCGACCGCCACCGGTCCGGCGACCTGCCCGAGCGCGCGGTCGACGTCGCCGGCGTGCGCGCCGCGCGGCCCGTCCCGCTGCCGCCGTCCGAGGCGCGCGCCGAGATCCAGCGGCTGATGTCGCGCGGCGCGGGCATCCTGCGCTCCGCCGCGTCGATGGCCGACACCGCCGCCGGGCTCGCCCTCCTCGCCGAGCAGGCCCACTTCCACGTGGCCGAGGAGAAGCCGGCCGACCCCCGGGTGGAGACCTGGGAGGCCGCAAACCTGCTGCTGGTCGCCACCGCGCTGGTCGCGGCCGCCGCGCAGCGCGAGGAGACCCGCGGCTGCCACTGGCGCGAGGACTTCCCCGAGCGCGACGACGCCCACTGGCGACGCCACCTGATCACCACCCTCGCCGCCTCCGGCGACCCCGTCAGCACCCCCGAGGAGCAGTAGAACCATGACCCACTCCCACGAGGAACTCCCCCTGGCCGACCTGGGCGGCTGCGGCGACGGCTGCGCCTGCGGGGACGGCGAGGGCTACGAGACCGGTCTGGACCCGCAGCTGGCCGAGCTGCTGGAGCAGGCCGGGCTGGACCCGGTCGAGGTCGAGGACATCGCGACCCTGGCGCTGGCCGAGGACCTGGCCGGCGGCGAGGACGTCACCTCGGTCGCCACCGTGCCCGCCGACGCCGTCGCCACCGCCGACTTCACCGCCCGCCAGGCGGGCGTGGTGGCCGGCCTGCGGGTCGCCGAGGCGGTCCTCTCGCTGGTCTGCGAGGAGGAGTTCGAGGTCGAGCGGCACGTCGAGGACGGCGACGCGGTGGAGGCCGGCCAGGTGCTGCTCTCGGTCCGCTCCCGCACCCGCGACCTGCTGACCGCCGAGCGCAGCGCGCTCAACCTGCTCTGCCACCTGTCCGGCATCGCCACCGCGACCCGCGCCTGGGCGGACGCCCTGGAGGGCACCGGCGCGGTCGTCCGGGACACCCGCAAGACCACCCCGGGCCTGCGCGCGCTGGAGAAGTTCGCGGTGCGCTGCGGCGGCGGCGCCAACCACCGGATGGCGCTGTCCGACGCCGCCCTGGTGAAGGACAACCACGTGGTCGCGGCCGGCGGCGTGGCCGAGGCCTTCCGGGCCGTCCGGGCCGCGTACCCGGAGCTTCCGGTCGAGGTCGAGGTCGACGAGCTGGCGCAGATCGAGCCGGTCCTGGAGGCCGGTGCGGACCTGATCCTGCTGGACAACTTCACCGTCGGGCAGCTGAAGGAGGCCGTCGCCCTGGTGGCCGGCCGGGCGAAGCTGGAGGCTTCCGGCGGCCTGACCCTGGCCGGCGCGCGCGAGGTCGCCCAGACTGGTGTCGACTACCTGGCCGTGGGCGCGCTCACGCACTCCTCCCCGATCCTGGACATCGGCCTGGACCTGCGCGCCTGACCGTCAGGTCGAGAGCAGTCCTGTCCCGACTCGCAGAAAGCGTCCCCGTGCTCCTCACCATCGACGTCGGCAACACCCAGACCACACTCGGCCTGTTCGACGGCGAGGAAGTGGTGGAACACTGGCGGATCTCCACCGATCCGCGCCGCACGGCCGATGAACTGGCCGTACTGCTGCAGGGGTTGATGGGCAACCACGCCGCGGTCCGGGAGGCCACGGTGGAGGGCCTGGCGATCTGCTCGTCCGTTCCCGCCGTGCTCCACGAGCTCCGCGAGGTGACCCGCCGCTACTACGGCGACGTCCCCGCGGTGATCGTGGAGCCCGGCGTGAAGACCGGGGTGCACGTCCTGATGGACAACCCCAAGGAGGTCGGCGCCGACCGGATCGTCAACGCGCTGGCCGCCAACCACCTGTACGGCGGCCCGTGCATCGTGGTCGACTTCGGCACCGCGACCACCTTCGACGCCGTCAACGCGCGCGGCGACTACGTCGGCGGCGCGATCGCCCCCGGGATCGAGATCTCCGTCGAGGCCCTCGGCGTCCGCGGCGCCCAGCTGCGCAAGATCGAGCTGGCCCGCCCGCGCAACGTGATCGGCAAGAACACCGTCGAAGGCATGCAGTCCGGCATCCTCTACGGCTTCGCCGGCCAGGTCGACGGCCTGGTCGAGCGGATGGCCCGCGAACTCGCCAAGGACCCGGACGACGTCCAGGTGATCGCCACCGGCGGCCTGGCCCCGCTGGTCCTCGGCGAGGCCACCACCATCGACGTCCACGAGCCCTGGCTCACCCTCATCGGCCTGCGCCTGGTCTTCGAGCGCAACCGCCCGAGCTGAGCGGCGCTCAGCGGGCGGGCTCCCCGGGGACCGGCAGTCCGGACGGCAGGACCGGTGGCACGGCGACGCTGACGGTTCCCGGCCGCGCGTCCGGTTCCGGAGTCGTCCGGGGGCGCGCAGGGACCGGGTCCGGACGGCACCCGGGGTGCTCTGCAGGACCGCCGCGGTCTCCTCGACGCTGCGGTCCTCCCAGTAGCGCAGGACCAGCACCGCCCGGTCCTGCGGGGCGAGCCGGCCGAGCGCGTCCACCAGGGTCAGCCGCAGTTCCGGGTCGTCCGGCGGGCCGGGCCCGTCCGGAACGCTCCCGATCGGGCGCTCGTCGCTGGAGCGGCGGCCGCGGTGCGAGAGGAAGGCCCGCACCAGCACGGTGTGCGCGTACCCGGCCGGGTTGTCGATCCGGGGCCTGGAGGCGAACCAGGCGGTGCGGTGCCACTGGGTGTAGACCCGTCCGAGCGCCTCCTGCACCAGGTCCTCGGCGAGGTGGGTGTCCCCGCCGGTGAGCAGGCAGGCGGACCGGTAGAGCGGGCGGGCCCGGGCGACGGCGAAGGCCCGGAACTCCTCGTCCCCCCGCCGGTCCCACGCCGCCGTCCGCCGCCCGTCCGGTTCCATCCGGTCCGCCTCCCGTCCCCGTGCTCCCCCGTCATCCCCCGCCACTTGGATGACCAGGTGTGCACCGGGTGGCGTTACAGGTGCCGCGCACGGTTTTCCCGGCGGGCCCGACCGTGCGGAATTCCACGCGACGTTACCGACAAATCGGATATTCCTCACGTAGTGTCAACCCATGCCTACGCCACACGGATCGCGCGGCGGCATGGCCTTCAGCGCCGACGAAGTCCGCGTGCTGCGCCGAGCCCTCGCCCAAGCCCTGCACCCCGCCGTTCCCGTCCACTTCCAGGGGCCCGACCGACCGGCCTTCGCCGGACCGGGCGCCGAGCTGTGGGCGGAGGACGTCCAGGACGCACTGCGTCTGACCGAGGCGATCGACGAGGCCGTCCAGGAGGGCGGCCGACTGCGCGCCTTCCTGCTCGCCGACCTCGGCCGCTACCGCTCCGCCCTGCCCGGCAGCGCGCCCGGCTACCTGGAACGGCTGGAGGAGGCGGTGTCGGACGGCTACCTGCCCGGGCCCGAGGACCTCACCGCACTGCGCGGGCTGACCCGTCAGCCCTGCGGCCACGGCGAACGGTCGCGCCGCTCGCGGCTGGCCGGGCGCTGCCACGCGCTGGCCGAGGCCGCCGTCCGCGAACGCCTCGCCCTCGCCACCGGCCAGCCCCGCCACCTGGTGGCCGTACCCAGCCCCGCCGCACCCCCCAGCAGTCACCCCACCCCTGTAGGAGGACGGACCACCATGAGCAGCACCGACTCCCGCCCGGAGCAGCCCGCCGAGCCCGCCGCCGCCAAGACCCCGCCCCGCCCGCACCGGATGCCCACCCCGGCCGAGCTGTTCGGGCGCCGCCCCAAGCCCCCGGCGCAGCCCGCCCCGCCCGCCGACGAGGCCCCCGAGGAGATCGAGCTCGCCACCGGGACCGGCTGAGCCGCCCCGCCCGCCCGGAAGGGGGAGACCGCCGACCCGGTCTCCCCCTTCCGGCCGTTCCGGCCCGGACCGCCGTTTCCGTCCTCACGGCCAATCCCGGCGCGGAGCACCGTGTGTGGCTGGCTACCCTTGTGGGGTGAGCGATCAGAGCCTTGTTCCCGCGACCGACGACCTTCCCGAGCAGATGCGCGTCCGGCGCGAGAAGCTGGACCGGCTCCGGGCGGCCGGCGTCGACCCGTACCCGGTCGGATTCCCCCGCACCAGCACCATCGCGGACCTGCGTGCCAAGCACCCGGACCTGGAGCCGGACACCGCGACCGGCGAGCGGGCCGGCATCACCGGCCGGGTGATCCTCTCCCGCACCGGCGGCAAGCTGTGCTTCGCCACCCTGCGGGACGGCACCGGCGACCTGCAGGTGATGTTCTCCCTGGACAAGCTGGGCCCGGAGCGGCTGGCGGCCTGGAAGTCCGACATCGACCTCGGCGACCAGGTCGGCGTCGAGGGCGAGGTGATCACCTCCAAGCGCGGCGAGCTGTCCGTGATGGTGGACCGCTGGGAGCTCACCGCCAAGTGCCTGCGACCGCTGCCGGACAAGCACAAGGGCCTGACCGACCCGGAGGCCCGGGTCCGCCAGCGCTACGTGGACCTGATCGTCAACCCCGAGGCCCGCGAGATCCTGCACCTGCGCAGCCGCGTGGTCCGCTCGATCCGCCGCACCTACGAGGACCGCGGCTACATCGAGGTCGAGACCCCGATGCTGCAGCCGGTGCACGGCGGCGCCAACGCGCGTCCGTTCAAGACGCACATCAACGCGTACGACATCGACCTGTACATGCGCATCGCCCCCGAGCTGTACCTCAAGCGGCTGGTGGTCGGCGGCGCCGAGAAGGTCTTCGAGATCAACCGGAACTTCCGCAACGAGGGCGCCGACTCCACCCACAACCCGGAGTTCACCTCGCTGGAGTCGTACGAGGCCTACGGCGACTACGACACCCAGGCCGAGCTGATCCGCGAGACGATCGTCAACGCGGCCCGGGACGCGCTGGGCACCACGGTGATCAAGGGCGTGGACGCGCACGGCGTGGAGCACGAGATCGACCTGGCCGAGCCCTGGGAAGAGGTCAGCGTCTACCCGGGCGTCTCCGCGCACCTGGGCACCGAGGTCACCCCGGAGACCACCGTCGAGGAACTGCGCAAGCTGGCCGCCGCGCACGGCATCCCGTTCGAGAAGGACTGGGGCCACGGTCAGATCGTGCTGGAGATGGTCGAGCGCCTGCTGGAGGAGAACGCCGTCCGGCCGACCTTCATCAAGGACTACCCGACCGAGGTCTCCCCGCTCACCCGCCAGCACCGCTCGGTGCCGGGCGTGGCCGAGAAGTGGGACCTGGTGATCTTCGGCACCGAGATCGGCACCGCCTACTCGGAGCTGGTCGACCCGGTCGAGCAGCGCGCCCGCCTCACCGCCCAGTCCCTGCTGGCGGCCGGCGGCGACGTCGAGGCGATGCAGGTGGACGAGGACTTCCTGCGCGCCCTGGAGTACGCGATGCCCCCGACCGGTGGCCTCGGCCTCGGCGTGGACCGCCTGATCATGCTGCTGACCGGCAAGAACATCCGGGAGACCGTGCTCTTCCCGCTGGTCAAGCCGGAGCCGAAGGCCGCCGCCGTGGCGGCGGAGAAGACCGAGGAGGAGTGACCTGATGGACTACGTCAGCGCGATCGTGCCGCCGCTGGTCATGGCGATCGGTTTCGGGTTCCTGGTGCGGGCCATCTTCCGCAGCCAGGGCGGGAACCAGAAGGCCAAGGAAGACTTCGACTGATCGTCCCGGGGGCCCGGAACGACCCCCGGGCCCCGGGCGACCCGCGAGCGGGCCCGGGGGGGGGGCCGGGGGCCCCCCCGGGCGCGCAGGGAGCCCCCCGTCGCCCGAGCGCGGGCGTGCGTCGGGGGCCGTGTGTGGGAGTCTCAGCGTGAGTGGCGCG
>NZ_JBHWBZ010000013.1:68267-90231 GCF_042735475.1 Kitasatospora sp. NPDC059577 | reverse complement strand
CGCGCGCGCGCGGCCGCCCGCGGGGCGGCGCGCTACCCGGCCGCCCCCCCCCCGCGGCGCCCGCGGGACCCGCACGCCGGGCGCGGGGGGGGGGGCCCCCCCGCGCCGGTTTGGCGCACTTCACAAGATTTGCCCCATTCACTCCCTATCCTGGCCGCACTATGGTCCGGCAACTCGGCGAACTTGAGAACGCCATCATGACCCGGGTGTGGCAGTGGAACCGGCCGGTGACGGTTCGCGAGGTTCTCCTGGATCTGCAGGCGGAACGCGAAATCGCGTACACCACGGTGATGACCGTCCTGGACAAGCTCCACAGAAAGGGCTGGCTGCGCCGCGAGCGGGCCGGCCGGGCCTATCGATATGAACCGGTCTCCTCGCGCGAGGCGTACACGGCGGCCCTGATGAACGACGCCTGGGCCACCAGTGACAATCCGGCGGCGGCCCTGGTGCACTTCTTCGGGCTGATGTCGCCCGAGCAGCGCGAGGCACTCCGGGACGCGTTGCGGGTCGCCGCCCTGTTCCCGCCCGATCCGGCGGGAGCGGATTCCGCCGCCGCGGACGGCCCGGATACCGGCGAACCGGATACCGACGGACCGGATACCGGTGGGACCGCGACGGGCTCGACGCGATAACGTCCCGCCATGGAGGTCACCATCCGCCGCGCACGGACCACGGACGTGCGGGCAGTACGCAGGCTCATCGACGCCTACTCGCGCGACGGCATTCTGCTGGACAAGCCCACTGTCACACTGTTCGAATCCGTCCAGGAGTTCTGGGTCGCGGAACGGGACGACACCGGCGCGGTGGTGGCCTGCGGCGCCCTGCACGTGATGTGGGAGGACCTCGCCGAGGTCAGGACGCTCGCGGTGGACCCGGTCTGCCAGGGCTTCGGGATCGGCCACCTGCTGCTGGAGAAGCTGGTGCAGACCGCGCGCTGGCTCGGCGTCCGTCGGATTTTCTGCCTGACGTTCGAGGTCCCCTTCTTCGCGAAACACGGTTTCGTCGAGATCGGGGAGCTCCAGGAAACCGATGATGGTACGACAGACCCGGCGGCGATCGCTACGGACGTCTATGAAGAACTTCTCCGCTCGTACGATGAAGGCGTCGCCGAGTTCCTTGACCTGGAGCGGGTGAAGCCCAACACACTGGGCAACTCGCGCATGCTGCTGCACCTCTGAGCGGGCTCCGCGCGGGTCAAGGGTTTGTGTTTTCCGGAGAAAGGCGCTTTCCTTTCCTTAGGCAATGGGTCGTTTAGCGGAAAGGGAAGCCCGTGGCACAGAGGGTGCAGGTCATTCTTGAAGACGATCTCGACGGTGGTTCGGCGGACGAGACGGTGACGTTCGCGCTCGACGGCGTTGCCTACGAGATCGACCTGAAGAGCGCCAACGCGGACAAGCTCCGCGGGCTGCTGGCGCCGTACGTGGAGAAGGGCCGCAAGCAGAGCGGCCGGCTCGCCGGCGCCCGCCGGCCGGGCCGCACCTCGGCCCAGCGCCCCTCCGGCAGCGCTCCGGACACCGCGAAGGTCCGCGCGTGGGCCAAGGAGCAGGGCATGGAGGTCAACGACCGCGGCCGCGTGCCGAGCACGGTCCGCGAGGCCTACGACAAGGCCAACGCGTCCTGATCCCGGCGCCGCCGGCACGCCGGAGCGGGTGCGGGGCCCCGGCTGTCGCGCACGGCACCGACGACACACGCGCGGGGCGCGGAGGACTCTCCTCCGCGCCCCGCGGCGCGTGCCGGCACGGCCGCGGCACCGGCGGCACCGGGGGACGTCCGGGACGGGTGCTCGGGCGGCGGAACAATCACGAGCTGTGCAACGCTGTAGGGGCGAAGCGGTAACGCGGACACCCCGGGACGGCGTACCGACCACCCCGGCCGCCGTTGAACCACCGTCACCGCGGCCCGACTTCTCGCCAGGCGAACACCGCCACCGCGGAAACTGCGCGAGAAGCGCCCCGATACCGGGTATGAATGCAGGTGGACGGGTTCTGCACCCGTCCAGGGGCAGTATGCGCGACCGGCCGGAGAGGGTCCGACCGCGCCCCGGCGGCGCTTGTTCGCCGATGGCGTAGCGGATTCCGGTGCATCCGGCCCACCAGTGGGAACACCGATTCCCAGCATCAGGTTGGGATTGGTGTCGGCTGGTCGTGCAGCATCTCGCTCCTCTACCGGGGAGTGAATCCGTGGGCCGCGCCGCTGAGCGGGACTAGCATGCGGAAGGACAGGGCGGGGACGGACCCCGAACTGCCCGACCGCTCTGAGGAGCGATAAACGATGTTCGAGAGGTTCACCGACCGCGCGCGGCGGGTTGTCGTCCTGGCTCAGGAAGAAGCCCGGATGCTCAACCACAACTACATCGGCACCGAGCACATCCTCCTGGGTCTGATCCACGAGGGCGAGGGCGTCGCCGCCAAGGCCCTGGAGAGCCTCGGGATTTCTCTTGAGGCCGTTCGCCAGCAGGTCGAGGAGATCATCGGCCAGGGCCAGCAGGCCCCGTCCGGTCACATTCCCTTCACCCCCCGGGCGAAGAAGGTCCTGGAGCTGTCGCTCCGCGAGGCCCTTCAGCTCGGCCACAACTACATCGGCACCGAGCACATCCTGCTCGGCCTGATCCGCGAGGGCGAGGGCGTCGCCGCCCAGGTCCTGGTCAAGCTGGGTGCCGACCTCAACCGGGTGCGCCAGCAGGTCATCCAGCTGCTCTCCGGTTACCAGACCAGCGGCGGCAAGGAGTCGGCCACGGCCGGCGGGCCCGCCGAGGGCACCCCGTCGACCTCGCTGGTCCTGGACCAGTTCGGCCGCAACCTCACCCAGGCCGCCCGCGAGGCCAAGCTCGACCCGGTCATCGGGCGCGAGAAGGAGATCGAGCGGGTCATGCAGGTGCTGTCCCGCCGCACCAAGAACAACCCGGTGCTGATCGGTGAGCCCGGCGTCGGCAAGACCGCCGTGGTCGAGGGCCTGGCGCAGGCGATCGTCAAGGGCGAGGTCCCGGAGACGCTCAAGGACAAGCAGCTCTACACGCTGGACCTGGGCGCCCTGGTGGCCGGCTCGCGCTACCGCGGTGACTTCGAGGAGCGCCTGAAGAAGGTCCTCAAGGAGATCCGCACCCGCGGCGACATCATCCTGTTCATCGACGAGCTGCACACCCTGGTCGGCGCGGGCGCCGCCGAGGGCGCCATCGACGCCGCCAGCATCCTCAAGCCGATGCTGGCCCGCGGCGAGCTGCAGACCATCGGTGCCACCACCCTGGACGAGTACCGCAAGCACCTGGAGAAGGACGCCGCGCTGGAGCGCCGCTTCCAGCCGATCCAGGTCGCGGAGCCCTCGCTGCCGCACACCATCGAGATCCTCAAGGGTCTGCGCGACCGCTACGAGGCCCACCACCGGGTCTCCATCACGGACGCCGCCCTGGTCGCCGCCGCCACCCTGGCCGACCGGTACATCTCGGACCGCTTCCTGCCGGACAAGGCGATCGACCTGATCGACGAGGCGGGCTCGCGCATGCGCATCCGCCGGATGACCGCGCCGCCGGACCTGCGCGAGTTCGACGAGAAGATCGCCGACGTGCGCCGCGAGAAGGAGAGCGCGATCGACGCGCAGGACTTCGAGAAGGCCGCGTCGCTGCGCGACGACGAGAAGCAGCTCCTGCAGGCCAAGGCCAAGCGCGAGAAGGAGTGGAAGGCCGGCGACATGGACGTCGTCGCGGAGGTCAACGAGGAGCTCATCGCCGAGGTCCTGGCCACCGCCACCGGCATCCCGGTCTTCAAGCTGACCGAGGAGGAGACCTCGCGCCTCCTGCGCATGGAGGACGAGCTGCACAAGCGCGTCATCGGCCAGAAGGACGCCATCAAGGCGCTCTCCCAGGCCATCCGGCGCACCCGTGCGGGCCTCAAGGACCCGAAGCGCCCCGGCGGTTCGTTCATCTTCGCCGGCCCGTCCGGTGTCGGTAAGACCGAGCTGTCCAAGACGCTGGCGGAGTTCCTCTTCGGCGACGAGGACGCGCTGATCGCGCTCGACATGTCCGAGTTCTCCGAGAAGCACACCGTCTCCCGGCTGTTCGGCTCCCCGCCCGGCTACGTGGGCTACGAGGAGGGCGGCCAGCTGACCGAGAAGGTCCGCCGCAAGCCGTTCTCGGTCGTCCTCTTCGACGAGGTCGAGAAGGCCCACCCGGACATCTTCAACTCGCTGCTGCAGATCCTGGAGGACGGTCGCCTGACCGACTCCCAGGGCCGCGTGGTCGACTTCAAGAACACCGTCATCATCATGACGACCAACCTCGGCACCCGGGACATCTCCAAGGGCTTCAACCTGGGCTTCGCGGCCACGGGTGACACCCAGACCGGGTACGAGCGGATGAAGGCGAAGGTCGGCGAGGAGCTCAAGCAGCACTTCCGCCCCGAGTTCCTGAACCGAGTCGACGACATCGTGGTGTTCCACCAGCTGTCCGAGGAAGACATCATCCAGATCGTCGACCTCATGATCGCCAAGGTGGACGAGCGGCTCAAGGACAAGGACATGGGCCTGGAGCTCAGCGTCGAGGCCAAGAAGCTGCTGGCCAAGCGCGGCTACGACCCGATCCTGGGTGCCCGTCCGCTGCGCCGCACCATCCAGCGCGAGATCGAGGACCACCTCTCCGAGAAGATCCTCTTCGGTGAGCTGCGGGCCGGCCACATCGTCGTCGTCGACGTCGACGGCGAGGGCAAGAGCGCCAAGTTCACGTTCCGCGGCGAGGAGAAGTCGGCCGTCGCGGACACCCCGGCCGCGGTCGCCTCGTCCGGCCCGGACCTGACGAAGTAGCCAACTTTTAACAGACAACTTCACAGCAACCGAGCCCCCGGCGTCCGCGCCGGGGGCTCGGTGCGTTCCGCCCCTCCGCGCCCGGTGCCGCGGCGGGACGGGACGGACGGCCTCCGCCCTGGTTGGTACGGGTGCGGCCGATTTCTCAGGCAGGTTTAATCAACATACGGTTGACAGATGGTCAGCTGATGGGAAGTCGCGGAGCATAGCGCCGTGGCCATGTCATGGTCAAGGTCTATCTTTTTTGTGCACGCTTGTATCAAATGACGTCCACCTGTCTTTCATTTTGGTTTGCCGGGCTTTGGCCAAGAGCTGGCCCCGGTCGGGGAGGACGTCACAACGTTGAAGAACACCAGGAGAACCGCTGCGGCTGCCACCGCCGCAGCGGTCATAGTCACGCTCGGCGCGGGCCTGTTCCCGTCCACCGCCGTCGCGGCCGGCTCGGCCCCCGTGCCGAAGGACCCGGCCGAGGCCGTCCAGAACACCGAGCACAACATCCCGGGCCCGCTGACCGCGAAGGTGGAGGCCGAGCAGAAGGCCGCCACCGAGAAGCTGCTCAACGGCACCGCCCAGGTCGAGCAGCACAACGGCAGCACCAGTGTGAAGCTCGGCAAGGACAAGTACGTGGAGCTCGCCCGCGAGCGCACGGACAAGATCTTCACCATCCTGGTCGACTTCGGCGACCAGGTGGACAACACCACCAAGACGCCTGACGGCAAGGTCAAGTACGGCGGCGAGGCCGGCCCGAAGCACAACGAGATCGCGCAGCCGGACCCGGCCACCAACAACTCGACCGCGTGGCAGGCCGACTACAACCAGCAGCACTACCAGGACCTGTACTTCTCCAAGGACAAGCCCTCGCTGAAGACCTTCTACGAGAAGCAGTCCTCGGGCCGCTACTCGGTCGACGGCGTGGTCTCGGACTGGGTCCGGGTGCCGTGGAACGAGGCCCGGTACGGCTCGGACTACTGCGGCTCCAACGTCTGCGCCAGCGCGCAGGACCTGATCCGCGACGCCGTGGACATCTGGTACAAGGACCAGCTGGCCAAGGGTCAGACCGACGCCCAGGTCAAGGCGACGCTGGCCCAGTACGACCAGTGGGACCGTTACGGTTCGCACCACGACGGGAACTTCAACCAGCCCGACGGGTACATCGACCACTTCCAGATCGTGCACGCCGGCGAGGACAAGTCGGCCGGTGGCGGCAAGCAGGGCAGCAAGGCCCTGTGGGCGCACCGCTCGTACGTCTACGGCAACCTGACCGGCTCGGCCGGCCCCGAGGGCAACAAGCTCGGCGGCGTCCAGGTCGGCAACTCCGGTCTCTGGATCGGCGACTACACGATGCAGCCGGAGAACGGCGGCCTCGGCGTCTTCGCCCACGAGTACGGCCACGACCTCGGTCTGCCGGACCTCTACGACACCGCCGGCAAGGGCATCGACAACTCGGTCGGCTTCTGGTCGCTGATGTCCTCCGGTTCCTGGCTCGGTGAGGGCAAGAACAGCATCGGCGACATGCCGAACGACCTCGACGCCTGGAGCAAGTACCAGCTCGGCTGGCTGAAGGTCGACCATGCCAAGGCCGGCACCGAGTCGACGCACCACATCGGCCCGGTGGAGTACAACACCGACCTGCCGCAGGCGCTCCTCGTCGACCTGCCGAAGAAGAGCATCACCACCGAGATCAACAAGCCCTTCGCGGGCGGCAACGAGTGGTGGAGCGGCAGCGCCGACAACCTGAACGTCACGCTCACCCGTGACATCGACCTGACCGGCAAGACCAAGGCCAGCATCAACGCCAAGGCCTGGTACGAGCTGGAGCCGGACTTCGACTACGCCTTCGGCGAGGTCTCCACCGACGGTGGCAAGACCTGGACCGTCGTGGACGGCACCTGGAACGGCACCGCGCTCCCGCGCGAGAACAACCGTCCGGCCGTGAACGGCCTGGCCGCCACCTGGGGCGACCTGTCGTTCAACCTGGACGCGTACGCCGGCCAGAAGATCCAGTTCCGGTACCACAACACCACCGACGGCGGCCTGCACTACCGCGGCCTGGCGCTGGACAACATCGCGGTGGTCGCCGACGGCGCCACCCTGTTCAGCGACGACGTGGAGAACGGTGACAACGGCTGGGCCGCCACCGGCTTCGCCCGCTTCGCCGGCTCGTACACCAAGGACTACGCGCAGTACTACATCGCGGAGAACAAGCAGTACGTGTCGTTCGACGCGACGCTGAAGACCGGCCCGTACAACTTCGGCTTCGCCGACAAGCCGGGCTGGGTCGAGCACTACGCGTACCAGCCCGGTCTGCTGATCTGGTACTGGGACACCTCCCAGACCGACAACAACGTCAGCGCCCACCCGGGCCACGGCCTGGTCCTGCCGGTCGACTCGCACCCGACCCCGATCAAGTGGAGCGACGGCACCCTGATGCGTCCGCGCGTGCAGGGCTTCGACTCCACCTTCGGCTCGCGCCGCGTCCCCGCGCTGACCCTGCACAAGGCCGGCGTCGAGACCGTCGTCCCGAAGGCGAAGGGCGTCGACGAGTTCAGCGACCTGAAGTCGTGGTGGTCCAAGGACAACCCGTACTCCGGTGTCGACGTGCCGAAGACCGGCACCAGCATCGAGGTCGAGAACGAGTCCTCGAACTACCTGGAGACCTGGATCCGGGTCCGCCCGGTCGACAACTGATCGAGCCCGTAGCGATCAGCCTGTGACCAGGCAGCTCTGACAACTCCACGTCCGGCCCGTCCCCGCACCGCGCGGGGGCGGGCCGGACGCTTGTGCAGGGCCGGACGCACCGCCGAAGGCCGACGCCGCGTCAGGCGCGGTGCCTCGTCGGGCGGGGGTGTGCCTCGTCGGACGGGGGTGTGCCTCGTCGGGCGGCGGCCGCCGCCTCGACACCGGCGGCGATCGGGCCGAGGGCGACGGCGGTGCTCGCAGCCGCGCAGGGCGGTGAAGCGGCGGTCCGCCCCACTCGGGCGGTCACTGGTGCCGGGGTCCTCGCTCCTGGCGTCGTCCGTGCGTCGATGGCCCCGCAGTCGACCGGGCCGCTCGGCGGTGCGGACCGATGCGGACCGAGCCCGCCGAACCCCGCCCACGCGTGGTGCTGGTCACAGGCCCCCGACCCGGTACGACCGGCGGTAGTAGCGGGGGCGAACGGGAGGGCTGGGCGCCCGGGAGCGGGCGTGGGCGATCGGATCCCATGATCGGCACTTGGCCGGACCGGACGGTCGGCGTCACATCGACTACCCGGCGTCGTACGTCACACCGTTTGGGAGTCCGTCCGGTGCCGGTTACACCTGAGTGGTCCCCCGCTCAGCACGCCCCGAACGGGCCTTTCGTGCTGCCCCCGAACGACCAGTGAGGCACGGCCACCGATGTCCGACGTACCGCCCGTGGGGCCGGCCCTGCGCCGGCTCGGCCACGCCGTCCGCACCCGTGTCGAGCCCCTGCGCACGCTCGCCGCCGACGTACCGCCCGTGGGGCCGGCCCTGCAGCGGCTCGCCGCCCGCACGGCGGCCCTGACCGCGGCCTGGCAGCCCCGGCTCGACGACGCCGTCCGCACCCACGTCGCACCGCTGCGCACGCTCGCCACGCCCCGGCGCACCACCCTGCCGGGCAGCCGCCAGCGGGCGGAGCACGACCACGCGCTGGCCTCGGTCGGGGCCGCCGCGGCACTGCTCGCCGGCGTGCTGCTGGTGGCCGCCCCCGGCAGCGCCTCGGCCCAGACCGTACTGCCCACCACGCCGGGCAGCTCGGCCTTCACCGCGCCGCGGGCGGAGGTGCCCAACGCCGGGCTGGTCCAGGTGTCCGGGCCCAGCCCGTACAAGCTGCCCGAAGACGGCGGCACGGCCCAGCAGTTGGTGGCGGTGGCGGACAACCTGCTGCCGCTGGAGCCGCCCGCCCCGGCCGAGCCCGCTCCCGCCGCCGCACCGGCGCCCGCACCCGAGCCCGCACCCGCCCCGGCCCCGGCGCCCGCACCCGAGTGGTCGGCGCCGGTGCCGGACGCGCCCACCAGCAACCCGTACGGGGTGGCCAACCGCAGCTACGCGGCCGGCTACCACACCGGGGTGGACTTCGCGGTCTCCCCGGGCACACCGCTGCTGGCGGTCGGCAACGCGACGGTGGTGTCGGCCGCTTGGGACGGCGCGTACGGCAAGGAGGTCGTCCTGCGGCTCGCGGACGGGCACTTCGCGCAGTACGCGCACATGTCCTCGCTCGCGGTCTCGGCCGGCCAGCAGGTCGCGGCCGGCCAGCGGATCGGGCTGTCCGGGAGCACCGGCAACTCGACCGGGCCGCACCTGCACTTCGAGATCCGCACCAGCAACCGCTACGGCGCGGTGGTCAACCCGATCGCGTACCTCGCGGGGCACGGCGTCACGAACTTCTGACCGGTCCTCACGGACGCGCGGCGGCCGGGGCGGCGCTCGGCGCGTCCGCGGCGTTCGGCGAATCGGGGGCCGGCACCGCCGGGTGGCTGATCCTGCCGCCGATCTCCAGCGCGATGTCCCGGGCCGTCCCGATCGCCTCGTGCAAGGTGGTCGCCGTGTCCAGCGGCTCGCCCCAGACGTTCTCGGCGTGGCCGCAGTCCGCGTTGTCCTGCTTCAGCAGGAACAGCGCCGAGTGGACGGTGAACAGCGCCATCGCGGCCCGGAGCCGGTCCGCGAAGTCCGCGTCCGGCCCGTGCACCAGCTGCATCATGGTGATCATGCGGTCCCGGAAGGCGAGGCCCGCCGGGGACTCGCGCAGCGCGGGCTGGTTCTCGTGGAAGAAGCGCAGCAGCGGGGCCCGCTCGGCCATCCCGTCCGCGAAGCGGCGGATCAGCTCGTCGCGCATCGCCGGGCTCCAGGCCTGCGTGCGGCCCCACGCGACGGTCTCGTCGATCGGCGCGGCCATCCGCTCGACGATGCCGAGGACGATGTCGTCCTTGGTCTTGAAGTGGTAGTAGAGCGCGGCCTTGGTCACACCGAGGCGGTCGGCGATCTCCCGCAGTGAGGTCTGCTCGTAGCCCTGCTCGGAGAAGAGCTCCAGCGACACCTCGATGATGCGAGCCCGGGTGTCGCTGCGGGGGCTGTGCGGAGTGCCCATGGCCTGCCTCATGACTGCGTCGGTGACTGCTGCGGACTCCCGGTGGCGTCCGCCCCGGACAACATTCTCCCTGCCCGGGTGGCTGGTTCGAAAACTGGCTTGACGACCGGCTAGTGAACAACTTACCGTGCCGACGATCGATAAACTAGCCGGGCGACAAGTAAGTGAGCCGCCGACCGGCCCGACGCTCCGTCCGACCCACCCCTCCGGGAGACCCCACCTCATGTCACAGTCCAAGACCGCCGGCCCGGTACCGGAGGACAAGACGGCCGAGGAGGAGCAGCCGCGGTCACCCCGCGAGATCCGCCTCGTGATGGTCGGCCTGGTCGTCACCATGCTGCTGGCCATGCTCGACAACCTGATCGTCGGCACCGCGATGCCGACCATCGTCGGCGACCTCGGCGGCGCCGAGCACCTGTCCTGGGTGGTCACCGCCTACACCCTGGCGACCGCCGCCTCGACCCCGATCTGGGGCAAGCTCGGCGACATGTACGGCCGCAAGGGCACCTTCCTCACCTCGATCGTGATCTTCCTGGTGGGCTCGGCGCTGTCCGGCCTGTCGCAGAACATGAACGAGCTGATCGGCTTCCGCGCCGTACAGGGCCTGGGCGCCGGCGGTCTGATGGTCGGCGTCATGTCGATCATGGGCGCGCTGGTCCCGCCGCGCGACCGCGGCAAGTACCAGGGCATGTTCGCCGCGGTGATGGCGCTCGCCACCATCGGCGGCCCGCTGGTCGGCGGCTTCATCACCGACCACCTGAGCTGGCACTGGACCTTCTACATCAACCTGCCGCTCGGCGTGGTCGCGCTGGCCGTCGTCATCGTCACCCTGAAGCTGCCGAAGGTCCGCAGCACCGCCAAGATCGACTACCTGGGCGCGATCCTGCTCACGGTCGGCATCACCTCGCTCGTGCTGATCACCACCTGGGGCGGCCAGCAGTACGCCTGGGGCTCCAAGGAGATCCTCGGCCTGGCCGCGCTCGCCGCCGCCTCGCTGATCGCCTTCTGCTACGTGGAGCAGCGGGTCGAGGAGCCGATGCTCCCGCTCACCCTGTTCAAGAACCTGAACTTCACCCTGGTCTCGATCATCGGCTTCGTCGTCGGCTTCGTGATGTTCGGCTCGACCGTCTTCCTGCCGCTCTACCAGCAGATCGTCCAGGGCGCCTCGGCGACCAACTCCGGCCTGCTGCTGATGCCGATGATGTTCGGCATGCTGGTGATCTCGCTCGTGGTCGGCCAGGCGGTCACCAAGACCGGCAAGTACCGGATCTACCCGATCATCGGCACCGTCGTGATGACCGGCGGCATGGTCCTGCTCTCCACCATGGGCACCGGGACCAGCAGCTTCACCTCGGCCTGCTGGATGATCGTGCTCGGCGCCGGCATGGGCTTCCTGATGCAGATCACCATGCTCGTCGCACAGAACAGCGTCGAGCTCAAGGACATGGGCGTGGCCAGCTCCACCGCCACCCTGTTCCGCACCATCGGCGGTTCCTTCGGTGTCGCGCTGTTCGGCGCGCTGTTCAACAACCGGGTGACCGACACCATGAAGGAGAAGCTCGGCGACCAGGCCGGCGCGGGCGGCGGCGTGAAGGACCCGGGCCAGATGAGCCCGGCCGCGCTGCGCAAGCTGCCCGAGAACATCCAGGACGCCTACCACCACGCGGTGTCCAACGGCATGCACACCGTCTTCCTGTGGGGCGCCGGCGTGGCCGTGATCGCGATCGCCGCCGCGCTGTTCCTGCGCGAGGTGCCGCTGCGCGGGACGGGCAAGGGCGAGAAGCCGGCCGAGGCCTCGCTGGAGGCCGCGGCCGTCTGACGGTCCCGCTCGGCACGACGGCGGCGCCCCCGGAAGGTTCGTCCTTCCGGGGGCGCCGTCGTTCGTCCGGGGCCGTCGCGGTGCCCCGCGGTCCGGTGCGGTCCGGTACCGACCGGTGCGGTGCCCCGCGGTCGGCGCGGTCCGGTGCCGACCGGTGCGGTGCCCCGCGGTCCGGTGTGGTCCGTCGGTGGCTACTGCGGCAGTCGGTAGACGCCCTGCTCGACCGGCTCGACCAGGCCGTCCGCGACCAGGCCGTCCAGCGCCCGGGCCCGCTGCACCGCGTCCGGCCAGACCGCGTCCAGCCGGGCCTGCTCGACCTCGCCGTGCGCCTCCCGCAGCACCGCGAGCAGCTTGCCGCGCACCTGGCGGTCCGTCCCCTCGTAGGACTGGCCGCGTCGCGCCGGGCCCTCGTACGGCGGGCGGCCGGCCCGCTGCCAGGCGCAGCCGGCGAACAGCGGGCACTCCCCGCACTCCGGGCCGCGCGCGGTGCAGACCAGCGCGCCCAGCTCCATCACGCCGACCGCCCAGGTGGCGGCGGTCTCGGCGTCGTCGGGCAGCAGCCCGGTGGCGGTGCGGCGCTCGGCCGCGGTGGTGGCCTGGGCCGGGTACTCGACGCCGGTCACCGCACGGGCGAAGACCCGGCGGATGTTGGTGTCCAGCACCACGTGCCGCTGGCGGAAGGCGAAGGAGGCGACCGCGGCGGCGGTGTACTCCCCCACCCCGGGCAGCGAGAGCAGCGTGGCGTGGTCGTCCGGGACCTCGCCGCCGTGCTCCTCGGTGATCGCCACGGCGGCCGCGTGCAACCGCAGCGCGCGGCGCGGGTAGCCCAGCCGGCCCCACATCCGGACCGCCTCGCCGGGCGCGTCGGCGGCGAGGGCGGCCGGGGTCGGCCAGCGGGTCAGCCAGGCCTCCCAGGCGGGCAGCACGCGCTTGACGGGGGTCTGCTGGAGCATGAACTCGCTCACCATGACCGCCCAGGGCGTCGCGTCGGGGGTCCGCCAGGGCAGGTCGCGCTTGGTCGCCTCGTACCAGTCCAGGACGGTGGAGTGGAACAGCGGCAGGGGCATCGGCAGTCGGACGCCGTCGACGGCGGTGGCGGTGGCGGTGGCTGTGGCGGCGGTGGTGAGGTCAGCAGTCATGGCCCTTCGATCCTCCCACGCCCGCCGAGCCGACCGAAGTGGAGGAGACAGGTCCGGATGCCCCGGAGGTTTTCCCGGAAATCAGCCCTCCGGGGCTCCCTCGAACGGATCAAATGGCGGATCATGTGAAGGAAGGGGCGACTGTGCGGTGTTGGTGAGTCAAACGCCACACACAGTCTCGTAGAGTTTGG
Organism: Kitasatospora sp. NPDC059577; assembly: GCF_042735475.1. Taxonomy (NCBI): domain Bacteria; kingdom Bacillati; phylum Actinomycetota; class Actinomycetes; order Kitasatosporales; family Streptomycetaceae; genus Kitasatospora; species Kitasatospora sp. NPDC059577. Next base: position 77,203 of record NZ_JBHWBZ010000013.1, on the reverse strand, counting down.
TCGTGCCCTCTCTGCGTCAACCCGTGGGACCGCTGCCGGCCTCGATCTACTGGCGTCGGCGCGTCGTCGTGCTCGCCGCCGTCGCGGCGGTCGTCGCCCTGATCGCCTGGCTGATGAACGATCAGGGCGGGGGCGGTGACGGCGGCTCGTCGAACAAGGCTGCCCAGGCCGTTCCGACCCAGAGTCAGACCCCGGCCCAGGCCATCACGCCCGGCGCCTCGCCGAGCGGCCCCGCGGCGCGCCCCGGTGGCGGCTCGGGAAGCAACCCCGGCGGCGGCCCGGTGGCCGGCGGTGGCGGCACCGAGGTCAACATCAGCGGTGGCGGCACCGGCGGCGCCAACCCGGCCCCCGCGGGCGGTTCGAGCGGCGGCGGCACCGGTGGCGGTGCGGCGGGCGGTTCCGGCGGCACGGGCGGCACCGGCGGCGGCGCCCCGGCGTTCAACACCCCCGAGATCATGGCGCTTCCGGTCTGCGCCTCCTCGCAGGTCGCCCTGGAACTGGCCGGTACCCAGAACTCGTACCAGCCCAAGGACAAGCCGCGGCTCGCCCTGACGGTCAAGAACTCCTCCGGCGCCAACTGCCGGGTGGACCTGGGCCGGGCCGCCTCCGCGATCACCGTCAGCGCCAGCAACGGCGACCGGGTCTGGTCCTCCGGCGACTGCCCGACCGACCGGGGCAGCATCTGGGTGCAGCTGGCGGCGAGCGGCAGCCAGACCGAGACCTTCACCTGGGACCGCAGCCGCAGCAAGCCGCAGTGCGCGACCAGCGACCTGGCTCCGCCGGCGAACGGCACGTACGTGGTGCTCGCCGAGCTCACCGGGCTCTCCGGGGACAAGGTCTCCGCGCGGGCCTCGATCCGACTGGACAACTGAGGCCCGGTCGACTCCGCTCGGAGCCCCCGGCCGTACGGCCGGGGGCTCCGGCGTTCCGGGCCCCGCGCTCCGGCTCCGCCCCGGCTCCACGCTCCGGCTCCGCTTCGGCGCACGGGTGGCGCGGCAGGGCGGGAACACGGGACGGCCCCCGAGGAAGCGTTCCCCGGGGGCCGTGAGCCGTGAGCCGTTCCGCGCGGCGGGTCAGACGTAGCGCTCCAGGATGGACGATTCGGCAAGGCGGGACAGGCCCTCGCGGACCGAGCGGGCCCGGGTCTCGCCGACGCCCTCGACCGTCTGCAGGTCGTCGATGCTCGCGGCGAGCAGCTTCTGCAGGCCACCGAAGTGCTCGACCAGGCGCTCTATCACCGTGTTGGGCAGCCGCGGGATCTTCGCCAGCAGGCGGTAGCCGCGCGGCGAGACGGCGGAGTCCAGCGACTCCGGCGAGCCCGAGTAGCCGAGCGCCTTGGCGACGGTCTGCAGGTCCAGCAGCTCGGCGTGGGTGAGCGCCTCCAGGTCGGCCAGCACCTCGTTGACCGTCCGGCCCTTCTTGGCGGCCCGCTCCGGGAAGTAGTCCCGGGCGACCAGTTCGCGCTCCGGCTCCACGCCCGCGATCAGCTCGTCCAGCTGCAGCGAGAGCAGGCGGCCGTCGATACCGAGTTCCAGCACGTAGCCGGCGATCTCGGTGGCGATCAGCCGGACCATCTCCAGGCGCTGGGCCACGGCCGTGACGTCCCGGACCGTGACCAGGTCCTCGATCTCCAGCGCGGAGAGCGTGCCGGCCACCTCGTCCAGGCGCAGCTTGTAGCGCTCCAGGGTGGCCAGCGCCTGGTTGGCGCGGGACAGCACCGTGGTGGAGTCCTCCAGCACCCGGCGGGTGCCGTTGACGTACATCGCGATCAGCCGCATCGAGTGCGAGACCGCGACCACCGGGAAGCCGGTCTGCCGGTTGACCCGCTCGGCGGTGCGGTGGCGGGTGCCGGTCTCGTCGGTCGGGATGGTCGAATCCGGCATCAGGTGCACGCCGGCCCGGACGATCTTGGTGATGTCCTTGTCGAGCACCACCGCGCCGTCGAGCTTGCACAGCTCGCGCAGCCGGGTCGCGGTGAACTCGACGTCCAGGACGAAGCCGCCGGTGCAGATGGGCTCGACCGTCTTGTCGAAGCCCAGCACGATCAGGCCACCGGTGTTGGCCCGCAGGACCCGCTCCAGGCCGTCACGCAACGCCGTGCCGGGCGCGATGGCGGTGAGGGAGGCCCGCAGCAGGGCCTCCTCACGGGAGGCCTTGTCCGCCCCCCGGTCGCTGGCTGCCACGTGACTCCTCCGGTCGACCCCGTGCCGCGCGCCTCGCGCCGTGCGCCGGTCCGCGGTCTGTTGCTCTGTCGCTCAGTACCGCTCGGTACTGCCTTCTGGCCAATGAGACTGGGGAAAGTCTAACTGCGTGCGGCTGCGGCAGGGCTTGGGTCAGCGCAGTTCGTCGGAGTCGAGCGGCTCCCAGCCGTCCATCAGCTCCTCCGGACCGACCGCGACCCGGGCGGAGCGCGGGGCCGGCGGCGCCGACGGTGCCTCAGCACGGGCCTCGCCGCGCGGCTTGGCGGCCGCCCGGCGCCGACCCGGGATGGCCCGCAGCGCCTCGCCGATGTCGGCCACCTCGACCACCTTCATGCCCGGCGGCACCTTGCCCGGGTCCGGCGGGACCAGGGCGTGGGTGAAGCCCAGCCGGTGCGCCTCGGCGAGCCGTCGCTGCACCCCCGTCACCCGGCGCACCTCGCCCGCCAGGCCGACCTCGCCGATCGCCACCAGGTTGCTGGGCAGCGGGGTGTCGGTGGAGGAGCTGGCCACGGCGAGCGCGACCGCGAGGTCGGCGGACGGCTCGCTCAGCTTCACCCCGCCCACCGTCGCGGTGTAGATGTCCTGCTTGCCGAGCTTCACGCCGCCGTGCCGCTCGACCACGGCCAGGATCATCGCGATCCGGGGCGACTCCAGGCCCGAGGTGGTGCGGCGCGGCGAGGGGATCTGCGAATCCACCATCAGCGCCTGCACCTCGGCGACCAGCGGGCGCTTGCCCTCCAGCGTGACGGTGAGGCAGGTGCCGGGGACGGGCTTGTCACGCCTGGTCAGGAAGAGGCCGGACGGGTCGGCCAAGCCGACGATCCCCTCGTCGTGCAGCTCGAAGCAGCCCACCTCGTCGGTGGCGCCGTAGCGGTTCTTGACCCCGCGGATGAGGCGCAGCCGGGCGTGCCGGTCGCCCTCGAAGCTGAGCACCACGTCCACCAGGTGCTCCAGCAGGCGGGGGCCGGCGATCTGGCCGTCCTTGGTGACGTGGCCGACCAGCAGCGTGGCCATGCCGCGCTCCTTGGACGCCCGGATCAGCGCGGCCGCCACCTCGCGGACCTGGGCCGGGCCGCCGGGGGCGCCGTCCAGCTCGGCGGAGGCGATGGTCTGCACCGAGTCCAGGATCAGCAGGCCGGGGTTGACCGCCTCGATGTGCCCCAGCACCGCGCCCAGGTCGGACTCGGCGGCGAGGTAGAGGTGCTCGGAGAGGGCGTTGATGCGGTCCGCGCGCAGCCGGACCTGGCCGGCCGACTCCTCGCCGGTGACGTAGAGCGTGCGGTGCCGGTCGGTGGCCGCCTTGGCGGCGACGTCCAGCAGCAGGGTGGACTTGCCGACGCCGGGCTCGCCGGCCAGCAGGACCACCGCGCCGGGGACCAGCCCGCCGCCGAGCACCCGGTCCAGCTCCGGGACGCCCGTCGATCGGGCCGTCGCGACCTGGCCGTCCACCTGGGCGATCGGGCGGGCGGGCGCGCTGACCGGGCCGGCCGCCGTGGTCCGGATCGGCACGGCGCCGTACTCCTCGACCGTCCCCCAGGCGTTGCACTCCGGGCAGCGCCCGACCCACTTGGGCAGCTGGTTGCCGCACTCGGTGCAGCGGTACGCCGGGCGCGGCTTGGCGGTGGTCTTGGAACGCGGAGGCATGCGGCCCACGGTAGCGCCTGGGTACGACAGCGGCGGTCCGCCACCGGGCTCGCCGCGCGTCCACACAGATGGGCGATGTTGTTACCCGAAAGAAGTACATACGCGGCGAATGGCGGGGAAGAGCCGTCCCGGGTCTCTACCGTCGGACGGGTGACAACGCGAACTGTTGGGCCGGCCGGGCCGCAGGCCGCCGCCGTGCTCGCGGCGTACGACCGGCAGGTGGACGGCCTGTTCACCTACTGCCTCTCGGTGCTGTGCGAACACGACGCCGCCGCCGACGCCCTGCGCGAGGTCCGCGACCTGGCGCAGCGGCACGGCGCCCGGCTGGCCGAGGCCGGCCTGGTGCGGGCCTGGCTGTTCTCGCTGGCCCGGTACTGCTGCCTGCGGCGACTCGCGGACGGGGGCACGGCTGCGACCGGACCCGGCGGTGGGAGCGGGACCGGGGCCGGGCGGGCGGCCGGGACGGAGCCGAGCGAGGCCGAGGCGGCCCGTCGGCGGCGCGAGCTGGCCTCGCTCGCCTGGCCCGAGGCGGCCGGCACCGACCCCGAGCAGCGCGAGGCGCTGGAGCTGTCCGTCCGGCACCGGCTGACCCCGCTGGAAGTGGCGGCGGTGCTGGGCCTGCCGTTCGAACGGACCCGCGAGCTGCTGGTCGGCGCCGAGACCGAGGTGGCCCGGACCAGGGCGGCGCTGCTGGTCCTCGGCGTGGGCAGCTGCCCGGAGCTGGACCGGCTCGGCGGGGCCGGGGCGGAGTCCTGGCGGGACTGGGTGCTCGGCCCGGCACTGCGGCGGGAGCTGGTGCAGCACGTGGTCGACTGCCCGACCTGCCGGGGAACGGCGGAGCGGGTCGCCGGCGAGGCGGCCGAAGGGACGGCGGGGCTGTCCGGGCTGCCGCTGCTGGGGGCTCCGGCGGGCGGCGTCGGTGCCATGGGCGCCTCGGGTGTCGTGGGCACCGTGGGCGCAGCCGGTGGCACGGGTGTCGTCGGCCTCGCGGGCGTCCGCCCCGGCATGGCGGCCGACCCGGGGCTGCGGTTCGACCAGGGCGGCTTCCCCCGGCACCGGGCACCGGACGCGGGACGCGGGCTGGCGGTCCGTCGGCGGGTGGTGACCACCGGGGTGCTCGCGGCCGTCCTGGCGGCGCCGGTGATCGCACTCTGGGCCGGACACCGGGGCGGCGGCGGGGCGGGGTCGGCGGCCTCGATGTCGGCGGTGCGGGTGGACGAGGCCGCTCGGGAGACCGGGCAGCGGCCACCGGGGGCCGGGGGCCCGACCGGCCAGGGGGTACCCGGGGTGCCCGGCCTGGAGCTGGCGGGGACGGGTGGTGTCGGCGGGACGGGCGGTGCAGAAACGTTGCTTCCGGGTTTTCCGCGACTGACCTTCCAAGGTGCGGTGGTCCCCGTCCCGGCACACGGCGCCACCCCGCTCGGCAGCCCGACCCTGGTCGCCGCCCCCGTCCCCGTGGTCGAACCCGTCTCCGCACCGGGCGCGCCCGAACCGGCCCCCGCCGGACTGCTCACCGTCGAGGCCGCCGAGTACGGCAGCCGGACGATCCTCACCCTCACCGACTCCGGCACCACCGAGATCCACTGGCGCGCGGTAACGGACGCCGGCTGGCTCCGGCTCAGCCGCGACTCCGGCACCCTCGCCCCCGGCCAGCGGATCACCGTGACCGTCACCGTGGACGAGGACTTCGCGCCGACCACGCACTGGACCGCCCGGATCGCGCTCCCGCCCTCCCAGGCGGTGGTCACCCTGGAGGGCGGCCCGCACAACCGCGGCGGCTCGACCTCGGCACCGGCCGACCCGTCCCCGACGGACTCCGCGCCGCCGACGGCCGGCCCTTCGCCGACCGCCACCGGCGCGCCCTCGCCCTCGGGTTCGCCCTCGGGTTCGCCCTCGCCGACGGGTGCGCCGACGGGTGCGCCGTCCTCGGCGCCGCCGTCCGGCACACCCTCCCACCCGGGCACGCCCACGGCGGCCCCGACGAGCAGCGCCCCGCCGCGTCCGACGGGGACGGGGGCGCCCTCGGCGTCGCCGACCGCGCGATAGGCGGCGAACCCGCTCCGGGACGGTGCCCGGGAGCTCGGGGTGCCCGGGGACGCTCCGACCTCGGCCGGTTCCCGGTTCCCGGCGGCCGACGGGGGGCGGGAGGCAGGAGGCGGGCCGACGCTCTCCTCCTCCGGGGCCGGTGGGAACCCGGGCGGGCGTCAGGTCCGGTGGATCGGGGGGACCTGGTAGGTCCCGTCCAGGACCCGGGGCTTCGGCTGGTAGAGGCGGATGATCGGGCGGAACTCGCCGGGCGGGGTGGGGAGCCAGTTGGCGGCGGCGGCCGGGTCCTCGGGGTGGTCGTGCTGGAGGGTCACCGTGAGGGAGCCGTCGTCGCCGTAGACCAGACCGGGGGTGCGGTCACCGATCGAGTAGCGGTCGATCGGGTTCTCCACCAGGTAGTAGTCCGGGACCGAGTACATCGTGACGGACCAGAAGGCCTCGGCCGGGGGCAGCTGGTCGAAGCGCAGGGTGTAGCTGTTGGCACCGGTGAGGGGCCGGCCGTCCGCGTCGTCGTAGGTCATCGCGTACGAGGCCTCGTAGGCGTGGTTGCCCCAGAGGCCGGCCCGGGCGGCGGCGGCCCGGCTGAGGTAGGCGGCGCGGCGGTCGGGGATGCGCCACTCGGGGTCGTCCAGGGTGCCGGGGCCGAGGTGGTCGGTGTTGTAGTCGAAGAGGTGGAGCGCGGAGCGCCATTCGCCGAGCGGGTGGTCTTCGGGCGGACGGGTGGCGTCCTCGACCCGTTCCCGCCCGGCCGCCAGACCCTTGGCCAGGGCGAGCGTCCACTCGGGGACGGCCGCGCGGTACGGCGACGCGCCGTCGTCCAGCAGGCCGAGCGGGGCGAAGCGGCGCTGGTACTCGATGTCCGCGGTGGCCGGGGGGAAGGCCTGCATCCACACCCGCAGGCGCTCGAAGAAGGCCAGCCGTTCGGGGACGTCCGGGTCGGGCTCGGGCAGCCCCGCGATCAGGCCGCCGGGCTCCAGGGGGTCCAGGCCGAGGCGGGACTGCAGGTCCCGGACCCGGGGCAGGTCGTCCGGGCCGGTGCAGGCGAAGCGGCCGACCACGGTGCCGACGGTGGTCGGCAGCTCGATCACCCGCTCCGGGTCCGCCGCGGTGCCGTGCCAGCCCGGCGGGACGATCAGCCAGGTCTGCGCGCCCGTACCGGTGGCGCGGCGGCCCAGGTAGGCGACGTTGTCCGTCCAGGCGTCGATGACCTGCAGCACGTAGTAGGAACCCGCGGTGTCCGGGACCTGCAGCACCTGCGGGCCCTCGGAGAGGTCGAGCTGGGCGATCGAGTAGACCGTGTCGTTGTTGACCGAGACGAAGTCGTCGGCCGGGCCGGCCAACCGGGTGGCGTGGCTGAACCTGTTGAGCGGCGCCGCCGGCAGGGTGCCCAGGCCGCCCCTGGTGAAGCGCTCGGCCATGGTGAGACCGGCGACCAGCGGGTAGCCGTAGACGTACGCGTCGGCGGCCAGTGCCTCCAGCTCGGGCTGGTTCATCGGGGGTCCTTCGTACGGTCGGTCAGGACGAGGAGTCGGTCGGGACGCGCGGGTCGGTCGGGAAGCAGGGGCCGGCCGGGAGGCGGGGGCCGGTGCGCCGCCGCTCCACGATCGGTACACATCCGCACAGACCTCTACAGACCTGCATGGATCGGATGCTAAGTCCGCCCGGAGAGGCCGGCACGTCGGGGCCGGTACGCCGGGGCCGTAACGCCGGACCGGGGGCCGCGCGGGATCTGCTGAGCGCGAATCCGGGCGTACGGGCGGAGCGGCCAGGAGAGGGTGGCCGGTATGAAGATCCTCCTGCTCGGAGGCTCGTCCTTCCTCGGACGGGCCTACGCCGCCGAGGCCCTCGCCCGGGGCCACCACGTGACCACCTTCAACCGCGGCCGCAGCGCCGCCGACCTGCCCGGCGTCGAGGCCGTCCGCGGCGACCGCGACAGTGCCGAGGACCTCGCCGGGCTGCTGGACGGCCGCGCCTGGGACGCCGTCGTCGACACCTCCGCCCAACAGCCCGCCCAAGCCGCCCGCACCGCGCGGCTGCTGCGCGAGCGGGCCGGGCACTACACCCTCGTCTCCTCCGTGCACGCCTTCGCCGACTGGCCCGCCCGAGTGATCGGCGAGGACTCCCCGCGGCACGAATGCCCCGCCGACACCCCGCCCGACCAGCCGTTCAGCCCCGCCCTCAAGGCCGGCTGCGAGCGCGCGGTGCTGGCGGGGTTCGGCGCCGAGCGGTCGCTGGTCCTCAACAGCGGACTGCTCATCGGGCCGCACGAGATCGGCGGCCGGCTGCCCTGGTGGCTGGAGCGGATGGCGCGCGGCGGGCGGGTGCTCGCCCCGGGCGATCCGCAGCGGACCATGCAGGTGATCGACGTCCGCGACTTCGCCGCCTTCGGGCTGGACCTGCTGACGGCCCGGACCAGCGGGCGCTTCCTCACCACGGCGCCGCCCGGACGGCTGCGCTTCGGCGAGTGGCTGGAGACCTGCCGGGCGGTCGCGGGCGCTGCGGACACCGAGTTGGTCTGGGTCCCGGACGGACCGCTGCTCGCCGCGGGGCCGGACCGGGTCGAGCCGTGGAGCGAACTCCCGCTCTGGGCACCGGATCTGCCGGAGCTGGCGGGTGCCTGGCTCGCCGACACCGGCCGGGCGCAGGCGGCCGGGCTGCGTTGCCGGCCGTTCGCCGAGACCGCGCGGGACACCTGGCAGTGGCTGCGGACGCGCCGGCCGGCCGAGGACACCGACGCCGACGGGCGCAAGGGGCGGGTGGGCGCGGCGGTGCGGCAGGGCATCGAACCCGCCAAGGAACGGCGGCTGTTGGCCGCCTTCGGGTGAGCCGGTACGGGGCTCGGGTGAGCGGGCGCCGGGTGTGCCGGCCCGGGTGAGCGAGCGCCGGGTGTGTGTGCCGGCTCGGGTGAAACGGCTCGCCGTGAACCGGCTACCGGGGCGAGCATGACGGCGGAGTGGGGGGGCTCGCGGGGCGGGGGGCGCCGCACGTGTGCGAGCGCGCAGGGGGGCGCCGCCCGGCGCGGGGGGCCGGCCGCCAGCCCGGCGC
>NZ_JBHWBZ010000013.1:48181-68257 GCF_042735475.1 Kitasatospora sp. NPDC059577 | reverse complement strand
GCGGTCTCGCGGTCGTGTCCGGGGGGGCGCGCGGGGGGGGGGTTGGGCCGGGCGGGGGTCACCGGGCGCCCGGTCACCCGGCACCGGGGGCGCGCTGCCGGGGGGTGGGGCACGGCGGCGGCCCCCACTCCCCACTCCTTGACGGCGTCCCTCGGGTGGCCGGCCCAGGGCGCCCGAGCCCGCCGCGACCGACGTGTCCGGTGCGTCGGGCGTGTCCGGGCTGGTGCGTCGGGCGTGTCCGGGCTTGGGGGCGTCCGGGCTCAGTGCGTCCGGCGGGTGACCAGTTCGGCGAGCGCCAGCAGTTCGTCGGCCGCGGACGGCTCGGGTACGGCGGTGGCCAGCTGCGCCATCGCCGCCGCCATCCGCTCGCAGGACTGCCCCTGCGCCCAGCCGCGCCCACCGGCACCCTCGACCGCCGCCGCGCACTGCGCCAACTCCTCGGGGCTCAGCTGGCGTTCGATCGCGTACAGCTCGGCCAGCCGCTTGCCCTCGACGGTGCCGGAGCCCAGCGCCGCGACCACCGGCAGCGACTTCTTCCGGGCCACCAGGTCCGCGCCGACGGGCTTGCCGGTCACTGCCGGGTCCCCCCAGATGCCGATCAGGTCGTCGATCAGCTGGAACGCCAGGCCGATCTCCCGGCCGAAGCAGTCCATGGCCTGCGCCGTCTCCTCGGACGCGCCCCCGTACAGGGCGCCCATCGCGCAGGCGGCGCCGAGCAGGGCACCGGTCTTGGCCTCCGCCATCGCCAGGCACTCGGGCAGCGAGACGTCGTTGCGCTGCTCGAAGGCGCAGTCGATCTGCTGGCCCTCGCAGAGCTCGACCACGCAGTCGGCGAGCCGACGGATCGAACCGTGGGCGGCCGGGTGGGTGTCCTCGGCGAGCAGGCGCAGGGCGAGGGAGTGCATGGCGTCCCCGGCCAGGATGGCCTCGGTGGTGCCGAACACCCGCCAGGCAGTGGGCCGGTGGCGCCGGGTGTCGTCCCGGTCGATGACGTCGTCGTGGAGCAGGGTGAAGTTGTGCACCAGCTCCACCGCCGCGGCCGCGGCGGCTGCCTCGGCGGGCGCACCGCCCAGGGCCTGGGTGGCGGCGAGGACCATGGCGGGCCGGATCGCCTTGCCGGAGGAGGCCGCGGCGGGCGTACCGTCCGCCTCCCACCAGCCGAAGTGGTAGCCGGCGACCTTGCGCATCGTGCCGGGCAGCGAATCGACGGCGGCCCGCATGACCGGGTCGACCAGCGCGCGGGCCCGGGCGAGGATGTCGGCCGCCTCGTTCCCCTCGCGGTGGTCCCGTTCCAGCGTGGGACTCGTCATGGGTGTCTCCCCCTTCTTGGCGCCTGTCGTGTGGATGGCCCGGCACGGGCGGGGCCGGGGTCGCGCTGTGGGTGTCGGGCGGTGTCCCGGCGCGGGGTCGGCGGGCGCCGGGTCGGGACCGCTCGCACGGGGCACGGCCGGGACGGGCGGGGCACGTCACCGGCTCGGGCCGGCACGCACCGCCGGCCGGGGTGCGGTGCACCTCCGGCCGGACGGCGCGGATCTCCGAGCGGCCCTGCCGCGGTGTCAGCGCTGGGCGATGTCCACGTTCTCCAGGACGCCGACCGCGTCCGGGACCAGGATCGCGGCGGAGTAGTAGGCGCTCACCAGGTAGGAAATGATGGCCTTTTCGTCGATTCCCATGAACCGCACCGAAAGGCTCGGCTGGTACTCGTCCGGAATTCCGGTCTGGTGCAGCCCGATGACACCCTGATTGTCCTCGCCGACCCGCATCGCGATGATCGAGCTGGTCTGCCCGACGATCGGGATCTTGTTGCACGGGAAGACCGGCACCCCGCGCCAGGACAGGACGTGCCGGCCCTCGACCTCGACCGTGCCCGGGTTGATGCCACGCTTGTTGAGCTCCCGGCCGAAGGCGGCGATGGCCTTGGGGTGGGCCAGGAACATCTTGGTGCTGCGGCGGCGGCTGAGCAGCTCGTCCATGTCGTCCGGGGTGGGCGGGCCGGAGTGGGTCTGGATCCGCTGGTCGTACGCGGCGTTCTCCAGCAGGCCGAACTCGGGGTTGTTGACCAGCTCGTGCTCCTGGCGCTCGCGCAGGGCCTCGATGGTCAGCCGCAGCTGGTGCTCGGTCTGGTTCATCGGCTGGTTGTAGAGGTCGGCGACGCGGGAGTGGACCTTGAGGATGGTCTGCGCGACGCTCAGCTCGTACTCGCGCGGCTTCAACTCGTAGTCCACGAAGGCGCCGGGCAGCTCGTACTCGCCCGCGTGACCGGAGGAGAGGTCGATCGCGGCCTCGCCGTGCTTGTTCTGCGCCTGCTGGAAGCCGTTCAGGTACTCGATGACCTGCAGCTGCAGCGCCTCGGAGCGGTCGTGCAGTTCCTGGAAGGACGGCCAGGACAGCGCCATCACGGTGCCGGAGGTCGTGGCGCGGACCGTGTACGGCCAGGCGCCGTCCTCCTGCTGGAGCGCCTCGTCGCCGAGGTGGTCGCCGTCGGCGAGGGTGCCGACGACCGTCTCCTCGCCGTACTTGCCGGTGCCCATCCGCTCCAGCTTGCCGTGCGCGATCAGGAAGACCTCGCTGATCGGCGTGCCGGCCTCGACCAGGACGTCCCCGGGGCCGAACTCCCGCTGCACGAAGCGCGAGGCCAATTCCTCCAGGACGGCCTCGTCCTGGAAACCGCGCAGCACCGGCACCTCGGCGAGCGTCGGCGGGACGATCCGCACCTCGGCGCCGGTCTTGACGAAGCTCACCCGGCCGCGACCGACGGAGTAGCGCAGACGGCGGTTGACCCGGTACGTGCCGCCGGACACCTGCACCCACGGCAGCTTCCTGAGCAGCCAGCGCGGGCTGATGCCCTGCATCTGGGGCGCGGACTTGGTGGTGGTGGCGAGGTTCCGCGCGCCCGCCGTGCTCAGACTCTGCTGCTGCCGGATCTCCGTCTGCGCGCCGGGCGCAGGAATACCGGCATTGGTTTCGGTCGACATGAGGGGAGCCCTTCGCATACCCGATACCCGATGAAGTGTCGCCTTGCACATTCGTGTTGCAGCTTCATGGTGGGCCCATTCGCGGGCAGCCCGCAATCACTCGTACGAGTGATTTGGAATAACCGAACAAATAGTACGAGTAGATCACCTGATCGATATTCATTCGACTATTTATTCGAACTTATCGACTTCCCGCACCCATCTTCCCCCATCGACCCCGTCGGCCGCGCCGCCCCTTGACAGAACCGCCCACCGTCCGGACCGGACGACCGGACCACCCCGGCCGCACCGGCCGCACCGGCGGTGGGCTACAGGGGCCCGTCCCAGTCGAGCGTCGGCTCCAACACCCCCTCCAGGGTGAGCAGCCAGCGCTTCACGTCGATCCCGACCCGGCCGCCGCCGAAGCCGCCGATCCCGTCCGCCGCCACCACCCGGTGGCAGGGCACCAGCAGGGCGACGGGGTTGGCGGCCATCATCTGCCCGACCGTCCGGGCGGCCAGGCCGGGCTCCGCGACGTCCCCGAACACCCCGCTGCGGGCGGCCAGTTCGCCGTACGTGACGGTCCGGCCGTACGGCACCTCGCGCCAGAGCGTCTGCAGCACGGTGCGGTGCGGCCCGGAACTCAGGCTCCAGTCGATCGGCAGGCCCAAGTCGTGACTGCGGCCCGCCAGGTAGGCGCCGATCCGCTCGGTGACGGCGGTGATCTTCGCCTCGTCGGTGCACGGCGGCTCCTCGCCGTCACGCCCGCCGTAACCGGCCGCCGCCACGCCGAGCGGGGTCACCGCGATGTGCATCGGGCCGCTGGGCAGCGGCGTCGGCACGGTCAGCCAGGACATCGACCAGGACTGCGGCACGTTCGGGCCCCCACCCTCCGCCGGACCGGCCGCCGGCCACCCCGGCACCCGGGGGGCGTCCCCGCCCCGCGCGCCATCGTACGGCGGGCCGCCGTGGAGCCGGCCGTGGTCCGAACCGGCCCGGACGCGGCCGGCCCGGATCCGGGCACCGACAGGCCCGGCCCGGGCACGATCGGCCCCGGTCCGGGCGGCGCCGAGCACTGGCCGGACGGCTTCGACCCCGGGCCCGGCGGCATCGGCTTCGGCTTCGGCTTCGATCAGAGCCGCCCCTTCAGCTGGGTGGCGAGCGCCTGGGCCCAGTGCGCCAGTTCGGCGCGGTCCGGCCTCCGGCCCTCGCAGAGGAGGGCGAGCTGCGCGTCGTTGATCCGGTTCGGGCCCGGGATCTCCAGCAGGTAGGCCACTTCGGCGAGCACGGTGGCGAGCCGCTCGGCGTCCGTGTGGTCCAGGGATACGGCGGATTCGTGGTGGCTGATGGTGAGCGAACCGGGCATTGGACGACCTCCTCCGTCACCCCCACTCCCTCCACCGTACGACCGGGTCGGCCGCCCCGCCCGCCGCGGAGGCGTACGTGCGCGGGTGGGGCAGCCGGTTGCGCTCCGGGGCCGGCCGGGCGCGGTGCGCGGTGGGCCGCACCGGGGGCCGGGGGTGCGCCCCGGAGCCGTCCGAGGGGTCGGTCAGTCCTCCGGGTCCTCGTCCCAGCGGCGGTTCCGTACGGCCGGTATGCCCAACACTACGGCCCCGGAAGCCAGTTGCCAGACCGCCCCGAGCAGCAGCACGGTGTCCGTGCCGAACCGGTCGGCCAGCGGGCCGGCCACCGCCAGGCCGAGCGGGCCGAGGGCGAAGGAGCCGAGCACGCCGAACGAGGTCAGCCGGCCGAGCAGTTCCACCGGCACCCACCTCTGCGTCGTCGAGCTGTAGAGCGTCCCGCAGACCGCCGAGCCGAACCCCGCCACCAGCGCGCCGGCGGCCACCCAGGGCAGCGACGCCCCCGCCGCGAGCGCCCCGGAAGGCAGCGCCCAGCCCAGCGCGGCCACGGACGCCACCGCGAGCGGACGGGCGGGCACGCGGCCGAGCATCAGCAGTCCGCCCAGGACCGCGCCGACCCCGTACACGCCCATCACCAGGCCCCAGCCGCCGGCGCCGCCGAGACCCCGTTGCGCGGTGAGCGGACCGAGCACCAGGAACGGCGCCCAGACCAGCAGGTTGAACAGGCCCATCTGCGCGGTGGTGATCCACAGCCACGGCCGGGCCGCGAACTCCGACCAACCGGCCCGCAGCTCCCGGAGCACCGACTCGCCGCCGTCGGCCACCACCCGCCCGGGCAGCCGCAGCCCGGCCAGCGCGAGGGCGCCGGCCCCGTACGTCACCGCGTCGACCAGCAGCACCACGGCCGGGCCCTGCGTCGCGGTCACCAGGCCCGCCACGGCCGGGCCGACCACCGTCGACACCGAACGGGACAGCCCCAGCAGGGTGTTGGCGTCCGCGACCGACTCCTCGCGGCGCACCAGCCGGGGCACGATCGCACCGAAGGCCGGCATGAACAGCCCCTCGCCGAGCCCCCACACCGCCACCAGCCCCACCATCGCCCAGACCGGCGCGTGCCCGGCCGCCAGCAGCCCGGCGAACAGCGCCTGCACCAAGCCGCGCAGGACGTCCGACCCCAGCATCACCCCCCGGCTGCCCAGCCGGTCGGCGATCACCCCGCCGGCCAGCAGCACCAGCACCACGGGGAGGATCCGGGCCGCCATCACCCACCCCAGGTCGGTGCCGCCGCCACCGCCGTCGAGCACCGCGAAGGCCACCGCCACCGGCGCCATCGACGAGCCGACGAGGGAGGTCGTGTACCCGAGGAAGAACCACCGGAAGTCACGCTCGCCCAGCACGGCGAGCCGGTCTCCCGGGCGCCGTCGGCGGGCCGGGATCCGTTCGATGTCCACTGCCATGAGCAGAAAGTCTGGGGTTCCGGGGAGGTCGAATTCAAGGGTTTCCGAGGAAAAACCTGAGTCCACCGGCATCAATGTTCCGAATTGGCCCGGCGACCGCGGTAAACAGGGGTTCCCATGGCCCTCCACCTGCTGTTTACTGCGCAATGCGGATATTCCCACGGGAACTCCGGGCGATTGATTTACTGCGGAAGAAGGCGAATGTGACAGAGAACGCGACAGGACTCCCCCCGGTCGAGTACGCCGTCGCCGTCGAGCGCTACCTCGCCGCCTCCGGGCTCGCCGAGGGCTCCCGGCGGATCTACCGGATCGCGCTGCACACCTGGGCCTGGGCGCTCGCCGACCGGCCCGCCCCCACCGGCCCCGCACGGCGGCGCGCCCGACCGCCCGTCCTGCCGCTCGCCCTGCTCGACCACCCCGACGCCGTAGGCCGGCTCCGCGCCGCCGTCGCCCACCGCGCCGCCGACACCGACCCGCGCACCCTCAACCGGGAACTCTCCACCCTGCGCGCCGCGGCGGCCTGGTGGCGGGCCCGCGGCTGGATCGACGACGACCCGACCGCCGACCTGCACCCCCGCCCGGCACCCCGACCCGCCGCGGCGGCAGACCCGTTGACCCCCGACCAACTGCACGCGCTGTTCGCCCTCCGCGCACCGCTACGCGAGCAGACGCTCTGGCACCTGCTGCACGAGTCCGGCGCCGCGATCGAGACCGTCCTGGCCCTGGACACCGACCACCTCGACCTCCTCCGCCGCCGCACCCGACCCGGGCACACCCCCCTCCACTGGCGGACCGGCACCGCCCGGCTCCTCCCCCTCCTCATCGCCGGCCGCACCGAAGGCCCGCTCTTCCTCACCGACCGCCGCCCCCCCGCCGGCACCCCCGCCCCCGACCGCTGCCCCTACACCGGCCGCGCCCGCCTCTCCTACCGTCGAGCCGCCGAACTCTTCACCACCCACAGCGGCACAATCGGCCCGGGCTGGACCCTCCGGCAGCTGCGGGCCGGGCGGTGACCACACGGCGGCACCCGGACGATCACCGACGACCGTCACCACCCGGTGGAGCCGCTTCCCGGGTGAGCGGGATCCTCGGACCCCGGCAGGACCGCGCGGCGGCCGAACGGGAGCACACCGTCCAGCAGCGCCGCCAATCGGGGAAGGCCGGGCCGGGCGGCCGGGTCGAGGCGCAGACAGGCGTCGATCGCCTCGGCGAAGGGGCGGGGCAGGCGGCGGCGTGCGGACACCGGGGGTGCGGGGCCCGACGGCCCATCGTCGAAGGGGAGTTCGCCGGTCGCGGCCTCGTAGAGGGTGATGCCGATGCCCCAGACGTCGGTGGCCGCCGTGAGCGGGCCGCCGGTGGCCTGTTCGGGGGCGAGGTAGCCGTCCGTGCCGATGCCGGGGGTGCCCGGGCCCGGGGGGCGGGCGATGCTGAGGTCGAGCACCTTGGCGCGGCGGCAGTCGATCACGATGTTGGAGGGCTTGAGGTCGAGGTGCAGCAGGCCCTGCCCGTGCAGGTAGCGGGTCGCCGAGCAGATGTGGAGCCCGAGCAGGGCCAGGTCGGCGGCGGCCGGACGGCGCGGTCGGGTGTCCAGCAGGTGGGCGAGGGTCTCGCCGGTGAGGGTCTCCAGCACCGCGTACGGCTGCGGGCGTTCGCCGGTGCCGTAGCCGCGCACCAGGTGCGGGTGGGTGAACTCGGTCAGCCAGCGGCCCTCGCGGAGCAGGCGCTCGCGCAGCCTCCGTTCGCGACGGCGGTCGGGCCGGAGCACCTTGACCACGCAGCGGCAGTCCCGTTCCTCGCTCCAGCAGTCGTACACGTCGAGCCAGCCGGTGCGGCACAGGTGGGCCAGGACCTGGTAGCCGGGGGCGATGAACTCCCCTGCCGGGAACGGCGGTCGGGGAGGGGACGGCGGTCGGGCGGGGGAAGGCCTGGCCGGGGAGGGCTGCCGGTCCGAGAACGGCTCGCGGTCGGGCGGCGGCTCGCGGTCGGGCGGCGGCTCGCGGTCGGGCGGCGGCTCGCGGTCGGGCAACGGCCGACGGGCGGTGGAGGGTCGGCGGGGGCTCATCGGGCCACCTCCCTGGCCGCCTCCCGGACCGGCGGCCGGTGCAGCCGGTCGAGCCGGGCGTAGCCGTCGTCGCGGGCCAGCAGTTCCTCGTGGGTGCCGCAGGCGGCGACGCAGCTGCCGCGGAGCAGCACGATCCGGTCCGCGTCCCGCACGGTCAGCAGGTCGTGCGAGATGATGATCGTCGTCCGACCGCTCATCAGCCGCCGGAGCGGCTCCAGGATCCGCCGTCCGGACTCCGCGTCCAGCCCGGCGGTCGGCTCGTCCAGCAGCAGGACGGGCGCGTCCCGGACCATCGCCCGGGCGATCGCGATC
The DNA here is from genome assembly GCF_042735475.1 of Kitasatospora sp. NPDC059577. NCBI lineage: Bacteria > Bacillati > Actinomycetota > Actinomycetes > Kitasatosporales > Streptomycetaceae > Kitasatospora > Kitasatospora sp. NPDC059577. The sequence goes on along the minus strand of NZ_JBHWBZ010000013.1, from coordinate 60,111 downwards.
CGCTGCCGCTGCCCGCCGGAGAGCATGCCGCCCTGCCGACCGACGAGCGTGTCGTACCCGTCCGGCAGCCGGCTGACGAACTCGTGCGCGTCGGCGGCCTTCGCGGCCGCGACGATCCGGGCGTCGGTCGCGCCGGGCCGCCCGTAGGCGATGTTCTCCCGGACGGTGCCGTGGATCACCAGGGTCTCCTGCAGCAGGACCGCGATGTGTTCCCGCAGGTCGGCGAGGGCGAGTTCGCGCAGGTCGAGGCCGTCGAGGCGGACGGCGCCGCGCTCCGGGTCGTAGAAGCGCAGCAGCAGCTTGGCGATCGTCGACTTGCCCGCCCCGCTCGCTCCCACGAGGGCGACCGTCTCGCCCGGCTCGGCGCGGAAGGACACGTCGAACAGCGCCACCCGGGTCGTGCCCGGGTAGCGGAACCACACCCTGTCGAAGGCGACCGCGCCGCGGATCCCGGCGGGACGCAGCGGGGCCGGCGGGTCGGCCACCTGCGGCTGCTGGTCGAGCAGTTCGATGATCCGCTCGGCAGCGGCCGAGGCGGAGTAGAAGCCGTTGCTGAGCCGTGAGATCCCCCGGATCGGGCTGTACAGCCGGCTCAGCAGGGTGACGAAGACGAGGAGTTCGCCGAGCGTCAGCCGGCCGTGGGCGAGCTCCCAGGCGCCCAGCCCGAGCACGATCAGCGCACCGGCCAGCTCCAGCAGTTCCACGATCGGCGCGAACAGCGCCCGCAGCCGGGTCGCGGCCATGGTCGCCCGGAACCGTGCCAGGCTCTCGCGGAGGAACCGTTCCTGCTCCCAGTCCTGCCGGTTGTACGCCTGCACCAGCGCGAGGTTGTCCAGGGTCTCCTCGGCGAGCGCGCTCACCGAACCGCTGCGCCGCCGCCGCTCCCGGGACGCGGCCTTCACCCGCACCGAGAAGCGTCGCGCCGTGAACCAGAACACCGGCGCGACCACGAGGGCCACGGCGGCGAGGTCCCAGCGCAGGTAGAACAGCACCGCGAGGAAGACGGCGAGCTCGGCGACGTACGCGACCACGTCGAGGACGCCCGAGAGGAGGAAGGTCTCGACCGCCTCGACGTCCGACGTCAGCCGCGACAGGACGTCACCGAGCCGCCGCCGCTCGAAGAACCCCAGGGAAAGGCCCTGGAGGTGGCGGAACACGTCCGTGCGCAGGGCGAGCAGGAAGCGCTCGCTGACCCAGGTCGAGGTCGTCTCGTCGGCGAAGCGCAGACCCCCTGCCACCAGCGCCAGCACGGCGTAGCCGAGCGCCACCGGCAGGAACAGCCCGAGCCTGTGCGGCACCAGTACGTCGTCGACGACGACCTTGAACAGCCAGATCGCGGCCGCGTCGACCACCGGCCCGAGCAGGACGAACCCCAACAACAGGACCAGCCAGCGGCGGCCACCGCGGGTGTACGGCCAGAAGCGCCCGAACGTCCGCAGCAGCGGGACGGCCGGCGCCTGGGCGACGACCGGGTCCACCCGGCCGTCGCCGTCACCCGTGTCGACGGCCGTCAACCGCTTCAGCGACCACACGGTACGGCTCCGGCCCACGGGATGTGGCCGGGCCGAGGACGGCCCGGCCCTGACAGGACGGCGAAGCCGTCAGTGCCGCGAGTTGCTTCCATGACGGCGGCGACGACGGTCGTTCGTCTTGGAGTCCTTGGTCTCCTTGCCGGTCCCGGTCCGCTTGCGCGGATGGCGCAGCGCCGGCACCAGGTTGGCCAGCATGCTCATCGCTACCACCTCTCCGTAGATCTGCTCGATTCCCCACCCGGAAGTACGCGCCGGGGGGCGGGGGTGCTCACCGGCAGCCGCGGCGGTTCTCCGCTCGCGACGACGGGGCGGTGCGAGCGTGCGGTGCGGTGCGGCGGTCGGGCGGGGCGGGCGGCGGGTCGGGGAGCGGCGGTGCGGCAGTGCGGCAGTGCGGCAGTGCCGCGGAGCGGCTGTTACGCAGCCGATGGACGGCCGTGACACGACCGGCCGAGGACCGCGACACCGCCCTCCTACCGTCATCACCACGCCCCGGCCGGACCGGCTGGACCTACCGGACCGGCCCCACCGGCCCGGGGCGTCCGCGACGAGGACGTACGAGTCCGGCGCCGACGACGAACGTCCGCGACCGCACCGCATCGCGCCACGCCGCATCACGCGATCCGCGCCGTCCCCGGGCGACACGATCCGCGAAGCCGCGCGTGACGCGATCGACCGAACCGAAGACCGACGTACCGACGTACCACCGATGCAGATGGAGACCACAGCATGAGCAGGAGCCGTACCGATCGCTCGCCCGCCCGCCGCGTCCTGGCGGTCTGCGCCCTCACCGGGGCCGCGCTGCTGACCGCCATGACCGGCGGACAGGCCTGGGCCGACGGCGCGCCGAAGCCCGTCGCCTCGCCGGCTGCGGGCGCCGCCGCCACGTCGCCCGCCACGCCGACCCCGGCCGACCCGAAGGCCGCCGCCCCGGCCGTGAAGACCGCCACCGCGACCCCGGCCGACCCGAAGGCCGCCGCCCCGGCCGCGCCGCAGGCCCCCAACGGCAGCCAGCCGCAGGTCCGTGAGGTGCCGAAGGGCGCCGCGCAGGCCGGCGACGGCTCCGGTGCCTCCGACAGCTCCGGCCTGATGCTCGCGGGCGGCGGCGCCGTCGCGGCCGTCGGCGCCGGCGCGCTGGGCTTCGCCGTCCTGCGCCGCCGCTCCGGTGCGCGCGGCTGACACCGGTCCCGAGTCCGCCGGGCACCCCGGCGCCGCTCCCCCGCACCTGGCCAGTGGGGGGAACGGCGCCGGGGCCGCCCCGACGGCGGGGACCATCGGCCACGGCCGCACGCACATCGACCCCACGTACGACGGCCCCACGTACGACGGCCGCACGCACGACGGCCGCACGCACGACGGCCACACGCAGGGCAGCCGCACGCACGACGGCCGACCCGCCCCCGGCCCGGGACACCGGCGCGGACGACGCGGACGGCGCCGCGCCGCCGACCCCGGCCCGAGCCGCCTGCGCCGGACCGCCTTCGGCACGGCGGGCCTGCTCTGCCTGGTGCTCGGCGTCTCACTGGCGCTGTCCGGCCGGGAGACCCCCGTGGTGCGGATCGAGGCCTCGGGACACGGCAGCAGCACCGCCGACACCCCGCCGGCCGCAACGGCCGGCGGGACCACCGGACCGACCGGCGGCCCGGCGACCACCGCCGAGAAGCCCGTCCCGCCGTCCCCGCCGACGCGCCTGCTCATCCCCTCCGTCGGAGTGGACGCGCCGGTGACCGACCTCGGGCTGAACGCCGACGGCACCGTGCAGGTGCCGCCGGCCGACCGGGGCGACGAGGTCGGCTGGTACCGCAACGGCCCGACCCCGGGCGAGACCGGGCCGGCCGTCCTGATCGGGCACTACGACACCGTGCACGGCCCCGCGGTCTTCCGGCAGCTGCCGAAACTGCGGCCCGGCGAGCTCGTCCGGGTCCGGCGGGCGGACGGCAGCACCGTGGACTTCAAGGTCCGTACACTGCTCCAGGCCGCCAAGGACGGCTTCCCCACCGAACAGGTCTACGGCAACACGCCCGCACCCGCGCTGCGGCTGATCACCTGCGGCGGGCAGATCGGCTCGGACGGCCACTGGACGGACAACATCATCGTGCTGGCCGACCCGGCCTGAGTCCTCCCGCCCCGGACCGGCTGCTCCTGACCGGGCCGGCGGCTCCCGAGCCGGCCCGACGCCTCCCGAGCCGCCCTGATCGGTCCGCCGGGGAACCCCCGACCGCCGTCCGCACGACCTACCAGCAGGGCCCGGTCGGTCGGGCGGCGGCGGAGGAGTCGCGCACGGGCCCCCGCCGGAGCCGCCGGCCCGCCGCACCACCACAGATCAGGAGGACGAGCAGCGACCGTGGCAGCACCACCCGCACCCCGCCGCCGACCCGGCGCCGTCCCCGTGGCGGCCCTGGTCGGCCTGCTCGTCCTCCTCGCCCTCGCCGCGCTGGCCTTCGGCCGGTCCACCCCCGGTGGTCTGCAGGACCAGGGCCCGGTCCCGACAGTCACGCCACCGCCCGTCCCCCAGGCGCTCTGGCCGAACCTGAACGCCTCACCGGCCCCGGTCCAGCCCGCCACCGGCGGTGGCGCCACCCAGCCGCCGCCGCAGCCCGTGCCCGGCGTGACCGTCACCGGACAGGACATCACGGCGGTCGACCCCCGGACCGTCCTCGCCAAGGACCCGGCGGTGACCGCGGAGGAGCGGTCCGCCCTCGACCCCTGCAGCGGCTGCGAGGTCCGCACTCCCGAGTTCCGCGACCTCACCCGGGACGGCAGGCTCTCGCTGATCACCGCCGTCATCACCCCCGGCTCGGTGGTGCTGCACGTCTACACCCCCGACAAGGACCGTCTCCTGCCCGTCCTGCGGGTCCAGGTCCAACGGACCTTCAGCGCCGAGACCATCGGCTCCGACCTGTGGCTGTACGAGTCGAACGGCCTCTACGTCCGGACCAGCAGCCACTACCAATGGGACGGCGCCAGACTGGTCCTGCTGGAGCGGAAGGACGAGGGCCTCGGCGTGCTGCCGCCCACCGGCCCGGACCCCGCCCCGCCCAACGCCGCCGTCAAGTCCGCCGCACCGGCTTCCCCTCCGACCGCGACCGCCGCCGGGGCCGTCCCGACCCCCCGCGCGCCCCGACCGACCTCCCAGCCCTCCGCCCCCGCCGTGTCCCCGGAGCCGAAGCGATGACCCCCGCGACGTACCCCGCCGCCGCCCCCGCCCAGCCGCACATCCTCCTGGTCGAGGACGACGAGGTGATCCGCGAGGCCACCCGGATGGCCCTGGAGCGATACGGCTTCCCGGTCAGCACGGCCGCCGACGGCCTGGAGGGGCTGGAGGCCTTCCGCGCCGTCCGGCCCGACCTGCTCCTGCTGGACGTCATGCTGCCGCTGCTCGACGGGGTCGGCCTCTGCCGCCGGATCCGCGAGGAGAGCCAGCTGCCGATCCTGATGATGTCGGCGCGCACCGACCCGGTGGACGTCGTGTCCGGGCTGGAGGCCGGTGCGGACGACTACGTCGTCAAGCCTTTCGAGAGCGCCGTGCTGGTCGCCCGGATCCGTACCGTGCTGCGGCGCGTCCCGGTCGCCCCGGCGGCCACCGCCGGGGCGCCGCCGTCCGAGGTCCCGGCCGACGCGTCCGCCCCGGCCGCACCGTCCCCGTCCCCCTCGCCGTCCCAGCCCTTCCTGCAGTCCCCGTCCCTCCTGCAGTCCCCTCCCACCGCTCCCACCGCTCCCACCGCTCCCGCCCTGGCGTCCCCGTCATCCCCGTCATCCACCTCCCCCCGGCCCTCCCCGGCGGTCCGCAGCTTCGACGGCCTCCAGGTGGACACCGACAGCATGGAGGTGCGGGTCGACGGCCACCTCGTCCCGCTGACCCCCACCGAGCTGCGGCTGCTGCTGGAGTTCACCGCCGCCCCCGGCATCGTCATGGAGCGCTCCACCCTGCTCGAACGGGTCTGGGACTACGAGTGGGGCGCCGACACCCGGGTCGTGGACGTCCACGTACAACGGCTGCGCGCCAAGATCGGCTCCGGCCGGATCGAAACCGTCCGCGGGTTCGGCTACAAGCTGCGGCGCCCCGCATGACCCTGCGCCGCCAGATCGCCACCGCCGTCGCCGCCGTCTCCGTCCTGGTCGCGGTGGCCGTCGGCCTGCTGGTCCACCAGGCGATGATCCGTCAGCACGTCGAACAGGCCCGCTCCGCCGCCCTCACCGCCCTCGCCTCGGCCCAGGACGGCTACAAGCTCAGCCCCGAACCGGCCGGCCGCGGCGCAGCCGTCAACGACCCGGCGCTGCCCGAGCGGCTGCGCGCCCTCGCCGCCGGCGGCCGGCAGGGCTCGATGCTCGCGACCGACGGCAAGGGCGAGTCGATGTGGGCGGCCGGCCCGGTCCTGAGCGGTGTGCTCTCCGTCCGGCTGGACTTCACCCAGGACCGGCAGGCCATCGCCGACCTCGACCGGATCATCCTGCTCACCGTCATCGCCGCGGTCTTCACCACCGTGCTGGTCGGCGTCCTCGTCGCCGACCGCATCAGCCGCCGCCTGCGCACCGCCGCCACCGCCGCCCGGGGAATCGCCGCCGGCGGGACCGACACCCGGATCGGCGAACTCGTCGACGGCAAGGACGAGGTCGCCGACCTCGCCGCCGCCGTCGACCTGATGTCCCGCACCCTGCACCGCCGACTGGCCGACGAGCAGCGCTTCACCGCGGACGTCGCCCACGAACTACGCACCCCGCTCACCGGCCTGGTCACCGCCGCCGAACTCCTGCCGCCCGGCCGCCCCACCCAGCTCGTCCAGAACCGGGTCCAGGCCCTGCGCGGCCTGGTCGAGGACCTCCTGGAGGTCTCCCGCCTCGACGCCGACGCCGAGTCCCCCGACCTCTCCGCCGTCCCCCTGGAACGCGCGGTGCGGCGCACCGTCACCCTCACCGGGCTGGACGTCACCGTCGAGGTCGCCGCCGACCTCCGGGTCCGCACCGACCTGCGCCGGCTCGACCGCATCCTCGGCAACCTGATCCTCAACGCCCACCGCCACGGCGCCGCCCCGGTCCACGTCCACGTCGACGGCCACCGCATCACCGTCCGCGACCACGGCCCCGGCTACCCCGACGACCTGCTCCGGCACGGCCCCCAGCGCTTCCGCACCAACATCCCCGAACGCGGCCGCGGCCACGGCCTCGGCCTCACCATCGCCACCGGCCACACCCGCGTCATCGGCGCCACCCTCACCTTCACCAACCACCCCACCGGCGGCGCCCTCGCCACCCTCAGCCTCCCCCCGGACTGACACCCGCCCGGCCCGCCCGCACCCACGCCCCCTGCCCTCCTCCCTCACCACATCACCGCTGCCGCCGCGCCAACCGGCCCGGCCGGCCGGGGCTTCGCGTTCCCACCGCTCGGTGCGTGGGCATGCTCATCCCGGCCGGGAGGCCACGCAGGAGGGGACACGTGACGGAGCCGGTGGCCAAGCTGTGGCGCGTGCCCGGCAAGGAGCGGCTGTACGTCAACTTCCTGGCTCTGGAGGAGGCGTACAGCCAACAGATCATCGGCGCCTACGGAGTGGCGACCTGGCACGGCTTCAGCAGCGGCCTCTTCGACGTACCAACGCTGGTCGAACTCGCGACCAAGGCGGGCGGGCCGAATCATCACCTGTGGGCCATCCAGCTCCCGGTCTCCCTCGTCCACCTCGCGCCCGTCGCCCAGGCTCTCGACGGTCACGGCCCGTTGGCCGATGCCCTGGCTGCGGGACTGGAGGTGTTCGCCTCCGCCCCGCTCCACGGCGGCGAGATCCCCGGCATGGTGACCCCTGAACTGTCCGAGCTGATCAACCCCGGCAAGACCCCTGCCCAGACCGCCCTCGCCGTCGTGGCCTCAGCCCCAGGGGTGAAGCGCGTGCTCCTGTCGACGGGGAACCCGGAACACTGGAGGCAAGCCGCCGAAGCCGTCGGCCGACCGCCGTTGTCTCCGGACGTACTCCGAAGGGTCGTTGATGTACTCGGAACCTGAGCCGGACACCGCCAGGCGGATGCGCGGGATGCACGCCACAGCAGCAACGGCGCTCGACGCGACGCCAGTCGGCTCCCGCGAAGCGTGGGGCTGGCGCGGTCGTACCCTCAGCCGCCCGGTTGCCACGGCGTCCGGCGAGGGCTGGCTCCGCCTGGTGTCCGCCCCGGCCGACAAGGCCGGCGGGAAGCTCTGGGAGGGACCGCAGGAGGCAGAACGGCTCATGCCTCCTGCGGTCCCCAGGCCGCGCCTGCGGGAGCGGCAAACCTGGACCGAGGGCGAGCACGGCTACCTGGCGGAGCTGTACGACAAGATCACTGCCTCGACCATCGCTACCCACGAGCCGATCCTTCGGGAAGCACCCGACCTGGACGACGCCTGGTGGGACTCGCTCAGCACCGCCCTCGACGCCATTGCCACCGTTCCCAGCGACCGGGTGGCGGTCCGGCAGGAATACCTGAACCGCGCCATGCCCCAGTACCTGGGCATCCCGATCGTCACGACGGTGCCTGCCTGGACGACGGCTCACGGTGACCTGCACTGGGCCAACCTCACGGGCCCAACTCTCACGGTCCTCGACTGGGAAGGCTGGGGCGCCGCGCCTGCCGGGTACGACGCAGCGGTGTTGTACTCGTACAGCCTCCTCGTGCCGGACACCGCCACCCAGCTCCGTCAGCAGCTCGCCCATATCCTCGACACGCCAGCCGGGCAGTTCGCTGAACTGGCCGTCATCACTGAACTGCTGCAGGCCACTACTCGAGGCGACAACCTCGACCTCGAGGAGCCCCTGCGAAGGCGGCTCTCCGCGATCACCGGATGACCGGCCCCGCCCCCGGTCGAGGTCAGCGCGTCGGGCGGCCCCTGGGATATCCGCCCTGCCGACGTGCTCCGTCTCAAGGGGGCAGGCCGGGCAGGCCCGCTGCCGCAGGCCGACCCGGCGATCTCGGAGGCAGCGACCCGACTCGTTCCCCCCGGGCGAACAGGGCCGTGCACAGGTGCCCGGTCGACGCCAAGCCGATCAGAGCGTTCAGACCATCCAGCTCACGCAAACGGCCTCGGACGAGAAGTCCGAGGCCGTTGGCAAAGCCCCCAGAAGGCCAAACCTGCAGCTCATCCGGGGTGGTGTGCTGAGCCCCCTGTCGGGTTCGAACCGACGACCCCCGCTTTACAAGAGCGGTGCTCTGGCCAGCTGAGCTAAGGAGGCACGGTGGCCGTCCGCGACGGATCACGGCGGCACCGGGGGCAGTCTACCGGGCCGGGGTGGCGGGGTGGTGGGATATCCGGGGGTTGGTGGGGCGGGTGGGCGTGATGGAACCGATGCCGAAATCGGGTCGGTGGGGGGCTGACAAGCCGCGGAAGCGCAGGTAGCGTCGCCGGGAGTCGGTTCGTGTAGTGGTTCAGACCACTGACGGGGCGACGGAGCGAGAACCACACACCCCTTTACTCGGATCGTCCGGCACGTTCCTGCCGGTGAAGGAGAGCAACAACCATGGCTTCTGTCACGTACGACCAGGCGACCCGCATCTACCCCGGGGCGGACAAGCCCTCGGTGGACGCGCTGGATCTGGAGATCGCGGACGGCGAGTTCCTCGTGCTGGTCGGCCCGTCGGGCTGCGGCAAGTCGACCAGCCTGCGCATGCTGGCCGGTCTGGAGGACGTCAACTCCGGCGCGATCCGGATCGGCGACCGGGACGTCACCCACCTGCCGCCGAAGGACCGGGACATCGCCATGGTGTTCCAGAACTACGCGCTGTACCCGCACATGACCGTCGCCGAAAACATGGGCTTCGCGCTCAAGATCGCCGGCGTGAACAAGGCGGAGATCCGGACCAAGGTCGAGGAGGCGGCGAAGATCCTCGACCTCACCGAGTACCTGGACCGCAAGCCGAAGGCGCTCTCCGGCGGTCAGCGCCAGCGCGTCGCGATGGGCCGCGCGATCGTCCGCCAGCCGCAGGTCTTCCTGATGGACGAGCCGCTGTCGAACCTGGACGCCAAGCTCCGTGTCTCGACCCGTACCCAGATCGCCGGCCTGCAGCGCCGCCTGGGCATCACCACGGTGTACGTCACCCACGACCAGACCGAGGCGCTCACCATGGGCGACCGGGTCGCGGTGCTCAAGGACGGTCTGCTGCAGCAGGTCGACACCCCCCGCAACATGTACGACAAGCCCGCCAACCTGTTCGTGGCCGGCTTCATCGGCTCGCCGGCCATGAACCTGGTCGAGGTGCCGCTGGTGGACGGCGGCGTGAAGTTCGGCGGCTCGGTCGTCAACATCTCGCGCGAGAACCTGGCCGGCGCCGGTTCCGACAAGACGGTGACCGTCGGTGTCCGCCCCGAGCACTTCGAGATCGTCCCGGCGGGCGGCATCGAGGGCGTCGCGGTGACCGTGAACGTGGTCGAGGAGCTCGGCTCGGACGGCTTCGTCTACGGCACCACCAAGATCGGCGGCGAGGACAAGGACCTGGTCGTCCGCGTTCCCGGCCGCCAGATCCCGGCCCGCGGCGAGACCATCCACGTGGTGCCGATCGCCAACGAGACCCACGTGTTCGCGACCGGCACCGGCAAGCGCCTGAGCGTCTGCGACTGACACCGGCGCCACACCCGCCACACCCGCCACAACCGGCACGGCTGCCATCACCGGCATCGCCGCCGCCACCGGCATCGAAGCAACGGAGCCCGTCGGACCCTCCCCGGTCCGGCGGGCTCCCGCCGTGCGTCCCGCGTCAACGCGTCAACGCGTCAACACGGCGTGGGGACGAACCAGGACAGCGTGTCACTCGATGGTGTAACGGAGGGCAATCTCGCCCGTACCCACCGCTACTCTCCTGAGGGTGAAGCAGCTTGTGCGCCGTATCGGCCAGACCGTCGCCCTGACCCTGCCCGTCGTCCTGGTGACCACCGGCACCCTCGCCGTGACCAGGGTCCCGTGGGCCCCGCCGACCGGGCTCGACCAGCAGGTCGTGGCGGCGTCCAGCGGTGACGGCGCCGGGATCGGGCGTTCCGACACCTCGACCAGGTCCGCCGACGGGCTCGCCCCGCAGGAGTCCCTGCGGGTCGCCCTGCTGGACGAGTTGCGTGCGAAGAACCCGTCCGCCGCGCTGGACCTGCTGGAGCGTTCGATGCGCGAGCAGCCCTCGCTGACGCCGTACTGCAGTTCGCTGGCCACCGAGTTGGGCAAGGCGGCGGTGCGCAAGTACCAGGGCGACGTCCAGCGGGCCCGGTCCTTCGCCCGCCCGGTCTGCGACGGCGCGTTCGCGGCGGGTGTGGTGGGCTGACGCCGACGCCGGGGCCCGTCCTCGCCGCCCCGCGGGCGGGAGTTCGACGGCGGGCCCGGAACCGGTCCTGGCCCGGGGTGGCGGCCCTATTGTTCAGGCATGACCGCTGACTCCGGCCCCACCGCCGACCTCGCGTCCCCGAACTCCCCGCAGTCCCAGGGCTCTTCCCTGGCCCGGACCGCCCCGCAGTCCCACCCGCCCCGGCCGACGTCGACGCCGGTGACCCAGGCGGTCATCCTGGCCGGCGGCCAGGGCTCCCGGCTGCGGCCCTACACGGACGACCGGCCGAAGCCACTGGTCGAGATCCCGGGGACGGGCACGCCGATCCTCGGCCACCAGCTGGCCTGGCTCGCCGCCGAGGGCGTCACCGACGTGGTGGTGTCCTGCGGGCACCTGGCCGACGTGCTGGAGGAGTGGCTGGCCACGACGGACCTGCCGCTGCGGGTGCGCACGGTGGTCGAGGCGGAGCCGCTCGGGCGCGGTGGCGGGCTGAAGTACGCGGCCAAGGCGCTGCCCCGCCCGGACGAGCCCTGGTACGCCACCAACGGCGACATCTGGACCCGCTTCAGCCTGCGGGAGATGGCCGCCTTCCACCACGAGCGGGACGCCGTCGCGACGCTCGCGCTGGCCCGGCCGCGGATCCCGTGGGGCGCGGTGGAGACCGACCAGTTCGGCAACGTGCTGGACTTCATCGAGGCGCCGCCCTCGCCCTTCCTGATCAACGCCGGCCTGTACGTCTTCAGCCCGGAGTTCGCCGAGCTGCTGCCGGACGTGGGCGACCACGAGCGCACCACCTTCCCCCAACTCGCCCGCAGCAAGCGGCTGGCGGGCTACCAGCTGCCGCAGGGCGTGTACTGGCGCGCGATCGACACCGCCAAGGACCTCACCGAGGCCGCCAAGGAACTCGCCGCCGGAGCCGGCCACACGCCGCGGTGACGCCCCCGGCCGCCCCTGCGGCCTCCGCGGCCCCGTAGGCTCCCGCAGCCCCGTGGCACCCCGCCGACGGACAACAGCAACAAACAGCGACGGGCAGCGCCGACGGACAACAGCGACGGACAACGACGGATCGGCCGGGGGGGGCCCCCCGCAGCACCCCGCCCAGACCGGGGGGGCGGCCCCCCCCCACCCGGGGCGGGG
>NZ_JBHWBZ010000013.1:0-48171 GCF_042735475.1 Kitasatospora sp. NPDC059577 | reverse complement strand
CGCGCGCCCGCCCCCACCCCCCCCCCTCAGCCTCGCCCTGGGGCGCTGGCCCCCCACCCCCCGACACCCCGCCCCCTATCCGTCGTGTCAGGCCCTCACCCTCAGGTCGCGGTCGGGGCCCCCGGGCGGGAGGAGCGGGCGCCGCCGGACAGGTCGGCCAGCGGCGCGCTGCCCAGCACCCCGCCGAGCAGCCCGGCGCCGGAGCTGGGGCTGGACTTGGGCGCCGGGCCCGAGCCGCCGGGGCCCGGGGTGCTGCGCTGGGCGGGCGCGGAGCCGCCCGATCCGGCGGACGGTGCGGCGGGCGCCGGGGAGGAGCCCGACCCGGTCTCCGCCTTGCCGGAGTGGCCCTTGCCGCTCGGGGTCGGGGTGGCGGGCTTGGAGGGCGGGGCGGTGGACGGCGTGGTGGCGCTCGGGGTGGGGGTGGCCGGGCGCGGGGCGGTGGGCGAGGGCGAGGTGGACGGGCCCTTGCCACCGGGGGCGCCGGACGGGCTGCCGGACGGCCACACCGGGGTGCCGTAGTCGTTGGCGGGCCGGGTCGGTGCCTGGTGCGCGCGGGCGCCGGTGCGGACGGCGGCGCCGAACATCGAGCCGAGCAGCAGGGTCAGACCGACGACGACGGTGGTGACCACCGTGCCGCGGCGCAGCACCCGCCGGCGCAGCGCCCCGGGGGCGTCGGCGCCGAACCGCCGCCAGGCCTCCAGGTTGAGCCGGCCGTCGAGCGAGGCGAACGGCGCCCCGGCGATCAGCAGCGGGCTCCAGGCCGCGAGGAAGATCAGGTCGGGAGTGTCGTAGACGGGGACGGCCCGCCAGCTGACGGTGAACAGCAGCGCGGCGGAGAGCACCATCGCCGCCCCGGCCGCGAACCGCTGCCAGAGGCCGAGGACGGTCAGCACGCCGACCACGATCTCGGTGAACGACACGATCAGGCCGGCGCCCACCGGGTGCGCCATGGCGAAGGCGAGCAGCGGCTCGGCGACCTTCCAGGGGTGCAGCGAGGAGAGCCAGCGCATCATCGAGCCGCGCTCGCCGCCGTCGAAGTACACCGGGTCGCACAGCTTGCTGATCCCGGCGTAGACCGAGAGCGAGCCGAGGACGGCGCGCAGCGGCAGGAGCACCAGGCCGAGGTCGACCCGGCGGCCGGGGTACCAGGGCTGCTTGCCTTCGGCGTCGACGGCGGAGACCTCGGGCAGTTCGCCGCTCGGGGTCCAGCCGTGCGGCTCACCGATCGGGCCGACGCCCGCGTCGGTGGCGCTGCCGTTGCCCTCGCGGGGCTGGCGCGGCACGGTCCGGGCGCCCGCGAGGGACGGGATCACCTGGGTGTCCGCCTCGGCGAGGCCGACGCCGCCGCGGCCGCGCCCGGGGGCACCGCCCTGGCGCACGGCCTCCAGCAGTTGGGTGGCCGCGAGGTCGCCGGGGGGTGCCTGGCCGGTCCAGGTGACGGCGGTGACCCGGCCCTTGCGGCGCGGCGCGCCGGCCCCGGCCAGGGCCGGGACGGCGGAGGCGGGCACGACGACCTGCGGGGTGACCAGCGGACGACGGATCAGGCCCTGGTTGGCGTAGGGGTCGCCGAACGCGGCGCCGGTGGACAGCAGTCCGGCCGGGGCCTCGATCAGCGGCGCCACCGGGACGCCGAGCCGGAGTCGGAAGCTCGCCTGGGTGCTGCTGAGCCGCGCGGGGTCCGACTCCACCTTGACGGTGTTGAGGCCGGGGCCCGCGTCTATCCCGGTGCTGCCGCCGCCGAACAGGGGGCGCCGAGGTGTTCTGGTGTCCACGCCCGTCTAACCGGGTGACGGCCGCTTAGGACACTCTCCCGGGTGGATGTCCGGCGCATACTTGAAGTGATCATGAAAAAAGCGATCGGGCCCGGTCGGACCCGATCGCCTTTCACCCGGATTGCGGGCAATCCGGAAGATCGCCTGCGCCCCGCCCATCGAACGTGCTCGGTGCTCGGCGCACATCTCCGCGTCCACCGGCGCGGCGGCCCGGGCGGACGTCACCACCGCAGCGGCAGCCTCGGCCGAGCACGTCAACCTCGACGCCGACCTCGGCCGAGCACGTCAACCTCGCCCCCCGGTCCCGGCCGAGCACGCCAACCTCGCCCCCGGTCCCGGCCGAGCACGTCAGCCTCGACGTCGACCACGGCCGAGCACGTCAGCCTCCGCCTCAGCGCTTGGCGCGCAGCCGGGCGGCCTCGTACAGCACGATGCCCGCCGCGACACCGGCGTTCAGCGACTCGGTCAGCCCGGACATCGGGATCCGCACCCGCATGTCGCAGGTCTCCGAGACCAGCCGGGACAGGCCCTTGCCCTCGCTGCCCGCGACGATGACGACCGGGCCGGTCAGCAGCTCCAGGTCGCCCAGCTCGCCCTCGCCGTCGGCGGCCAGGCCGACCACCATCAGGCCGGCCTTCTGGTAGGCCTCCAGGGTGCGGGTGAGGTTGGTGGCCCGGGCGACGGGCAGCCGGGCCGCGGCGCCGGAGGAGGTCTTCCAGGCACCGGCGGTCATGCCGGCCGCGCGGCGCTCGGGGATGACCACGCCGTGCGCGCCGAAGGCGGCGGCGGAGCGGACCACGGCGCCCAGGTTGCGCGAGTCGGTGACGCCGTCCAGCGCGATGATCAGCGCGTCCTGGCCGGCGTCGGCGGCCTCGGCCAGCAGGTCCTCGGGGTGGGCGTACTCGTACGGCGGGACCTGGAGCACCACGCCCTGGTGGTTGAGCCCGCCGGTCATCTGGTCCAGCTGCGGGCGCGGGGCCTCCATCAGCGGGATGCCGCGGTCGTTGGCGGCCTGGAAGGCGTCGCGGACCCGGTCGTCGGTGTCGATGAACTGCTGGACGTACAGCGCGGTGGCCGGCACGCCGCCCTGCAGCGCCTCGACCACCGAGTTGCGGCCGAAGACCAGTTCGGCGCTGCCCGCGCCGCCCCGGCCACCGCGGCCGGCGCCGCCGGCCCGCCGCATGCCGGCCCGGGCCTTGGCGTCGCGCTCGCGCTTGATCGCGGCGTTGGCGGCCCGCTGCTTGGGGTGGCCCTTGCGCTCCGCGCCGGGCGGGGTCGGGCCCTTGCCCTGGAGCGACTTCCGGCTGTGCCCGCCGGTACCGACAGACGCACCCTTCTTCGATCCGGGGTTGCGGCGGTTCCTGCGCTGGCTGTTGCCGGCCATGGCTGTACTTCCTGTCTGTCCGGCATGCCCTGGCCGCCCCGTTCTGTCCGGCGGCGGCCGACGGCATGCGCTACGTCATGCGGGAGGGCCGCACCGGTCCGGTGCGGCCCACCCATCACCCCGATCGTCAGATGGGGTTACTGGCTGTTGATCGTCCAGCGCGGGCCGGACGGGGTGTCCTCGATCGCCAGCCCGGCCAGGCCGAGCTGGTCGCGGATGGCATCCGCGGTGGCGAAGTCCTTGCGCTCGCGCGCCGCCTGCCGCTGGTCCAGGACCAGGCGGACCAGCGAGTCGACCACGCCGTGCATGCTCTCCAGTGTCCCAGCCTCGCCGCGGTCCGTCCCGGCCCAGTGCGGGTCGAGCGGGTCGAGGCCCAGCACTCCGAGCATCGCACGGACCTCGGCCAGTCGCGCCACCACGCTCTCCTTGTCGTCCGCGTTCAGGGCGCTGTTGCCCTGGCGGACGGCGGTGTGCACGACGGCCAGCGCCTGCGGGACGCCGAAGTCGTCGTCCATCGCCTCGGCGAAGGCCGGCGGCACCTCGGGCGCCGCGTCGACCGTGCCGCAGCGCTCGACGGCGCGCTGGATGAAGCCCTCGATCCGGCCGAAGCCGACCTCGGCCTCGCGCAGCGACTCCTCGCTGTACTCGATCATCGAGCGGTAGTGCGGGCCCGCCAGGTAGTAGCGGAGCACGATCGGACGCCAGTTCCGGACCATCTCGGAGACCAGCACCGAGTTGCCCAGCGACTTGCTCATCTTCTCGCCCGCCATGGTGACCCAGGCGTTGTGCACCCAGAAGGCGGCGAAGTCGTCGCCGTAGGCCTTGGACTGGGCGATCTCGTTCTCGTGGTGCGGGAAGATCAGGTCCAGCCCGCCGCCGTGGATGTCGAAGGCCGGGCCCAGGTACTTGTGGACCATCGCCGAGCACTCCAGGTGCCAGCCGGGGCGGCCGCGGCCCCACGGGGTCTCCCAGCTCGGCTCGCCCGGCTTGGCGGCCTTCCACATCGCGAAGTCACGCTGGTCCCGCTTGCCGGTCTCGCCGTCCCCGCTCGGCTGGCGCAGGTCCGCCAGCTTCTGGTTGGAGAGCGCCAGGTACTCGGGGTACGACTTCACGTCGAAGTAGACGTTGCCGTCGGCCGCGTAGGCGTGGCCCTTCTCGATGAGCCCCTGCATCATCTCGACCATCTCGGGGATGTGCCCGGTGGCCCGCGGTTCGACGGTCGGCGCCAGGCAGCCGAGGGCGGTGTAGCCGTCGTTGAAGGCGCGCTCGTTCTCGTAGGCGATCTGCCACCACGGGACGCCGAGCTCGCGCTCCTTGGCGATGATCTTGTCGTCGATGTCGGTGACGTTCCGGGCGAAGGTCACCTGGTAGCCGCGGTAGGCGAACCACCGCTGCATGATGTCGAAGTTGAGCCCGGAGCGGATGTGCCCGATGTGAGGCGCCGACTGGACGGTAGCGCCGCACAGGTAGATCGAGACACAACCCGGTACAAGCGGGACGAAGTCGCGTACCTGGCGGGTGCTGGTGTCGTACAGACGAATGCTCACAGCGTCAAGCGTAGTGGGCAGCAGGGGGTGCCCCGCCACATTCCCCGGGACAACGGGGGCGTGATCCCGGGGAACGGCAGGTCGCGGGCGGTCGGATCAGATGCCGCCGACCACCTTGCGGGGGGTGAGCCGCACCACCACGCGGACGTCGTCCGGGCCGTCCCAGGTGTACTTGTCCACGCCGCGGTACTTGGTGGCCAGCTCGTCGATCAGCTCCCGGCCGCCCTCGGTGGTCATGGTGACCTCCCCGCGCGCCTCCAGGTACTCGTACGGGCTGTCCGCCGGGTTGACCAGGATCGAGACGCGCGGGTCCCGCACCAGGTTGAGGTGCTTGCGGCGGCCCTGGACGGTGGAGAACAGGATGTCGTCACCGTCCCGCCTGACCCAGACCACCGAGGACTGGGGGCTGCCGTCGGGCTGGATCGTGGAGACCACGGCGAAGCTCTTGCCGTCGATCAACGCCTTGGCACGGTCGGAGAGTTGGGTGGTCATCTGGCGAACCTCATCTCGTCGGCGGCGGTCACGGCCCGGAGGGATGCCCCGCTCGGGCCCGAAGCCGAACAGTATCGACCCGGGCCCCCGCGCGAACCGGTGAACACCCGTCAGGCGCGGTTTCTTCCCGGCCCGCTCACCTCACCGGCCCCACCGGCCTCAACGCCGCTCGTACACCAGGGCGGTGGCGATCGCGGCGAGCCCCTCGGCGCGGCCGGTCAGGCCCAGCCCGTCGGTGGTGGTGCCGGAGACGGAGACCGGGGCGCCGGCCGCCTCCGAGAGCGCGGCCTGCGCCTCGGCCCGGCGCTTGCCGATCTTCGGCCGGACACCGATCACCTGGACCGCGACGTTGCCGATCTCGAAGCCGGCCTCGCGGACCAGCCGGGCCGCCTCGGCGAGCAGCTTCGCCCCGGAGGCGCCGGCCCACTCCGGGCGGTCGGTGCCGAAGTGGGCGCCGAGGTCGCCGATCCCGGCGGCCGAGAACAGCGCGTCGCAGGCGGCGTGCGCGGCGACGTCGGCGTCCGAGTGCCCGGAGAGCCCGGCTCCGGCGTCCGGCCACTCCAGCCCGGCCACCCAGAGCGGGCGGCCGTCCTCGAAGGCGTGCACGTCGGTGCCGATCCCGGTGCGGGGGATCACGGGGGTCTGCGGGTCAGTAGGCATCGGCGGCCCTCCGGCGGGCGAGTACGGCCTCGGCGAGCACGAGGTCCAGCGGACGGGTGACCTTGAACGCCTCCTCGTGGCCGGGCACCACGACGACCCCGCCGCCGTAGCGCTCGACCAGGCCGGCGTCGTCGGTGACCGGCGGCGCGCCGGCGGTGCCCGCGCTCTCCTCGGCCAGCGCCTCGGCGTGCACCCGGACCAGGGTGGCGCGGTCGAAGCCCTGCGGGGTCTGCACCGCGCGCAGGGCGGACCGCTCGGGCGTGTCGAGCACCGGCTCGGGGTGGCCCGGGTTCGGCTCGACCCGCTTCACGGTGTCGGCCAGTGGCACGGCGGGCACCACGGCCCGCGCCCCGGCCCGGACGGCGGCCGCGACGGCGTCCACCACCTCGACCGGCACGAGCGGCCGGGCCGCGTCGTGCACCAGGACGATCTCCACGTCCTCCGGGATCGCGGCCAGGCCCAGCCGGACCGACTCCTGGCGGGTCGCGCCGCCGGCCACCACCCGGACGTCCTTGCCGTCCAGCCCGTGGCTGTCCAGCAGGGCGACCACCTCGGCCACCCCGTCGGCGGGTGCGGCGACCACGACCAGGCCGACGGCCCGGCTGCGGGCCAGCGCCCGGACGGCGTGCACCAGGAGCGGGACACCGCCCAGCTCCCGCAGGGCCTTCGGGGCCCCGGGGCCCAGCCGCTCACCACGTCCGGCGGCGGGCACCACTGCTGCTGCGACTGCTGCTGACGCGTTCAGGTTTCACTCCTTCGGCGAAGTGGGTATGGCCATGGCGTGCCCGGCGGGCGCACCGGACCCCTTCCGAAGAGCCACGGTCCGCTGCCCGCCGCACGGTTCCGCAGCGTTCGCACTCCGCAGGATCCGCGAGAGGGCGGGCGCGCAGAAACGGTCCCGCCGGCCTGGGCCGGCCCGGGTGGGAGGCGTTGTCCGGACACGCCTCAGCGCCCGGAGTGCCACTGCACCACTCCCGGACGGTTCGTCCGAGGAGCGGCGCGCCGACACCGGGCGCTGTGAGCGTTGGGCGGCAGCCCGACCGCATGCGGCGACGCGTGCGCTACGAGGCGAGGACCTCGTCGAGCAGCGTTTCCGCCTTGTCCTCGTTGGTGTTCTCCGCCAGCGCGAGTTCGCTGACGAGGATCTGGCGCGCCTTCGCGAGCATCCGCTTCTCGCCGGCCGAGAGGCCGCGCTCGCGCTCGCGACGCCAGAGGTCGCGCACAACCTCGGCGACCTTGATAACGTCGCCCGAGGCGAGCTTCTCCAGGTTCGCCTTGTAGCGACGGGACCAGTTGGTCGGCTCTTCCGTGTACGGTGCGCGCAGCACCTCGAAGACCCGGTCCAGACCCTCCTGGCCGACCACATCGCGCACGCCGACGAACTCCGCGTTCTCGGCGGGCACGCGGAGCGTCAGGTCTCCCTGCTGCACCTTGAGCACCAGGTAGGTCTTGTCCACACCCTTGATCTGGCGAGTTTCGATGGCCTCGATCAGTGCGGCCCCGTGATGGGGGTAGACCACCGTGTCGCCAACCTTGAACGTCATGTGACAGGACCCCTTCCGTGGCTTTCCAGAATAACACGCTTCTCGGCGCACCCGAAGGGCGTTTTCGCAGGTCAGGGCAGGTCTCGGGGCTTGACAAGCACCCCCATCACGTGCTGCGACCGGTGTTCGAGGGGGGCTTCCCGCAGGTCGGAGGCGGTTCCGGGGTTCGTCGAAACCCTTGCGCAACACCCCCGCAACCATGATTGGATCTTGAGCTTTCACCCCTTTTCCGGTCGCGACCCAATCGTTATTCGATCTTGGTCGAAGCTTGTCCGCGATGTGACCAGGACATGGCGGACGTACCGCCGGACGGCCCCCGGGGACCCCCAGGAGTGCGACACGGGGACCACCCCGTGAGGAGCGCATAAACGAGGTCGATAATCTGAGACCTGACCTATCGACACGTGACTTAGGAGAAGCCGCCGCCGTGAGCCGCAGCCTTCGACGCGGCGGCATCGCCGCCATCGCCGCCATCGCCATCGCATCGCTGTCCTCCTGCGCAGCCGGCAACACGCCGGACACCCTGCAGGTCAAGCCGGACAACGCGGCGGCAACCCTCGGGACGAACCTCCGACTGAACAACATCGTGATCGTCACCGGGGTGGGCACCTCGGGCGACTACACCGGCCCCGCCAACGTGGTCGTGAACATCGCGAACACCGGCGAGGTCCCGGCCGAGCTGCAGTCCGTCACCGTCGACACCGCCTCCGCGGCCTTCGCGGACGCCGCCGGTGCCCCGCTGACCGGCATCGTCATCCCGGCCGGTGGCGCCGTGGCGATCGGCGGTCAGGGCAACCCGTCCGCCCTCGTCGCGACCGCGGCCGTCCACGTCGGCGGGTTCGCCGAGACGACCTTCACCTTCAAGGACGGCCAGAAGGTCACCGCCCAGGCCAGTGTGAGCCCGGACGGCAAGGGCCTGTACAAGGGCTACGGCCCGACCCCCACGGCGAGCGCCGTGCCCGCCAAGACCACCGCCCCCGCCT
Source organism: Kitasatospora sp. NPDC059577 (assembly GCF_042735475.1). Lineage (NCBI taxonomy): Bacteria > Bacillati > Actinomycetota > Actinomycetes > Kitasatosporales > Streptomycetaceae > Kitasatospora > Kitasatospora sp. NPDC059577. Next base: position 39,789 of record NZ_JBHWBZ010000013.1, on the reverse strand, counting down.
CGGCCTCCCCGACCGCCGGTGCCACCACCCCGGGCGCCACGACCACCCCGGGCACCACCGCGACGCCGGGCACCACGGCCACCGCTCCGGCCGTCCCGGCCGGCGCCACCACCCCGGCGGTCCCGGCCACCCACTGACGCCCCCGCCCCCGGCGGGCCCGCCGGGAACGCGCGAAGGCCCCCTCCGGCTGCTGCCGGCGGGGGCCTTCCGCGTGGGACGGGGTGTCTTCGGTCTACGGCTCGAACTTGTAGCCCAGGCCGCGGACGGTGACCAGGTAGCGCGGCGCGCCCGGGTCCGGCTCGATCTTGGCCCGCAGGCGCTTCACGTGGACGTCCAGGGTCTTGGTGTCACCGACGTAGTCCGCGCCCCAGACCCGGTCGATCAGCTGCATGCGGGTGAGCACCCGGCCCGCGTTGCGCAGGAGCATCTCCAGCAGGTCGAACTCCTTGAGCGGGAGGTCGACCTTGGCGCCGTCCACGGTCACCACGTGCCGGTCCACGTCCATCCGGACCGGTCCCGCCTCCAGGGCGCCCGGGCCGTTGCCGTTCTCGCCCGCGCCGCCGTCCTCGCCGCGGCGGCGCAGCACCGCGCGGATCCGGGCGACCAGCTCCCGGGTGGAGTACGGCTTGGTGACGTAGTCGTCAGCGCCTATCTCCAGCCCGACGACCTTGTCGATCTCGCTGTCCTTCGCGGTCACCATGATCACCGGGACGTTGGACCGCACCCGGAGCTGGCGGCAGACCTCGGTGCCGGGCAGGCCCGGCAGCATCAGGTCGAGCAGGACGAGGTCGGCACCGTTGCGTTCGAACTGCTCCAGCGCGTCGGGGCCGGTGGCGGCGACGGCCACCTCGAACCCCTCCTTGCGGAGCATGTACGAGAGGGCGTCGCTGAACGACTCCTCGTCCTCGACCACCAGTACTCGGGTCACGATCAGGCCTCCGGGGCAAGCTGGGGGGTTGTGTCTGACAGGTGTTGTTCCCGCTCCCCGGCAGGGAGCGAACGGTCGGTACGGTCCGGGTGGTCCGTGCGGTCCGTGGTGAGGGTTCGGGGTGCCGTGGCGGGCCCGGCGGCGTCCGGACCGCGGTCCGGATCGTCGTCGGTCCCGTCGGGCCCGTCGTCGACGGGCGCCTGTCCGGCGGCCAGGCGGATGGTGAAGGTCGAGCCCTGGCCCTCGACGCTCCACACCGAGACCGTGCCGCCGTGCGAGGCGGCGACGTGCTTGACGATGGAGAGGCCGAGGCCGGTGCCGCCGGTGGCCCGGGAGCGGGCCGGGTCGACGCGGTAGAAGCGTTCGAAGACCCGCTCGCGGTCCTTCTCGGAGATGCCGATGCCCTGGTCGGTGACCGAGATCTCGATGAGCTCGCCGTCCGCCTCCCCGAGCGCCGCGGCGCTGGAGATCCGGCGGGTGGCGATCGCCACCCGGGTGCGGGGCGGGCTGTAGTTGACGGCGTTCTCGACCAGGTTGCCGAGCGCCGCGGCGAGCTGGCCGCGGTTGCCGTGCAGGTAGAGGCCGGCGATGCCGCCCGCCGCGATGAGGATCTGCTTGGCGGCGGCCTGCTGGCGGCAGCGGTCGATCGCCTCGGCGATCAGCTCGTCCACCGCGACCGGCTCCGGGTCGACCATCAACCGGTCGTCCTGGACCCGGGAGAGGTCGATGATCTCCTGGACCAGGCTGGCCAGCCTGGTCGCCTCGACCTGCATCCGGCCGGCGAAGCGCTGCACCGCCTCCGGGTCGTCGGACGCGTCGGCGACCGCCTCGGAGAGCAGCGACAGGGCACCGACCGGGGTCTTGAGCTCGTGGCTGACGTTGGCCACGAAGTCCCGGCGGACGGCTTCCACCCGGCGCCGCTCGGTCTGGTCCTCGACCAGCACCAGCACCAGCCGGGAGCCCAGCGGGGCGACCCGGACGGAGACCGCGAGCGGCTCGGCCGCGCGGGCCGCGCCCGGTCGGGGCACCTCCAGCTCGACCTGGCGGATCTCGCCGTCCCGGCGGGTGGCGCGGGCCAGCGCGAGCATCTGGTCCACGGCGACCGCACCGCCGCGCACCAGGCCCATCGCGTACGCCGCCGAGCTCGCCTTGACCACCTCGTCGCCCTCGCCCAGCACGATCGCGCAGGAGCGCAGCACGGAGAGCACGGTGTCGACCCCCGGCGGCAGGGGCGGCTCGGGGTTGCCGGTGCCCAGTGCCTGGTACCGGCCGTGGTTCCTGCCGCTGGTGCCGCTGTGCTTGCCCCTGGCCTGCTCGCGCTCGCTCCAACGGAAGGCGATGGAGGCGGTGAGGCCGACACCGAGCCCGGCTATGGCGCAGGCAGCGGCGGCGGCCACGTTCACGTCCATGTGGCCAGCGTAAGCGCACGGCCAGGTCACTCCCCAAGGGCTGGATCAAGGCATCGACCACGCGTTGCCGAGAATTCACCTTCGTGTGGCTGCTGATTCACCGTACCGGCCGTGCACCGTCGCCCTGACGGCGGAAAGTTGGCCAGGCAGCCCGTGTGGGAGAGATCGGCGCGCCGAACAGGACGCACCGGCTCGGGTGTGCGCGTACGATGCGCGCCACCAGCAGCGGTCACCCGAACGCCGGAACGACGGTCGGACGGGCTGACCGGTCGGCACCGCCACCGACACAGCTACTGAGGAGAGAACATGCGCGACGCGTACCACGAGGAACTCGATGCGATCGGCGACAGCCTGATCGAGATGGCCCGGCTGGTCGGCTCCGCCCTCGGCCGCGCCACCACCGCCCTCCTCGACGCGGACCTGGCGCTGGCGGAGAGCGTGATCGCCGCCGACGAGAAGATCAACGAGCTGCACCACGAGCTGGAGGACCGGGCGATCGACCTGCTGGCCCGGCAGCAGCCGGTCGCCACCGACCTGCGCATCGTCGTCACCTCACTGCGGATGAGCGCCGACCTGGAGCGCTGCGGCGACCTCGCCCGGCACGTCGCGAAGGTCGCGCGGATGCGCTACCCCGACACGGCCGTGCCGCGCGACCTGCACGCCACCGTCCTGGAGATGGGCCAGCTCGCCCAGCGCCTGGTGGCCAAGGCCGGCCTGGTGATCGCCACCAAGGACGTCGACAAGGCCCTGGAGATGGAGCAGGACGACGACGCCATCGACACCCTGCACCGCGAGCTGCTGTCGCACCTGATCGACGAGCGCTGGCACCACGGCATCGAGACCGCCGTCGACATCACCCTGGTCGGCCGCTACTACGAGCGCTTCGCGGACCACGCGGTGTCGGTCGCCAAGCGCGTGGTGTACCTGGTGACGGGCGAGCACGTGGCCGAGTTCGTGGCCGCCACCGAGGCCGCCGAGGCGCTGGAGGCCGGCGCGGCGGAGTGAGCTCCGTCCCGACGGCCGCTCATCCCCAGGGGTGAGTAAACCTGCGGCGAGGGTGGTGCGGGCGCACGCGTTTCCGTACGCCCCACCACTGCGCGCCCGTTGACGCTCCCTCCGTTCGGCGGTTTCACTCGAAGCATCGGGCGCCGGCGTGTGCCCGCTTCACGGAGGGAACAGCTCGATGAAAGCCAACCCGACCCGCCCGGCACCCGCCCGCGACACCGTCGAGCCGCCCGCCCCGAGGTTTCTGCCCGTCCTCGCCGCCGGCTGCGGCTGCGGCCCGGGCTGCGGCTGCGGCTGCCAGTCCGGCGCGCCCTGCCAGTGCGGCGGCGCGCACGGCGGCTGCTGCGGCGGCCACTGAGGACCCCCGAGGTGCACGGCATTCCGGCGGCCGTGCACCTCGTTCGCGTCCGGGTCCGGGTTCGCGTCCGGGTTCGCGTCCGGCCCGCCCGCGGGGCCGGGGCCCGGTGTCAGAACCGCACGTCGGTGCAGGAGTAGAAGGCGTTCCCGGTGTCGGCGATCGTCCAGACCGCGACGACCACCTGGTGGCCGGTGCGCCCGCCCGGGACGGTCGCGGTGTGGCTCAGCGTGCTCGGCACCTGCTTCCCGCCGTACGGGACGGTCAGGAAGGGCGTCAGGTCCAGGTTCGCCCGGGTGATCGGCCGGCCGGCGTCGTAGCCCGGCTTGGTCATGTAGTAGCGGAAGTCCGTGGTCGCGTGCCGGGCGGTGAACGTCCAGGTGAAGGTGAGCTGCCGACCCGCCGTCACCGCAGTGGTCGGCCAGGCCCCCGCGTGCGGGTCGTCCAGCTCCGCGAAGCGCGCGTTGCCGCCGGCGCAGATGGTGCCGTCGGAGGGGCCCAGGGCCGGGAAGCCCTTGGGGCCCTCGACGCTCTGCGGCTCCCACTGGATGTCGCCGCAGTCCCAGGGGACGCCGCTCGTGTGCACGTCGCAGAGAGCGGCCCTGCTGGGCGGGGTCGAGATCCAGCCGTGGGACGAGGCCGGGAAGGCGAGCGTGAGCGGTACCGCCAGCGCGGCGACCACCGCCCCGACGATGTGACGTGTGCGCATGGTGCTCCTCCGTGGGGGTGGATGGAGAGTGCACCGGGGCGCGGACGCGCACGTGGGGGTGCGGGCCCGGACGGGGAGATCCATGGCATGCCCGCGCCGGCCCGGTGCCCTCACGGTAGGAGCCGCCACCACCGCCCGTCAATGGTCTGAACCACTTTCAGGACCGCCCAACTCGCCGTCCCGGCAAGCCGGTTGAACGGAAGAGGCCCCGCCCCCGGCGAACCGGGTGACGGGGCCTCCACACGCTCCGGGCCGACTGCTCGCCCGCTCGCGCCTACTTCTTGCCCTGGTTCTTGACCGCCTCGATGGCCGCGGCGGCGGCGTCCGGGTCGAGGTAGCGGCCGCCCGCGGTGACGGGCTTGAAGTCGGCGTCCAGCTCGTACACCAGCGGGATGCCGGTCGGGATGTTCAGGCCGGCGATGGCCTCGTCGGAGACGCCGTCGAGGTGCTTGACCAGCGCGCGCAGGCTGTTGCCGTGGGCGGTGACCAGGACGGTCTTGCCGGAGGCGAGGTCCGGGACGATGGCGTCGTACCAGTACGGGAGCATCCGCTCGACGACGTCCTTCAGGCACTCGGTGCGCGGACGCAGCTCGCTCGGGATGTCGGCGTAGCGGGCGTCACCGGCCTGCGAGTACTCGGCGTCGTCGGCCAGCACCGGCGGCGGGGTGTCGTAGGAACGGCGCCACAGCTGGAACTGGTCCTCACCGAACTCGGCCAGGGTCTGGGCCTTGTCCTTGCCCTGCAGCGCACCGTAGTGGCGCTCGTTCAGGCGCCAGCTGCGGCTGACCGGGATCCAGTGGCGGTCGGCCTTGTCCAGGGCGATCTGCGAGGTGCGGATGGCGCGGCGCAGCAGCGAGGTGTGCACCACGTCGGGGAACAGGCCCTCGGCGGCCAGGAGCTCGCCACCGCGGGCGGCCTCCTTCTCACCCTTCTCGTTGAGGTCGACGTCGACCCAACCGGTGAACAGGTTCTTCTGGTTCCACTGGCTCTCGCCGTGGCGGAGCAGGATGAGTCGGTACGTCGTGTCAGCCATGGGCCCCAGCTTAGTGGAGGGCCCGAAAACCCCTGGTGGGGACCTTGTCCCGCTGTGTAACGTGTCCGGCGCGCACCTGCCACTTACATACGTCGGCTGACCGGGCCTGCCCGCGCCGCTCAGCGGACACCTGCCCTCGGGAGCCCCCACATGCTCGTCACCGCCCGGTTCCGAAGAATGGTGCAGGAGACGGCGGGCGGACTGCCGCGCCAGTTCTGGTGGCTCTGGGTCTCGACCCTGGTCAACCGGCTCGGCGCCTTCGTGGTCACCTTCCTGGCGCTCTACCTCACCAGCAGCCGGGGGTACTCGGCGTCCTACGCGGGCCTGGTCGCCGCCCTGTTCGGCCTCGGCTCGGCGGCCTCCTCGATCGTGGCCGGGGTGCTGACCGACCGGGTCGGGCGCCGTCCGACCCTGCTCGCCGCCCAGCTCGGCACCGCGCTGTTCACCGCCGTGCTCGGCTTCACCGACGGGCAGGCCGCGATCGCGGTGGTGGCCTTCCTGGTCGGCTTCTGCAACAACGCCACCCGCCCGGCCATCTCGGCGATCATCGCGGACATCGTCCCGGCCGCCGACCGGGTCCGTGCCTACTCGCTGAACTTCTGGGCGATCAACCTGGGCTTCGGCCTCTCCTCGGCGGTGGCCGGCCTGATCGCCACCCACGGCTACCTCGCGCTCTTCCTGCTGGACGCGCTCTCCACCGTGCTCTGCGCGGTGGTGGTCTTCGTCCGGATCCCGGAGACCAGGCCCGACGCCCCGACGGCGAAGGCCGACGAGCCGGCGGTCGGCCTCGGCACGGTGTTCCGCGACCGCCGCTTCATGGCCGTGGTCGGGCTCACCCTGCTGCTCGCCCTGGTGCTCCAACAGGGCTCCACCACCCTCGCGGTGGACATGGGCCGCTGGGGGATCACGTCCACCGAGTACGGCCTGGTCATCGGCCTGAACGGGCTGCTGATCGTGCTGCTGCAGATCCCGCTGACCCGCTGGGTCGAGAACCGCAGCCGGTCCGCCATGCTGGCCGCGGCCTCGCTGTTCATCGGCTGGGGGTTCGGGATGACGGCACTGGCCGGGTCGTCCGCGTGGATCTACGCCCTCACCGTGGCGGTCTGGACGGTCGGGGAGATCCTCTACACGCCGACCCTCATGGGCCTGATCGCCGAGCTGTCCCCGGCCCACGCGCGCGGGCGCTACCAGGGCGTCTACTCGCTCTCCTGGTCGCTCGCCTCGTTCCTCGGCCCGGCCGCGGGCGGCGTGCTGTTGGAGCGGGCGGGCAGCGGGGTGCTGTGGGGCGCGTGCGGGGTCTGCGGCACGGTCGCCGCGGCCGGCTACCTGCTGCTGGGGAAGCGGACCGGCGCGGCGACGGGCCCCGGGCCGGTCGCGGTCGTCGAGGCCGTCGCGGTGCCGGCGCCGGGAGCGGCACCGGGAGCGGCGCCCGCCGCGGAGGTCGGGCAGGCCCCGGCCCGCGCCTGATCCCGTGCCGCCGGCCGCCGGCCGTCAGCCGGCGGCGCCGTGCCCGTCGGCGTCCCGGTCGGCCAGGTGGGCGAAGGCGGCCAGGTTGCGGGTGGACTCCCCGCGCTTGGTCCGCCACTCCCACTCGCGCCGGATCGCCGAGGCGAAGCCCAGCTCCAGCAGGGTGTTGAACGGCTCGTCCGCGTTCTCCAGCACCGTCCCGAGCACCCGGTCCACGACCAGCGGGGTGAGTGCCTCCAGCGGAAGCCGGCCGGCCAGGTAGACGTCGCCGAGGGCGTCGATCGCGTAGGCCACGCCGTACAGCTTGGTGTTGCGCTCCAGCAGCCAGCGGTAGACGGCCTCGTGGTTCTCGTCCGGGCGGCGGATCACGAAGGCGTTCACCGACAGGGTGTGGTCGCCGACCCGCAGGGCGCAGGTGGTGCTCAGCTTCCGGGTGCCCGGGAGGGTCGCCACCAGGGTGTGCGGGTCGGTGGCGGCCGGCTCCCAGGCCACCCCGGTGTCGTCCAGGGCGGTGCGCAGGAGGGTCAGGGCCTCGTCCTTGGTGCGGATTGCCATGGAGGTGACGTTACTCGCCGGTACCCATCGGGCGCAGCACGGCCCGCCCGGCACGGGGCCTCCGTCGTCCCGGGCCCGGGGCTCGGTCCAGGGCTCCGGCCCCGGCCTCCGTCGTCGCGGGCCCCGGCCTCAGGTGAGCCGGCGGCGGGCGGTGGCCAGCCGGCCGGCCGGGCGGGCCAGGCTGCCGGCGTACACCTCGGCGGTGGTCGCCGCCGCGGTGTCCCAGCCGAAGGCGGCCGCGTGCCGGGCCGCCGCCGCACCGCGCCCGGCCACCAGCGCCGGGTCGGTGACGTACGGCTCCAACGCGTGCGACCACTCCAGCGGGTCGTGGCCGCGCACCAGGCTGCCGGTCTCGCCGTCCCGGACCGCGACCGGCAGGCCGCCGACCGCGGCCGCCACCACCGGGGTGCCGCAGGCCTGCGCCTCCAGCGCGACCAGGCCGAAGGACTCGCTGTACGAGGGCATCACCAGGGCCGTCGCCGCGCGGTACCACTCGGCGAGCCGTTCCTGGCCGACCGGCGGGTGGAAGCGGACCACGTCGGAGATCCCGAGCTGGGCGGCGAGCTTGTGCAGGCTCTCCGGCCGGGCCAGCCCGGTGCCGGACGGGCCGCCGACGACCGGCACCACCAGGCGCTCGCGCAGCTCCGGCCGGCGGGCCAGCAGCGCGGCGACCGCCCGCAGCAGCACGTCGGGGGCCTTCAACGGCTGGATCCGGCCGGCGAAGAGCAGCACGGCGGCGTCCTGCGGCAGGCCCAGCCGGGCCCGGGCGGCAGCGGACGCCCCGGCACCGTCGGGGCGGAAGACGTCGAGGTTGACGCCGGGGTGGACGACGGCCAGCTGGTCCGGCCGGGCGGCGTAGTGCAGCGCCAGCTCGGCGGCCTCCTCGGTGGTGTTGGCGATCAGCCGGTCGGCCGCCTCCACCACCTGGGTCTCGCCGATCACCCGGGCCGCGGGCTCGGGCGTGTCGCCTTCGGCCAGCGCGGCGTTCTTGACCTTCGCCATGGTGTGCATGGTGTGCACCAGCGGCACCCCCCAGCGCTGTGCGGCCAGCCAGCCGACCTGCCCGGAGAGCCAGTAGTGCGAGTGCACCAGGTCGTAGTGGCCGGGGCGGTGGCCCGCCTCGGTGCGCAGCACCCCGTGGGTGAACGCGCACAGCTGGGCCGGCAGGTCCTCCTTGACCAGGCCCTCGTACGGCCCGGCGGTGACGTGGCGGACCAGCACGCCCGGGGCCAGTTCGACGGTCGGGGCGTCGTCCGAGCAGATCGCCCGGGTGAACACCTCGACCTCGATGTTGAGGTCGGCCAGGCGTTTGGCCAGCTCGACGATGTAGACGTTCATCCCGCCGGCGTCCCCGGTGCCGGGCTGGTGCAGCGGCGAGGTGTGGACGCTCAGCATCGCTATCCGGCGCGGGCGGCGGCGCCCGGGGACGAGCGACTGGAGCCGGCCGCGCGCGGGCACGGCGGGCTGGGCACGGCGTACCGAACGGACGGGGTGCTGGATCACCTGGCTGAAGCCTCCTCTGTGCGGCCCGTCTAGGCGGTCCGCGTCGGGCCGCCCGTTGTCCGGTGTGCGCTGCCCCGTCCGGGCACACATCACCACCAGTGTGCCAACCACGCGGGCGGCGTCCGGCATTCCCGGTCCGGCCCACGAGCCTCACCGGTCCACCGCCCGATCCGGGCCGGACGCCGTCCTGCCTGGTCAGCGCGGTGCCACCGGCTCCCCGGCTACCCTTCTGGGCATGGCCGCCTCCTTCGACCCCGCCACCGCCGCGCCCTCCCGCGGGCGGACCGGACGCCCGGTGGGGACCGTCACCCGGGGCACCACCAACACCAACCGGCTGCGCCGGATGGACCGCTGGATCGCCCACACCCTCGGCCGGGCCCTGCGCGCCGCCGAGCACCCGCCGGTGGCGGTGGACCTCGGCTACGGCGCCGCGCCGTGGACGGCCGTCGAACTGGCCGCCCGGCTGCGCGCGGTGAGGCCGGACGTCCGGGTGGTCGGCATCGAGATCGAACCGGAGCGGGTCGCGGCCGCGCTGCCGTACGCCGCACCGCCGCTGCTCACCTTCCGGCGCGGCGGCTTCGAGGTGCCGCTGGACGGCGGCGCACCGGCCCGGCTGATCCGGGCGGCCAACGTGCTGCGGCAGTACGACGAGGCGGCGGTGGCCGGGGTCTGGGAGCGGCTGCGCTCCCGGCTCGCCCCGGACGGGCTGCTGGTCGAGGGCACCTGCGACGAGATCGGCCGGCGGCACGTCTGGGTGGCGCTCGGCCCGGAGGGCCCCCGGACGGTGACCTTCGCGGCCCGGCTCGGCGGCCTGGAGCAGCCCTCCGACCTCGCCGAGCGGCTGCCGAAGGCGCTGATCCACCACAACGTGCCGGGGCGGCCGGTGCACGCCTTCCTGACCGACTTCGACCGGGCCTGGGCGGCGGCGGCGCCGTACGGGGCGTTCGGGGCGCGGCAGCGCTGGGTGGCGGCCTGCACGGCGCTGGCGGGCAGTTGGCCGCTGGTGGACGCGCGGGGGCGGTGGCGGCAGGGCGAGATCACGCTGCCCTGGTCGGCGCTCGCGCCGTAGTCTCCGGATTCGCCGGAGCCGCCGGAGCCGCCGCGGGCCCGGTGCGGGCGGGAGCTGGTGAGCGACCCGACGCATTCACTCGAACGAGTTATCGAATATCTCTGGCGTGTTGACGCCTCGTCACGCCACCATGGACGCGACCGGGCGACGACACCACACGCCGCCCGGTACGCACCCTGTCCGGCCCCGCCGTTCAGCCGTCCCGCCTGTCAGTCATCCGGCCCGAGCAGCTCCTGTCGGGCCCGCTCGAACACCCCGTACATCTCCGCCCCGAACAGCACGAACCGCACCTCCACCGGCGCCGCACCCGCCTCCGCGCCACCGCCGTCCAGCACCCGGGCGACGGTGCCCAGCGCGATCCGGGCCGCGTCCGCCGGCGGCCAGCCGTAGATCCCGGCAGACACGGCCGGGAAGGCCACCGTGCGCGCGCCCAGCTCCATCGCGACGCGCAGCGACTCGCGATAGCAGGAGGCCAACAGCTCCGCCCGTTCCTCGTACTCCTCCTCCCGGTACACCGGCCCGACGGTGTGCACCACCCACCGGGCCGGCAGCCGTCCGGCCGTCGTCGCCACCGCGTGCCCGGTGGGCAGCCCCTTGCCCCAGTGCGAGGCGCGCAGTCGACGACACTCCTCCAGGACCTGCGGCCCGCCCTTGCGGTGGATCGCGCCGTCCACCCCGCCACCCCCCAGGAGGGACGAGTTCGCGGCGTTCACCACCGCGTCCACCTGCTGTTCCGTGATGTCACCCTCGACCAGGGTGATCCGTGTCACCACCGTCTGCCCCCTTCTCCTCCCCGCGCGGCCGCGGCCGCGACGGGCATCCGTCGTCATCCGAGTCCGATCACCACACCGCCACCGGCGTGGCAATAACCACAACGGCGCCGGTCGGCCAGAGAAATCCCCGGAGATCACGTTATGGTCGCGAGAAGTTCCCCGACGCACGGTGCCAGGCGGGCACTGCGGACGGACGCCGACCGTTACGCAGTCGGGGAAAGGGAGGAACCACCGATGCCCGCAACGGGAGACGGGCGGGCACCTGGCGCCGCGGACCTGCCGGGCGCCCACGGCGCCCCCGTCGGCCATGCCCGCAACCGCCCGGTCACGACCGGCCCCGCGACGGCGGCTCCCCCGATACCCCACCCCCGTTCGCAGGCGGTGCGAGCCGCGCACGCCGTCCACCCGTCGCACGTCTCCGAGGTCCCGCCGGGGCCCGGCCCCGACAACCCCGCCGACGGCGGGGCGCCGCTGCGGCTGCTGGTCATCGAGGACGACGCCTCGGACGCCCAGCTGATCAAGGCGGCGGTGGCCGACAGCGGCACCTCGATCGAGATCCACTGGGCCCGCGGCCTCGACCAGGCCACCGCCCTGCTGGCCCAGAGCGCCCTCTCGGCCCGGCGCGGACGCTCCCGCGGCCCCGAGTTCGGCTGCGTGCTGCTCGACCTCGCCGCGCCCGCCGACCTGCCGCACCCCTCCGACTCCTCCGACGGGCTGGAGGGCCTGCACGAGCTGCTCCGCCGCGCCCCGCACATCCCCGTGGTGGTGCTCACCGACGCCGCCGGGGCCGAACTCGGCGCGGCCGCCGTCGCCGCCGGCGCCCAGGACTTCCTGATCAAGCACGAGACGGACGGGCCGCTGCTGGCCCGCGCGCTGCGCTACGCCGTCGAGCGCAAACGCGCCGACGAGTCCCAGCGCCGCCTGGTCGAGGCCGAGCTGCGCGGCCAGGAGAACGCCCGCCTCCAGCGCCACCTGCTGCCCACGCCGCTGCTGGACGGCGCCGGGCTCTCCTTCACCCGCCGCTACCGCCCCGGCCGCCGCCGCGCCCTGCTCGGCGGCGACTTCTACGACGCCGTACGCACCGATGACGGCACCGTCCACGTCGTGATCGGCGACGTCTGCGGCCACGGCCCGGACGAGGCCGCACTCGGCGTCGCGCTGCGGATAGCGTGGCGCACCCTGGTCTTCGCGGGCCTCACCGGCGAGGAGCTGCTCACCACCCTCCAGCACGTCCTGGAGCACGAGCGGCGCAGCGACGAGATCTTCGCGACGCTCTGCATGCTCGTCATCGGGCCCGGTGGCACCGGCAGCGACCTCGACTCGCTGGGCACCGGCGAACGGGCCCGGCTCTACCTCGCCGGGCACCCGGCCCCGCTGCTGCTCGGCCGCGACCACGAGCCGGTCACCCTGCCCGCCGACCTCGCCGGGCCCGCGCTCGGCCTGCTGCCCTGCCACGACGGGGAGGCCGCCTGGCCCGCCCACGAGGTCGAACTCCGTCCCGGCTGGCGGCTGTTGCTCTACACCGACGGCCTGATCGAAGGACGGGTCGGGGCCGGTTCCCGGCGCCTGGGCCAGGACGGGCTCGCCGGGCTGATCGGCGACCACCAGGCCGCCGGACTGACCCGGGGGCGACTGGTGGACAGTGCCATCGCCGAGGTCGAGGAGCTGAACGGCGGCGCGCTGACCGACGACGTCGCGGTGCTGCTGCTGGAGCGCAACCCGGTGCAGCTGATCCTCGGCTGACGGACCGGCAGGCGAGGCCCGGAAGGCGAACAACGCGACGGCCCGGGCGGGGAGTTCACCCGCCCGGGCCGTCGCGTCGTCCGCCGCCGGACCTACCAGGGACCGTACGGGCCGGTGTTGCTCCGGCCGCCCCGGCCACCGCCCCCGGTCAGGGCCCTGATCGCGGGGCGGACGTCCACCACGTAGACGATCGAGGCGACCAGGCCGGCCAGGGTGCCGATGCCGGTGAAGAAGTTCACCCCGAACAGGAAGTCCCAGCCGAAGGAGATCGCGAGGATCGCGACCCAGAACCCCTTGGTCTTCTTGTCCGCCGCCCGGTAGGCGTCCTCCCGGCGGGTGGCCGCGTCGACCAGGGCGAACAACTTGTAGGCCAGGATGGCGATCGTCGCCCACCAGATCGGGTTCAGGTAGGAAAAGGCCAGAATCTGGAGCACTCCGACCATCGCGATCTCCTCTGTCTCTCGATTCCCGCGCTTCGACCGCCGCCCATCCTGGCACGGCGGCCGTCCGCACCGGTGTCAACGTTCCGTGGTCACCGGATGTGCCCTCCCCGGAGGGCCTCCGCTCACTCCGCGGTCACTCCGCGGCGGCGGAGCCTGACTTCCGGGCCCGGGCGGACTTCTTCGGCGCGGGCGCGGCGACACCGTCGGCCGGCTCGACCGCGACCGGCTCGGCCTCGACGGGCTCGGACCCGGCCGGCTGCTCCGTCAGTTCGACGGTCTCGACGGTCCCGGCCGCCTCGGCCGGGGTGGCGGGGCGGGCCTTCTCCACCACGACCTTGCCGCGCTCGGCCAGTTCGTCGTACGTCTCCTTGGCCTTCACCGCCAGCTCGACCGCGCGGCCGACCTGCTGCAGCGCGAAGCCCTGGGCCCGCTCCTGCAGCACCTTGAGGTCGGTGGGCAGGGCGGTGACGGCCTCGCCGACCTTGGCCGGTGCGCCGGCCAGCAGCGACTGCGCCTCCTGGAGCCTGGCGGTGGCCTTCTCCTGCGTGCCCTTGCGGTCCGCCGCCAGCGCCTCGACCTTGCCCGGCACTTCGCGCAGCTTCTCGTACGCGAGGTCCCCGGCGCCGGCCAGGGCGTACAGCGGGGTCGGGTCGCTGAGGGTCTTCTTGATCTCGTCGGTGATCGGCATGGTTACCGGTCCTCCCGGTGGGTGTTCTGGGTGGCTGAGCCGTCGGTCGTCGCACCGGGGGCCGGAGCGGCGTTCTCCTTGAGGAAGGCGTCGTAGACCGCGAGCAGCGCCTGCTTCTGCTGCTCGTTGATCAGCGGATCGGCCAGGATCGAGGCCCGCAGTTCCAGGCCCTCGTCCCGCCGCTCCTCCAGGATCCCGGCCTGGACGTACAGCGTCTCCGCCGAGATCCGCAGCGCCTTGGCGATCTGCTGGAGGATCTCCGCGCTCGGCTTGCGCAGCCCGCGCTCGATCTGGCTGAGGTACGGGTTGGACACGCCGGCGGCCTCCGCCAGCTGCCGCAGGGAGTACTGCGCGCTGCGGCGCTGCTCGCGGATGTACTCGCCGAGCGAGCCGACGTTGAGGGAGGCCATGCGGACAGCCTGCAACACCCTGCTTGCAAATGCAAGCAGGGTGCTAGCGGGAGCAAACGTGTCGGACCGGCGGGCCCGGTCAGGCCAGGTGGGCGAGCAGCAACTCGGTGAGCCGTTCGGGGGTGCGCAGCGGGAGGTAGTGGTCGGCGGCCGGGACGAGGTGGCCCCGGGCGCCGGGGATGCCGGCCGCCAGCCGCTGCGCGATCGCCGCGATCTCCGGGTGGTCCCGGTCGCCGTGGACGACCAGGGCAGGGGCGGCGACCTCGCCCAGGCGCGCTTCGGCGGACCGCGCGGGGGCTCCGCCCAGGAAGTGCTCACTGACGATGCGGCGGGCGGCGTTCTCCTCGACCATCGCCGCGATCAGCTCGCCGCCGGGCGCCGCCCGGCCCATGGCGGCCCAGACGGACAGCTCCAGACCGGCCAGTGCCGCCGCGTCGCCCCGGCGGCGGGCCTCGGCGTAGGCGGTGGTCTCCGGGGACGGCGGCCAGTCGTGACCGCTGACCGAGGCGCCGACCAGGCCGAGGGCGGCCACCCGGTCGGGGTGGGCGAGGGCGAAGTCCAGCGCGGTCTCCCCGCCCATGCTCAGGCCGACCAGCGCGGCCCGCGCCAGGCCGAAGTGGTCCAGCACCGCGCGCAGGTCCTCGACGTCGTCGAACGGCCGCTCCGGTGCGGCGGAGCGGCCCAGGCCCCGGGCGTCGTAGCGGATCACGTCGTGATGGCGGGCGAGTTCCGGGAGGACGGCGTCCCACAGCCGGGAGTCCATGCCGGCGCCGTGCAGCAGCACCACCGGGCTGCCGGAGCCGGCGCGCTCGGCCCACAACCGGCCTCCGCCGGGGGCGGGGACGTGGACCTCGGACGGGGGACGACCGGCGGACTGGCTCATGCGGCGATCCTCCCAGAGCCCCCGCCGGACGGGCCGGTCAGGCGGGTTCCCGGACGGGCCGGCGAGGCAGGTTCCCGGACGGGCCGGTCAGGCGGGTTCGGGGAGGCGGACCGGCATCAGGACGGAGAAGGTGCCCGTCCCGCCCGGGGTGCGGATGGCCAGCGGGGCGATCGGGCCGCCGAGTTCGAGGACGAGCTGCTCGGGCCGTCCGGCGGCGAGCGCGTCGAGGAGGAAGTCCCGGTTGACGGCCAGTCGGACGTCCTCGGGGGCCGGGTCGGCGGCGACGGCCAGCCGGCCGTCCCCGGTCAGGGTGAGGACGGTGACCTCGCAGTCGACGCCGTGCGGGCCGGAGGGCAGGGTGCGGGTGACGCCGGTCTCGACGGCGGCGCGCAGTTCGGCGGCGGGGACGGTGATCCGGTGTTCCGGTTCGAGCCTGGAGAGGGCGCGGTGGTCGGGGTAGTCGTGGTCCAGGGCGGCGCCCTCGACCCGGTGTCCGCCCGCTTCGGCGCGGACCATGCCGCCGCCGAGGGTGAGCGCGACCTCGCCGGCCCCGGTGCCGAGCAGGGCGCGCAGCGCGTCCACCAGCGGGGTCGGGACGATCGTGCCGGCCACTGGTCGCTCCGGCACGTCGCCGGAGGCGGGCACCTCGGCGAAGGCCATCCGGTAGCGGTCGGTGGCCACCAGGCGCAGCAGCGGACCGTCCGGCTCGAACAGCACCCCGGCGAGGGAGGGCAGTTCCGGGTCCTCGCAGACCGCGAAGCGGACCGCGTCCAGCGCGGCGGCCAGGCCGCCAGCGGGGACGGTGACGCGCGGGGCGGTGCGTCGGGGGTCGGCGGGCCCGGTGGTCATCGGCTGCTCCCTCTGGTCGATCATCGCGCGGATCAGGGAGAGTTCGCGACGGGCGTCGACGAGGCCGTCCTCCAGCCGCCGCAGGTGCGCGTCGAGCACCCGGGAGGCCGTGTCGCCGCCGGGGGCGGCGCCGAGTACGGCGCGGATGCCGGTCAGCGGCAGGCCGACCCGGCGCAGCCTGGCCAGCAGCCGGGCGTCGGCGAGCTGACCGGGCCGGTACCAGCGGTAGCCGGTCTGCGGGTCGACCCAGGCGGGGGTGAGCACCTCGGCGCCGTCGTAGTAGCGCAGGGTGCCGACGCCGAGGCCGCTGGCGCGGGCCAGCTCGCCGATGCTGTGCAGCTCGCTCTCCATGCCGGTCACCCTGCGGGCTCGACCTGGTCGAGGGTCAAGCCCGCCCGGCGGCGCCGGGGGCGGCCAGGTGGGCGAGCTTGTGCGGGTTGCGGACGGCGCGGATCGCGGAGACCAGGAGCGTGCCGTCGGTCCCCGCGACGAAGTCGAGCACCGAGACGGAGTCGACCGCGCCGTCCACGGTGACCAGCAGGCCGGGCTCACCGTTGACCAGGACCGGGTGGACGGCCGCGTCCTCGCCCAGCTGCCGGAGCACGCCGAGGACGAAGCGGGCCACGTTCTCGGCGCCGTTGACCGGCCGCAGCGCCGCCCGGATCACCCCGCCGCCGTCGCTCCAGGTGGTCACGTCGGGGGCGAGCAGTTCGAGCATCCGGCCGATGTCGCCGCCGACGCAGGCCGCCAGGAACTCGTCGGTGGCGCGGCGGCGCAGCTCGGGCGGGGCGTCGAAGCGTGGCCGGCCGGCGCGGACGTGCGCCCGGGCCCGGCTGCCGACCTGGCGGCAGGCGCTCTCGGTGCGGTCCAGGGCCTCGGCGATCTCCCGGTAGGAGAAACCGAAGGCCTCCTTGAGGACGAACACCGCCCGCTCCAGCGGGGACAGGCTCTCCAGCACCACCAGCAGGGCGAGCGAGACGGTCTCGGCCCGTTCGACGCCGTCGGCCGCGTCCGGCCCGGTGACCAGCGGCTCGGGCAGCCACGGGCCGACGTAGGCCTCGCGACGGACGGCGGCCGAGTCCAGCCGGTTGAGCGCGAGGTTGGTGACCGTCCGGGCCAGGAAGCCGCCGGGGGCGGCGATCGGGCCGGTGGCTCCGCTCCAGCGCAGCCAGGTGTCCTGGACCAGGTCCTCGGCGTCGGCGACGCTGCCGAGCATCCGGTAGGCGATGCCGAAGACCATCCGCCGGTGCCGCTCGAAGTCGGCCAGCCGGGTGTCGGCGGGGCCTTCGCCGGTCGGCGGGGTGTCGTGGATGTCGGTCACCCCCGGGACGTTACCGCACGGTAGCGGCGGTCCTCAGTCCCGGAAGACGTCGTACGCGGGGGCGAGCAGGGCGGCGAGGTCGCGGCCGTGGACGGTGATGCCGGAGCGGCCGAGGCGGCGCAGCGAGGGCTCGTCCGACTGCTCCTCGGGCGGGGCGGGGCGCAGGGTGAAGTCCCCGCGCCAGTATGCGGCGACGTTGACCACGGGGTTCGGCTGCTCGGTCACGCGTCCTCCTCCGCCACGGCGTCCTCCCGGGTGAGGGCGACCAGTTCGCGCAGCGCCTCGCCCGGCAGGTCGGTGAGCCAGTGCTCCCCCTCCCCCACCACCGTCTCCGCCAACGAGCGCTTGGCCGCGAGGAGTTCGTCGATCCGCTCCTCGACGGTGCCGACGCAGACCAGTCGGCGGACCTGGACGTCCCGGCGCTGGCCGATCCGGAAGGCGCGGTCGGTGGCCTGCTCCTCGACCGCCGGGTTCCACCAACGGTCCAGGTGGATCACCTGGTTGGCGGCGGTCAGGTTGAGACCGGTGCCGCCGGCCCGCAGCGAGAGCAGGAACACCCCCGGCCCGTCCGGGGACTGGAAACAGTCCACCAGCTCCTCCCGGCGTGCCCGGGACAGGCCGCCGTGCAGGTAGAGCACCTCCGCGCCGAGCCGGCGCTCCAGGTACGGGCGGAGCATCGCGCCGAACTCGGCGTACTGGGTGAAGACCAGCGTGCGGTCCCCCTCGGCCAGCGCCTCCTCCAGCAGCTCGGCCAGCCGGGCGACCTTGCCCGAGCGCTCGCCCACCACCGAACCGTCGTGCAGCAGTTGGGCCGGGTGGTTGCAGACCTGCTTGAGCTTGCCGATCGCGGCCAGCACCGTGCCGCGCCGTTCCACGCCCCGGACCCCCTCGACCCGGCGCAGCAGGTCGGCGACCACGGCCTGGTAGAGGCCGGCCTGTTCGGCGGTGAGGTTGCACCAGACGGTCATCTCCTGCTTCGCCGGCAGCTCGGCCGCCACCGCCGGGTCGGACTTGAGCCGGCGCAGCACGAACGGGGCGGTGCGGCGCCGGAGTTCGGCGGTGCGCTCGGGACTGCGGTGCAGTTCGACCGGGATCGCGTAGCGCTCCTTGAAGCGCTCGGCCGGGCCCAGCAGACCGGGGTTGGCGAAGTCCAGCACGGCGTGCAGCTCGGAGAGCCGGTTCTCGACCGGGGTGCCGGTGAGCGCGATCCGGTGGCGGGCGGCGGGCAGGGCGCGGATCGCCCGGGACTGCGCGGTGCCGGTGTTCTTGATGTGCTGGGCCTCGTCGGCGACCACCCGGCGCCAGCGGATCGCGCGCAGGGCGGCGAGGTCGCGCTGGACCAACCCGTAGGTGGTGATGACCAGGTCCGCTCCCCGGACGGCTTCGGCGAGCCGGTCGGCGCCCAGGCGGCCGGCGCCGTGGTGGACGTACCGCCGCAGGGCGGGGGCGAAGCGTTCGGCCTCGCGCTGCCAGTTGCCGACCAGGGACATCGGGCAGACCAGCAGGGTGGGACCGGTGCCGGCCTCCGACCGTTCCGGCTGCTCGGGCTGCTCCGACTGCTCGGGCCGCTGCTCGGCCTTCTCGACGGCCAGCAGGGCGAGGGTCTGGACGGTCTTGCCGAGGCCCATGTCGTCGGCCAGGACGGCGCCCAGGCCGAGCCCGGACATCGTCCGCAGCCAGGCCAGCCCGCGCTCCTGGTAGGGGCGCAGCACCGCCCGGAAGTCCGGCGGCAGCACCGGTGCGGGGGCGGCGTCGGCGTGCCCGGCGAGCAGGTCGCCGAGCGGGCCGTCCGCGTGGACGGACGTGACCGGCAGCCCGGCGACCGTGGCCTGCGGGTCGAAGGCGAGCCGCAGCAGGTCGGCGGCGGCCGACACGCCGTCGCGGCGGTCGGCGAGGAACGAGAGCGCCGCGGCGATCTGCGCCGGGTCGGCCTCCAGCCAGGTGCCGCGCACCCTGACCAGGCCCTCCTTGGCGGCGGCCAGGTCGGCCAGTTCCCGCTCGGTGAGCGGAGCGCCGTCCGGGCCGAGCGCGGCCTGCCAGCGGAAGGCGACCACGGTGTCCCGGTCCACCTGGCTGCCCACCGCGAGCGAGCCGGGGGCCGGCGGGGTGGTGGCGCGCAGGGCGAGGCCGAGCCTGGGGCGGCGGCGCCACCAGGCGGGCAGCAGCACGCCGAAACCGCCCTCGGCGAGCGCCGGTGCGGCGGTGCGCAGGAAGTCCAGCGCTCCGGCCCGGTCCAGCGGCAGGGCGGACGGGCGGGCGCGGTGGCGTAGCCCGTCCAGGGCGGGCCAGCGGTGGGCCGCGCGGGCGAGTTCGGCGGCCAGGACGTCGGCCGGGTCGGCGCTCTTGCGGGCGAGGGCGGCGTGCGCGGCGCCGCCCTCGTGCAGGTCGGCCGCGCGGATCAGCAGGGAAGGCTCCGCCACTGCCTGGAGCAGGAACTCCAGCTGCCAGGCGTCGTCGGAGGGCCGGCCCTCGGGGTCGTCGGCGTCGGGGCCGAGCGGTTCGACCAGGCGGAAGCAGAGGCGCAGCGCGGGGTCGGTGGGTTCGGCCGCGGCGTACCAGGCGGCGATCCGGCGGCGCAGCTCGGCGAAGCCGTCGGGCGGGACGCCGTCGAGCCGGCCGTCGGGGGTGGTGAGCGCGCGCAGCCAGTGTTCGGCGACGGCCTCCCCCGGCGCGGGGAAGGCGGTGTCGGGCAGGGCGGCGCGGGCCTCGGCGTCCACCAGCGCGCCCAGCGCGGCCTCCAGCAGCGCCTCCCCGGTGCCGGCGCCGTGCGGCCACTCCCCCAGCAGGACGGGCGGGCAGCCCGCCGCCAGTGCGGCGGCCTCGCGGCGGGCGGACGGCGTCGGGTCCGGCTGCCAGCGGGCCTGCGGGCGGCCGTCGGCCAGGACGGGCAGCGGCAGCACGCGGCCCCGGCCGACCGTCCGCCAGGCGAGGTCGTGCACCCCGGTGAGCCAGCGCAGCGAGGGGCCGTGGACGACCTCGACCCGGCCGGTGCCGGGCAGGTCGGTGCTGGTGACGGCCCAGTGCGGGTCGAAGACCTCGCCGAGCAGCTGGGCGGCGGCCCCGGCGTCGAAGAGCAGGGCCGGTACCCGCCAGGGGGTGAGCACCGCGCCACCGCGCGGCGGGGTGACCGGCAGGTCGGGGGAGGGTGCGGGGACGGTGCCGACGGTGGGCAGCAGGAGGGTGGCCCAGCGCTCGGGGGCCTGACCGGCGAGCCAGCCGAGGCCCGGGCCGATGCCGCCGAGGACGGCGGCCAGTGCGTCGGCGGGGCAGGCGTACGGGTGGGCGTGCGGGGCGGGCCGGTCGGGGTGCGGTTCGGTGGCGCCGGGGTGGGCGCGGGCGTCCTCGGCCCAGAGCGCCAGCTGCCCGTCCGTCCGCCAGAGCGCGTGCAGGACGAACATCGGGGGCCTTCCGGGCGGGTGGATCCGGTCCTTCGCAGCCTAGCGGGGAGGACCGACAGGGCCGGTCCGCTGGGCCGTCCGGGGGAAGCCCCAGGCTTGTGGTTGAAAGTTGAACGAAGTTGCCCTACGCTGGAGCCAACAAGTTGAAGCCTAAACAAATGGCTTCGGACCCGAGGAGGAGCCATGGGCCTTTTCAACCGCACCAAGACCACCGTCCCCGCCACCACCACCGTCCAGGCCCCGGCCGGTCCGGACCTCGCCCACCTCACCGGCGACTGGGCGATCGACACCACGCACAGCGAGATCGGCTTCTCGGTGCGCCACGCCATGGTGACCAACGTCAAGGGCCGTTTCACCGAGTACGACGGCAAGCTGCACCTCGACGGCAGCACCCCGCACAACTCCTCGGCCGACCTGGTGATCAAGGTCGCCAGCATCGACACCAACCAGGCCCAGCGCGACGAGCACCTGCGCACCGGCGACTTCTTCGCCGCGGAGACCTTCCCGGAGATCCGCTTCCGCAGCACCTCCACCGAGCAGCTCGACGACGACACCTACCGGATGACCGGCGAACTCACCATCAAGGACACCACCCGCCCGGTGGTCCTGGACCTGGAGTACACCGGCAGCGCCACCGACGCCTACGGCGCCGAGCGGGTCGGCTTCGAGGGCAGGACGGTCGTCGACCGCACCACCTTCGGCCTGACCTACAACGCCGCCCTGGAGACCGGCGGCGTCCTGATCGGCGAGAAGGTCAAGCTCAGCTTCGACATCTCCGCCGTCAAGGCGGCCTGACCCCGGACGGTCCGACCGCGCCCCCAGGAGCCCCGCCCCTGCCCCTCCCCCCGGGGCAGGGGCGGCGTCGTCCACCGCCACCGGTTCCGGGCCCGCCCCGGCTTCCCGGCCCCTGGCGGGCTCCCGGTCCGGGCCCGGGCTCCCGGTCCGGGCCCGGGCTCCCGGTCCCGCCGCGGAACCCCCGCTCCGGCCGCGTGCCGTGCTACCCGGCCGGGAGCAGCACCGCGTCCGCGTCCGGCAGCCAGCTGCCGGGCGGACGGCGCAGCCAGCCCTCGGCCGCCCCCAGCCCGGCCGCCGCCGCGGCCAGTGCGTCCAGCCCCGGATGGCGCTCGCCGGGCCGGTGCACCAGGCTGACCAGACTCAGCGGCACCGGGTCGACCAGCGGCACGTTCACCGTCCCCGGGATCCTCGGCCCGCCGACCGTGGTCAGCATCGGATCCCCGTGCCGGGCGAGGTAGCGGGCGGTCTCGTCCACACCCACCGGCGGCACGTACGGGTCCGCCGCCGTGAGGCCGTGCTCGCGCAGCAGCCGGACGCCGAGGTCGGCCCACTCCGTGGTGGCCGGATTGCCCGCGCAGACGTCGACGGGGTGCCCGGCCAGGTCCGCGGGGCTCAGCGCCGCCCGGCCCGCCAGCGGG
The DNA here is from genome assembly GCF_042735475.1 of Kitasatospora sp. NPDC059577. Taxonomy (NCBI): domain Bacteria; kingdom Bacillati; phylum Actinomycetota; class Actinomycetes; order Kitasatosporales; family Streptomycetaceae; genus Kitasatospora; species Kitasatospora sp. NPDC059577. Next base: position 17,815 of record NZ_JBHWBZ010000013.1, on the reverse strand, counting down.
TGGGTGTCCGCCATCATCACCGAGATCCGCTCCAACCGGACCGGCAGCTGGACGAGTCGGCCGCGCACCGGGGCGGGGAGCCCGGCGAAGCGGCCGAACGAGGCGTCCAACCGGTGGGCCAGCAGTTCGGCGGCGGCCGCGGCCAGGCCGCCGTGGAAGCGGGCCAGCAGTTCGCCCTCGGGCCAGGCGGCGCGGGCCCGTTCGAGCACCCGGTCGGCGGTGAGGTCAGGCCCGGTGACGTCGCTGTTGAGGTCGAGCAGCAGCGGCCGGGCCACGGCTCCGGCGCCGGCCTCGGCCAGGATCTCGTCCTGCAGGGCGAGGAGCCGGCGGACCTTGGGCAGCAGCCGCTGTCCGGCCGGGGTGAGCTCGACGCTGCGGGTGGTGCGGGTGAAGAGCGCGCCGCCGAGCAGCCCCTCCAGGGCCCGGACGTCCCGGCTCAGCGCCTGCTGGGCGATGTGCAGCCGCTCGGCGGCCCGGCCGAAGTGCAGGGTCTCGGCGGTCGCGACGAAGCCGCGGAGCAGGCGGGGGTGCAGGTCACGGGGCATGCGCGGCAGATTAACAACAACGTGTTGTCAGTGCGTCGGAACAGGTGTTGGACGGCCGCCTGCCACCGCCGCGAGGCTGTGGGCATCCCCCCTCTTCCCGTTCAGGAGCCCGATTGCCCCCGCGCGCCTTCCCCACCTCCTACCGGCGGCTGTTCGCGGCCCCCGGCGCCGCCGCCTTCACGCTCGCCGGGCTGCTCGGCCGGCTCGCGCTGTCGATGACCGGCGTCTCGCTGGTGGTGCTGCTCTCCGAGCGGCGGGGCTCGTACGGCCTGGCCGGAACGGTCTCGGCGGCCGGGCTGGTCACCGGCGCGATCGGGATGCCGCTGATCGGCCGCCTGGTGGACCGGTACGGGCAGGCGCGGGTGACGGTGCCGGCCACGCTGTACAACGCCGTCCCGCTCACCGGCCTGCTGCTCTGCGTCCGGTTCGGCGCGCCGGACTGGACGCTGTACCTCTGCTCCGCGGCCTGCGCCGCCTCCCCCAACCTCGGCGGCATGGCCCGCTCCCGCTGGGCGCACCTGTACCGGGACGACCCGGCCGCCCGGCACCTGGCCAACTCCTTCGAGCAGGCACTGGACGAACTCTGCTTCATGGCCGGGCCGGTGCTCGCCATGCTGCTGTGCACCACGCTCGCCCCGGAGGCCGGGCTGATCACCGCCGGCACGCTGGGCACCACCGGCGCCCTGCTGTTCGCCGCCCAGCGGCGCACCGAACCGCCGCTGCCCCCCGCCCCGGCGCCGGAGCCAGGGCCGGGACCGGGGCCCGGGGCGGCCGGCCCGCGGCACGGCTCCCCGCTGCGAGTGCCCGGACTGCGGGTGCTCGTGCTGACCTTCCTGGCGACCGGCATGGTCTTCGGCGCGACCGAGATCACCACCGTGGCGTACGCCGACGCGCTCGGACACAAGGCGGCGGCGGGCGCGCTGCTGGGCCTGGTCGCGGCCGGATCCTGCCTGGCGGGGCTGCTGTTCGGACTGCTGACGCCGCGCCGGGCGCCCGGCGTCCGCTTCCTGACCGGGGCGGCGGCGATGGCCGCGGTCCTGCTGCTGCCGCTCGCCGCCGGGCTGGGCGGGGCCGGGCTCGGGGTGCTCGGGGTGGTGCTGTTCACCGCCGGCACGGCCACCGCGCCGACCATGGTCACCGGGATGACGCTGGTCCAGGAGCTCTTGCCGCAGCGGCAGTTCAACGAGGGCATGGCGATGGCGGTGTCCGGCATCGTGGTCGGCATCTCGGCCGGCGCGGCGCTCGCCGGGACGGTCGCCGAGCACGCCGCCCCCGGGACCGGCTACGCCCTGCCCGCCTCGGCGGCCGCCGTCGCGCTGCTGATCGCGCTGACCGGGCGGCGACACCTGCGGGCGGGCGGGTCGTCGGCGTCGGGGCCGGAGCCGGGGGCAGGGACGGAGGCCACGCCGGGGTCGGGATCGGGATCGGGATCGGGCTCAGCACCCGCGCCGGGATCGGTGAACTTCCCGGCGCCGAGCGGCGCTTGCGGCGCAGCGGCGGAAAATTCCGAGCGGGCTGTCAGTGCCTCCGTCTAACGTCGGGTCATGGCAGAAATCACCTACGTCCGAGGCGATGCCACCGCGCCCGTCGGCAAGGGCGTGAAGGTGATCGCGCACGTCTGCAACGACCTCGGCGGCTGGGGCAAGGGCTTCGTGCTCGCGCTCTCCAGACGCTGGCCCGAGCCCGAGGCCGCGTTCCGACGCTGGCACCGGGAACGGGCGAAGAACGACTTCGGCCTCGGCGCCCTGCAAGTGGTGCGGGTCGCGCCGTACGTCTGGGTGGCCAACCTGGTCGGCCAGCGCGGCATCCGGACCGGGCGCTCCACCGGGGTGCCGGTGCGGTACGAGGCGATCGACGCCGGGCTGGCCGCGCTGGGTGACCGCGCGCTCGAACTCGGCGCCTCCGTCCACATGCCGCGGATCGGCTGCGGCCTGGCGGGCGGGCGCTGGGAGAAGGTCGAACCGCTGGTCACCGCCCGGCTGACGGCGCGCGGCGTGCCGGTGACCGTCTACGACTTCGACTGATCCACCACGTCCACGTCCACCCGGGCCCGTCCGCGCCCGGTCCGACTCCGACCAGGAGTGGTTCCGGACCGGAACCATCTCCGACCGACCCCTACGACGACGGCGCCTGTCGACCCGGCCAGGCGTACACGTACTCGGGCAGCACGAACCCGCCCGGGAAGACGCCCTCCTGCGCCCGGACCCGCACGGCGCCCTCGCGTTCGTAGAAGGCGACCGCGCGGGTGTTGTCGCGCAGCACCTCCAGGAAGAGTTCCGCCCCGGGGTGCCGCTCGGCGACGAAGGCACGGGCCGCGGCCACCAGCGCGCGGCCGATGCCGCCGCCGGTCAGGCCGGGGCGCACGTGCAGGTTGTCGATCAGCACCCGACCGTCGGGCTGCGGGACGAGGTAGACGAACCCGTCCAACTCCCCGCCCCGTTCGGCGACCAACAGTTCGGGCGTGTTCTCCGGCCCGCCGTAATCCGCGTCCAGGCGCAGCTCCCACAGCTCGCGCCGCTGGGCGGCCATCCCGTCACCGAGCGCCTCCTCCGGGACGATCCCCCGGTAGGCGGTGCGCCAGCTGTGAGCGTGCAGTTCGGCGACGGCCCCGGAATCCCGGGGGCCACCGCGCCGGATGACGGCCTGGCCTGAACTGATCATGTGACCAGCCTCCCACAGAGATGGAGTTGAACATGTTCAACCGAAGCGTCTACAGTTCTGCCAAGATTTTGAACGTGTTCGAATCGCAGGGGGTGGTGTGCGTGGCACCGGGTGTGGAGGGGACATCCGGTGCCACGAACACCGACACCGGGTGGAACCTCGTCTCCGGCTAGGCTCGGTCCCGTGGACGACCTGGCAGCGACGAACCGAACGGACGGCAAGAACGGTACGGCCGAGGACCCGGCCGCACCCGGCGCGGAGGCCGGGCCCCTGCCCGGCGGCCGGGCGCAGCCGAAGACCGACAAGAGTGAGGCGACTCGAGCCCTGATCCTGGAGACGGCCATGCGGCTGTTCCAGGAGCGCGGCTACGAGAAGACCACCATGCGCGCCATCGCCACCGAGGCGGGCGTCTCGGTCGGCAATGCTTACTACTATTTTGCGGCGAAGGAATTCCTGATCCAGGGGTTCTACGACCGAATGACCTACGACCATGCGGCGGACGCCAGGACCCGCATGGCCGGCACCCGGGACTTCTCGGAGCGGCTGCAGATCGCACTGGAGTCCTGGCTCGACACGGCCGCGCCGTACCACGAGTTCGCCGCGCAGTTCTTCCGGACGGCCGCCGACCCGACCAGCTCGCTGAGCCCGTTCTCCAACGAGTCGCACCCGGCGCGGGCAACCGCCGTGGAACTGTTCCGCGAGGTGTTGCAGGGCTCGGAGCTGGCGCCGAAGCTGGACGCCGAGCTGGTCGAGCTGCTGCCCGACGTGCTCTGGCTGCACCTCATGGTCGTCGTCCTGTACTGGGTCTTCGACCGCACCGAGGACACCGAGCGGACCCGGGAATTCGTCCGCCGGTCCACCCCCATGGCGGCTCGGGTGATCAACCTGTCCCGCTACCGGGTGTTCCGGCCGATCGTCCGCGATGCCAAGGGGCTGATTCAGGACTTCATCCTCCCCACCATCGGGAAAACCGCCGTCAAGTAGGGCGGCTTGAACCAGGGATGAGGTGTCCGGGCGCTCCCGAGGTCGGGAGCGCCCGGCCATGACGCCGGGGTGCTCGATCCCACCGACAGGCCTCGGCATCGGCGCGGCACCGGGTTCTCCGGGGAATCGAGCCTGTGCCCGCCGGCCGCTCCCGACCGCGCCGCCAGTCCTCGAAGGGGGGCGGTCCGGGCGCTGTCGGCGCAGCCGCATGAACGCCGAGCAAGGTCCCACGCGGCCCACGGGGTGTGCCCCCGCCGATCGGGTTGCCGCCTCGGTGGACCCGGTCGGTTCAGAAGTTGTCCGGGTTCCAGGCCTGCAGCGGAGTGCGCAGCAGCAGGTCCGCGGCGGCGGCCGCACCCGGGCGCAGTTCGGTGACCAGGGCGGCCGCCGCCAGCCTGGAGGCCGTCTCCGCGCCGAGGTAGAGCGAGCCCAACTCCGAGGCGCCGAGGGCGAGGTCGGCGTCGTCCGTGCTGCGGGTGCAGCGGCCGGTGCCGTCCGCGGCGACCTCCAGCGCCCAACGGCCGGACGCGAAGCCGAGCTTGTCGTCCACCTCCAGCACCACCCGGCCGGGGGCACCGTAGGTCCGTGCGCCGAACGCGGCCTCGACGTCCAGCACCCGGAGCCAGGTGAAGTCGGAACTCTCCTCGTGCGGGGTGGCCGCGCGCCGGTCCTGGAGCAGCAGCGGCAGCGGGTCGTCCGGGGAGGCGTTGCCCATCGCGATCCTGGCCACCCAGTCGACGGACATCAGGAAACGCCAGAGCTCGACCGTGGTCGGCAGGTCGAGGGCGATGAACTCCTGGACGGTGAGCGTGCAGTCGGGGTAGTCGCCGTCCCACTTGTCGTCGACCCGGTAGACCACCAGCCCGGTGACCGTCCCGTCGGCGTCCCGGTGGACGGCCGCGAACGGCTCCTTGAAGTCGAAGCCCGGCACCTGGACCTCACCGCTGGTGCGCTGCCACCACAGCTCGTCGCGGTCGATCGCGCCCGGCTGGGTGCGCCGCCAGCGCTCGTGCAGGCCCGGCCCGAGCTCGCGCAGCTCCGCCATGGTCACGAAGTCGATCCGGCCGCCGGGGACGCCCGGCAGTCCCTCGCGCAGGCCCCGGGCGCGGCGCAGGTCGACGCGCCAGCCGGCGCCCCGGGTCGCCGGGCCGAACCCGAACCGGCCGTAGATGGTGTACTCGGCGGCGATCAGGATGGCGACCGACGTGCCGCGCTCGGCGGCGGCCGAGAGGTCCCGGCGCATCATCGTGCTGAGCAGGCCACGGCGGCGGTGGGTGGCGCTGACCGTGACGTGGGTGATGGCGTCGGCCGTGATGACGGCCCCGCCGGGGACGGTCAGCTCCGCGTCGTAGCTGCGGAAGGTGGCGATCTGGCGGTCGCCGTCGAAGCCGGCCAGCAGCCGGCCCGGCTCCCACTGCCGGCGGCGTACGTCCGCCGCGCTGCTCACGTGCGGACGCATGAATCCGAGGACCAGCGCGCGGTCCCAGGCCGCCACCTCGTCCTCGGTGATCGCCCGCACCCGGAGCCCGTCGACGGTGTGGACGGCCGTGTGATCGGTGCTGTTGCCCATGGGGCCACCGTACGGCGGCCCCCCGGCGACGGCACCCGATTTATTCCGTGCCCGACCCGACGTGCTCCCCGGGGACCACCACCCAGTGGTTGGTGTGCAGGACGCGGTCGGCGAAGTCCAGGTCCCGCTCGCCGAGCAGCCGGAAGCCGAGAGCCCGGCAGATCCCGTTGGACGGGCCGTTGGCGACCCCGGGGTTGGCGTGCACCGGGCCCCAGCGGCCGTCCGCGGCGGCGGCGTCCAGCACCCGGCGGACGGCCTCCTTGGCGAGCCCGCGGCCCTGGTACCCGGGCAGCACCATCCAGCCGATCTCGGAGACCGTCGCGCCGTCCTCCTCGTCCGACCAGAGCGTCACCGTGCCCGCGACCTCGCCGTCCTCGGCGCCGTCCGGGACGATCATCTTGATCCAGCAGCGGTCCGCCGCCACCTCGACCAGATCCTTGCGCAGCCGCTCCGCCACCCGTTCCCGGGGCAGCGGGCCGCCCAACTCGGCCATCATCAACGGGTCACAGCGCATACGAACGTACGCCCCGTCGTCCTCCGCCCGCACATCGCGCAACAGCATGACGCCTCCTCAGCCGGTCCGGGCGGCCACGCTACCGCCGACCGCCGACATTGGCGCGGGGGCTCCCGTACTGCCATCCTCGTGGCGGTTCAGGTACGGACGACCTCCCGGGGGGAGCCATGGACGACGAGTACCTCCGCAAGCTGAAGGAGTACGAGGGCCGGAGCACGACGGCGAAGGCGCTGGGCGGGCTGACGGTCCTCGGCTGGCTCTGGGCGGCCTGGCTGGTCCTCTCCCCGGTCGACGGGGACTGCGGCTCGCCGGCCTTCTACGAGCCGCTCGGCTTCCACCTTCAGGAGATCTGCGACTCGCAGGTCATCGGCCGGATCGGCGGAGCGGTCGCGGTCGCCCTCCTGACGCTCCCGCTCTGTGCCGCCTGGCTCTGGACCGGCACGGGGCTGCGCGCCTGCCGCGAGGAGCTCGGCGCCCTGCTCGACCGGTAGCCCGCGGACGGTCCGCCGGACGGCGGTGGGCGAGGGGCCCGGATCGCGGCCGGGCGCTCCGACTGCGCCGACCGGAACGGACGGCCGTCCGCGCGGACCTGGTCGCGGCGCTGCTCGCCGCCGGCCGGCGGTGGAGCGCGGTGACGGTCCGGGGCGGTACCCCGAGCAGGCGCCGGCCGAGGCACGGCCCGCACCGCAGTCCGGGCTCACGGCCGGGCGTAGAAGTCCGGGGTGCCCATGATCCAGAGGCTGGCCTGCTTGATCGGCATGCCCGCGCGCGGGGCCTCGATCATCTGGTCGTCGCCGACGTAGAGCCCGACGTGGTGGATGTCGGCGGCGCGCCCGGTGTCCGTCCAGAACACCAGGTCCCCGGGGCGCAGCCGGCGGTAGTCGATCCGGGAGCTCTGGGCGTACTGGTCGGCGGCGAAGTGGTTGAGCTCCCGGCCGCCCTCGCGCCACGCCATCATGGTCAGCCCCGAGCAGTCGTAGCCGTCCGGGCCCTCGCCGCCCCAGACGTAGGGCAGGCCGATCTTGGACTTGGCGAAGGCGACCGCGGCGGCCGCGCCCTCGGCGGACCACGGGCGCGGCTCGGTCGGCACGGCGGGCGGTGCGGCGGGGGCCCTGGCCGCGGCTGCCGCGGCTTCGGCGGCCTCGGCCTCCCGGGCGGCCTGCTCGGCGGCGGCGCGGGCGGCGGCCTCGGCCTCGCGGGCGGCGATCGCCTCCAGGGCGTCGCGGCGCTCGCGTTCCAGCTCGACGGTGGTGTTCCGGGCGGCGGCCAGTTCAGTGAGCAGCTGCTCGCGGTGCCGGGTGGCGGCGGCGACCTCGCCCTGCTGGGCGGCCAGTCGCTGCTCGGCCCGCGTCCTGGCCGCGCCGACCTCGGCGGCGGCCTTCTCGGCGGCCCCGGTGGCGGTCCGGGCGGCGTCGGAGGCGCTGCGGGCGGCGGCGGCCGTGGCGGTGGCGGCGTCCAGGACCTGCCGGGTGCGTGCGCCGGCCTGGCCGACCGCGACGGCGCGGTCGCCCGCCTCGCGCGGGCCGTGGGCGCCGAGCAGCGCGTCGAAGGCGGACAGTTCGGCGCCCGCGCCCTGGCGGTAGGTCTCGGCGGCGAGCCGGGCCGCGTCCTCGGCGGCGGCCGACCGCTCGGCCTCGGCGGCGGCGGCGTGCTGCACGGCGGCGCCCTCTTCGGTGCGCGCCCGGGTGAGGGCGAGCCGGGCGCCGTTGTAGGCCTCGACGGCCTGGTCGGCGCCGCGCCCGGCCCGGTCGAGCTCGGCCCTGGCGGCGGTCAGCGCGGCTTCCAGGGCCGCGGCGGCGGCGGTCTTCCCCGCGGCCTCGGCGCGGGCGCGGTCGATCTCCTCGGTGCTCGGGTAGGGCTCCTCGCCCCGGGCCCGGCCGGCCGCCGGGTCGCCGACGGCCGGGTCGCCGGTCGCCGGTGCGGCCTGGGCGGTGGGGAGCAGCCCGAACAGGGCGGTGAGCGACAGCAGGAGGGTCGGCAGGAACCTGCGCGCCATGCGGCATCCCTTCTCACGGGTCCGGAGGGGACGGCGGCGGACGGCGCGCGGCGGATGGCGCACGGGGGCGAACGGCGCTCGGGCGGCGGCGGTGGCCGGGCGGCCGGGAATCCGACGGATCATCCCATCACGTGACAGAACGGTCACATGGCGCTCATGTTCTCAATTCCGGCGGCCCTCGTAGCCGCAAAGCGCTCCGCCGGTCGGGTGACCATCGGATGATCCGACCGGCCCCCGCCTCCGGCAGGGCACCCGGGGTGCACGAACTACCGGTGGATCCGGCGCGTGTGCGTCCGCAGCCGGGGGTGTCGCTCCGGCCGGCGCTCCAGCCCCGTCGGCCCGACGGCGTAGGTCCGGCTGCGCCCCGCCCGGACCGAGCGGCGGCGCTGCTGCGCCCGGTGGGAGCGGCCCGGTCCGGCCCCGTACGCCGGACCCTCCCCGGCCGGGGGCTTGGCCGTCGCCCCGGCGGCCGCCGCCGAGCGGCGGTCCGCCAGCCGGGCCTGACGGCGGGCCAGCGCCCGGGCGGCGTGCGCGTCGAGGTGGGCCGTGGCCCGGGCGGACATCCGCTCGGCGACCCGATGGGCGGCGGGGTGGTTGACCGGCACCTTGTCGGGGGCGCCGGCGATCAGGTCGAAGAGCCAGGTGCGGGCCCGGTCCGCGCGCCGGTGCAACAGGCGCTCGCGCCGCAGCGCGCGCGCCCGGCGCCGGGGGCGCGTGGTGTACCGCCAGCGGGCCCAGGGACTGCTCGGACGGGCCAGCCGGATCGCGCCGATCCAGGACAGGCCGGGGACCATGATCCCGAGCAGGCCGGTCCACACCTTGCCCTTCAGCAGGGTGATCACCGAGGCGAGCGCGTTCACCGAGATCACCGTGATCAGACCCCACCGGGTGTCCTCGCCCGGCAGCGCGCCGAACGGCACGTACCCGATCAGCAGCAGGGCGGTGAACAGGATCCCGAAGATCACCGCGTCCACCGACTTGCGGCCCTGCTCCCCCCAGTACACGTCGTCCAGGTGCAGGATCAGCGCGAACTCGTCCAGCACCAGGCCGCAGCCGATGCCGAAGGCCAGCCCGAACCAGTTCATCCACGGCTGCCCGCCGTAGGTCGCGAACACCCCGATGCCGCCGAGCAGCAGGAAGCCCAGCCCGAACACCATGTGGTGGATGTGCAGGCCGCCGGGAGTCACGTTGCCCGGCCACCAGCGCACCTTCGCGCGGATCATCCGGACGCTGAACCGGATGAACACGAAGGACGTGATGAAGCCGACCAGCAGCAGGAACAGCGGTTGCTTGTGCGCGTTGACGATGTGTTCGCGGTAGCTGTCCAGCAGTGTGGTCATGCGCCTTACCTTCGTTCCTGGTCCTGCGTCCTGCCTGCCCTCACGTGCCCCGGGGCCCGACGGGCCTCCGACCCGGGTCGACGCGCGGTCAGAACCCCCGGGTGCGCTTGGCCGCCCGGCGCGGCATCACCGGGTACAACGAGGGAAGCTCGGCGCCGACCGGCGGTTTCAGGAACAACCGGGCTATCTCCCCGCCGAGGTTCACCCCGACCGCCAGCGCCATCGCGATCGCCGCCGCCCGGAACACCGACACCAGACCGGCGCTGGAGTGCCCCTGGGCGAAGGCCAGCATCCCGAGGTAGAGCGCCGAACCCGGCATCAGCGGGCCGATCGCGGCGGTCACGTAGGGCAGCGCCGAATCGTTGCGGTAGCGCGCCATCAGCTGGCCGAAGAGACCGACCAGGCCGGCCGCCACCCCGGTCGCCGCGATCGGGTTGACGCCCGCGTTGTACACCAGCGCGCCGTAGCTGGCCCAGCCGATGCCACTGTTGGCCGTCACCAGGGCGAGCGAGCGGCGGTCGGTCTGCAGCAGGGTCGCGAAGGCCAGGGTCAGCAGCATCGCGGCGACCATCTGGACCGGCGGGGAGCTGATCCCCGCCAGGCTCTCGTCCGGCCGCAGCTTCGCCTCGAAGCCGACGCCCAGGTAGAGGATCACCATGACGCCTATCACGATGCCCGCGACCAGGTAGATCACTTCCAGCAGACGGGCCGCGGCGGTGATGTAGAAGCCGGTCAGCCCGTCCTGGACGGCGGCCACCAGCGCGCGCCCCGGCAGCAGGGCGAACAGGCCACCGGTGATCACGACCGAACCGCGCAGGCCCCAGTCGTTGAAGGACAGGATGATCCCGGAGGCGGCGGCCGGCATCGCGGCCGCCACGAACTGGTAGAACTCCGGCAGCCGGCGCCGGGCCAGCGCGGAGGCCAGCCGGTCGCCGAGGACGGCGGCGATGAAGGCGCTGGCGAAGACCAGCCAGGCCTTGTCGTCGATCCGGCCGCCGACCAGGAAGGTCGCCGCGCCGGCCAGCAGGCCGGTGGTCAGCGCGAGCATCCAGGCCGGGTACGGGTGCCGGTTGCGGCGGATCAGGGCGAGCCGGCGGTAGGCGTCGTTGACCGTCACCTTCTCCGCGGTGATGTCCGCGACCAGCTCGTAGACGGCGTTCAGCCGGGTGTAGTCGGAGGTGCGGCGGCGCACCACGCGGTCGGCGGTGACCGGCGGCTCGACCAGCGAGGGCTGGTGCGAGATGCCGATCAGGGTGAAGGTCACCTGCGGCTCGCAGCGGTCCAGCCGGTAGGCGTGCGCGATGCCGAGCATCGCCGCCTCGACGTCCTCGGCGGCCTCGCCGCTGGCCAGCAGCAGCTCACCGATGCGCAGGGTCAGGTCGAGGATGCGCGGGACGTTGCGGGCGGTGCCGGCCGAGGGGTGCAGCTCGCGGGCGGTCCGCTCGAAGGCCGGGCGCTCGGACATCGGCGTGCGCAGCAGCGTGCGCATCCGGTCCGGCCAGGGCGCCTCGCCGGGGGCGCCGGCGGTCAGGTCGGCGACCGGGATGCCGGTCGGTGGGGTGTAGCCGGCGGCCCGCCACTCCTCGGGGGTCAGGGTGTCCTCGACGAGCGGGCGACGGCGGGCCGGGCGCGGCGGGCCGGACCGGGCACCCTGGGGGCGGACCTCGACGGTGAGCTCGGGGTGCGGCTCGGCGGACGGACCGGCCGTCCGCCCGGGCAGCGGTTCCGGCAGCGGCTCGGGCAGCGGTTCCGGCAGCGGCTCGGGCAGCGGTTCCGGCAGCGGCTCGGGCTCCGGCAGCGGCTCCGGCTGCGGCTCGGGCTCCGGCAGCGGCTCCGGCTGCGGCTCGGGCTCGGGCGCGAGCAGGCCCCTGGTCTCCGGCACGGGCGGGGCGAGCGGGATGACGATGGTGGGCTCGACGAGCGGGGCGGGGTGGCCGAGCAGGCCCTCGGTGGGCGGGGCGTCGGCGGGGTGCACCGGCTGCGGGGGTGTCTGCCGCGTCCGGCGGACCGCCCGGCCTCCCCTCGCCCGCTTGCCCGCACCCGGTCGGCCCCGCTTAGGCACTTCCGCTCCTCGCCACCCCTGGTGGCCGCCGGCCACCGCTCGATCTCGGGTTACACCTTGCCTGATCGAACAGCCCGACGCACATGTACGCGACGTCCCGCGGCCCCGGCGGCGGGCGCCTACCCGGCGCGGTGGCCGGAGACGCGGTCCCCGCCGGACCGGCGGGCCCGCAGCAGTTCGATCGCCACCGGGACCACCGAGACCAGCACGATGCCGACCAGGATCGCCTCGACGTTGTCCCGGACGAACGGGATCTGCCCCAGGAAGTAGCCGAGCACGGTGACCCCGCCGCCCCACAGGACGCCGCCGACCAGGTTGAACACCACGAAGCTGCGGTAGTTCATCCTGCTCACCCCGGCGACGACCGGCGTGAACGTGCGCACGATCGGCACGAAGCGGGCCAGCACGATCGCCTTGGGCCCGTGCCGCTCGAAGAAGGCGGCGGCCTTCTCGACGTTCTCCTGCTTGAACACCCGGGAGTCGGGCCGGCGGAACAGGCCCGGGCCGACCTTGCGGCCGAAGAGGTAGCCGACCTGGTCCCCCGCCACCGCCGCGACCACGATCAGCGTGCAGACCAGCCAGAGCGGCTGGTGCAGGTAGGTGCCGCCGGCCACCAGCAGTCCGGTGGTGAACAGCAGCGAGTCGCCGGGCAGGAAGAAGCCGATCAGCAGGCCGGACTCGGCGAAGACGACGGCCAGGATGCCGAGCAGACCGAAGGTGGAGATCAGGGTGGTCGGGTCGAGCCAGGACGGGCCGAGGGCGAGGCTGGTCACGGTGCGGGAACTCCGGAGGTCGAGTCTTGGCAATGGAAAGGTAAAGCATTGACAAAGACTCGCACCCCGGTCGAATGGTTCCCGGGAGGGGGGCGGACCGGCTCCGAACCCGGCCGGGAACGCACCGCTCCGGGCCCGGCCGGGAACGCACCGGCCCCGGCGAGGGCCCCGGGAAGGGGCGGCCCGCCGGGGCCGGTGCGGTCGGAGGTCGCCGGTGCGGTCGGAGGTCGCCGGTGCGGTCGGAGGTCGCCGGTGCGTCGGTGCGGCTTCCGCCCGGCGTGGCCGCCGGCGGTGGCCGACGGCCGTCAGAGGCCGTAGCGCTCGACGATCTCCTCGTGCCGGGCGACGTCCGCGCCGGCCGCCTCGGCGAGGGTCGCCCAGGCGAGCGGGTGCGGCCAGTGGCCGGTCAGCCGGTGCAGCAGCGCGTCGGCCTCGGCGGCCGAGGCCGTCGGCGGCACTCCGAGCGCGGCGTAGATCCCGGGCAGCGTCTCGTCGTCGTCCGCCGGGTCGGTGATCCGGTACTGGTCCCCGCTGTACGCCCAGACCGCGTAGCCGGCCTCCTGCAGCCGCTCGCGCAGGGTGCCCCACGGTTCGTCGCCGGGCCAGCCGCCGTCGATCCAGTAGGTGGTGTACCCCGCCGGGTCGAGCAGGGTGAGCAGCTCGAACGCCGGACGCCAGTGCTGCCGCTCCTCCTCGTCGGCGTCCTCGGCCGGCGGGCGCTCCAGCAGTGCCGGGGCGAAGACCACCACGTCGCCGTGGTTGAGCGTCAGGTCCTCGCCGAGCACCGGCAGGATGCGGGCGGTGGCCGGACCGGTCCGGACGGCGGGCAGGTCGGCCGTCGCACCGTTGGTGCGGGTGGCCCGGACGGTGACCAGCTGCCACTCCTCGTCGACCGGGCCCTCGGGTTCGTCGAACTCGATGCCCAGCAGCGCGCCGGTGGAGCGGACCACGGCCCAGTCCCGGTTGGCGGTGGCCGCGGTGATCAGGTGCCAGAGGTCGGGCTCCTGGACCGTCCGGTGACTCTCTTCCTCCGCGACCTCCCCGGCGGGCAGCGCGCGCTCCAGCAGCTCCTGGTGGAGCCGCTGCGCGGTCGCGTGGTCTCCCAGCTCGGTGGCGGCCCGGGCGGCGAGGCGCCGGGTGTTGAGCACCGCGTCGTCCAGCGCCAGGATCGCCTCGCACTGCTCCAGCGCCTCGGCCCAGCGACTCTCGGCGACGGCCCAGCGGGCGCGGGTCCAGTGCGCGTCGGCGGGTGCGGTGACGGCCAGCCGGTCGGCGAGGCGGCGCACGCCGTCGGCGTCCCGGGCGCCGATCAGCATCTCGCCGAGCGTGCCGGTCAGCTCCCGGTCCTCCGGGTCGGCCTCCAGCCGCTGCCACAGCAGGTCGGCCGCGGCGCGGGCGTGGCCCAGGCCGCCCAGCAGGGTGGCCAGCTGCACCGTCGTTCCGGTGGCGCCGGCCTGTTCGCCCCGGTACCGGTCCAGGGCGACGGAGAGCAGGTCGACGCCGGTCTCGACGGGCACCCCGGCCTCGGCCAGGTACGCCGCCAGCTCGTCCGGCGGAACGGGCAGCTCGGGCTGCGGCAGTGCTTCGGCGGCCGCGCGCAGGGCCGCGACCTCTTCCGCCACGCCGTCGGTGCGCCGCAACCGGGTGAGCTTGCGCTGCCCGGTCGCGGCGAGGGTCAGTGCCACCGTGCGGGCGCCGCGGGCGAGGGCGAGCCGACCCGCCGCCAGCAGCAGGTCCACGCAGGGGCGGTGCGCACCGGCGTCGTCCAGGTAGCCCACCCAGCCGGCCAGCGCGGCGCCCAGCTCGGCGTCGTTCTCCCACGCGCCGGCCGCGACCAGCAGCTCGACCGTCTGCGTCCAGGTGGGCCGCAGGTCCGCGTGCTGTTCGGCCTCGGCACGGTCGGGGAGCAGGGCGAGCGCCTCCTCCGTGCGGCCGAGCGCGGCGAGCGCGCGGGCCCGCAGCAGGGCGCCCCAGCGCCGGTCGCGCTCGTCCAGCCGGTGGCCCTGCGCCTGCTCCGCCTTCTCGGCGGTGTCGAGCAGCTCCAGCACCTCCTGGTACCGGCCCAGCAGGTGCAGGGTCCCGGCCCGGGACTGGTGGAAGCGCAGCGAGACCCGCTGGCCGGCGGCCCGCATCCGGTGGGCCGCGGTGTCCAGGTGGTCGAGCGCCTCGGCCGCCCGGCCGTCGTCCTCCAGGGCGTCGGAGTACTCGCGGGAGAGGCAGTCGTAGCAGGCGCGGCCGGGCTCGATCCGGCCGAGCGTCTCGCCGACCACCTCCAGCCGCTCGGTCACGTAGCCGGGCCCGTCGACCCGGGCGTGGCAGATCGCGAAGTCCTGGACCACGCAGACGGACTGCGGGCAGCCGGCGGTCCCCTCCCGGTGGGCGAAGTCCAGCAGGTCGACCGCCTCGGGCATGACCGCCTCGCCCTGCTGGCGCTTGTTCAGCAGGTTCTGCAGCCGCCAGTGCCGCAGGTAGACCTCGACCCAGGGCAGGTCGAGCGACCGCGCGGCGGCGAGCGCCTCGGGGTAGAGCGCGTCCAGCTGGTCGTTGCGGCCCTCGGTGGCGAGCTCGGGCAGCTCGACGACGGCGTCGGCAAGCCGGTGGTGGCCGGCCTCGGCCAGCTGCCGGTGGGCGTCCCGCACCCAGGACCAGATGTCGGTGGTCATGCTTCTTCCCCCTGCGTCGTGCTGATGGATTGTCTACCGCGGACCACTGACGGTCCGTCCGTCACGCTTCGCCCGGGAGCGCACCGGGGCTGTCCGGGACGTCCGGCAGGCCGGCCGGGACGGCGGCGGTCAGGGCGGAGACCGCGGTGCCGACACCGGCCAGCGCGGCGGTGAGGTCGCCCCCAGTCGGGCCGGACGAGGCCGCGGCCATGATCACCTTGAGCGAGCGGAGCAGCCCGGCGGCGGTGGCGCTGCCGGTGTGCCCGGTGCGGTAGGCGGCGAGCAGGTCCCGGACCGCCGGGCAGTCCAGGTTGAGGTAGAGCCGGGCCCTGACCGCGCCGTCGGTGCGGGCGGTGAAGGCGCGGGCCAGCCGCAGCGCGGCGGACGGGATCCGGGCGTCCGCCTGGTCGTCCTCGATCCGGGCCTTCAGCTCGGCCTCGCGGTCCGGGACGAGCACCAGCGGCAGACCGGGCGGGTCGAAGCGGGCCGCGACGAGCTGCTCGCCCGGGTCGGCGAGGGCGCCGGCCAGCCAGGCCGCCTCCCCGTCGGGCAGCGGCCGCTCCGGGTCGCGGAACAGCTCGCGGTTGCCCTGCTCGCTGCCCAGTTCGACCAGCCGGCAGCCGCGCAGCTGGGCGTAGCGGCGCAGGAACGGCAGCACGGCGTACCGGTCGCCGCGCGCGATCGGCACCCGCATGGCCCGGTACAGCATCTCCTCGAAGCCGCCGCCGCTGCCGAGCGCGACGTGCACCGCTCCCCCGCCCGCCGCGCGCAGCGCACCGGCGGTGAGGTCGCCCTGCGAGGTGGGCACCGGGACGTCGTCGGCGAGCAGGGTGAACAGCCGCTCGTCGCAGAGCGCGGCGCCGAGCAGGTCCTGGCCGTGCCGGGCGAGGATGCGGCGCCAGGCGGCGGGCCGCAGCCGGGCCGTCTCGTACAGGCCCTCCACGATGGCGTCGGTGAGGGCCTTCCGGAGCGCGCGGTAGTGCTCGTCGCGCTGGAGGTCCTCGCGGCTGGCGGTGGGGGTGAGCCGGTTGGACTCGACCACGCCGCCGATGAACCCGGCCCAGCCGGGCAGCAGTTCGCGGGCGTCCTCGGCGAGCAGCATGCCGCGCAGGTAGACGGCGAGGTCGCGGTTGTCGCTGCTGCCGTAGGTGCCGCCGTCCTGGACCCAGAGCAGGCCGATCGCGTCCGTCGTGCCGTCGACCGGGTGGACCGGGAAGGCGGTGAGCGGCTCGAAGCGGCGGCCGAAGGCGGCGGCGAAGCGCATCCGGGCCGCGTACCGGTCGCCGTCGGAGGGGCGGCGCGGAGCGTCCCGGTCAGGGGTGGAGGCGGGCGACGGGAGGGCCTCCTGGCGCCAGGGCACCTCGACGGAGTTGACGGGCCGCTCGTCGTCGCCGACGTGGACGGGGATCGGGAGCAGCACGCAGTAGCGGCCGAGGATCTCGCGCAGGGCGTCCTCGTCGGCGAGGTGGGCGTGCTCGGCCTTGAGCGCCAGCTCGACCACGGTGCCGGGGCGGGGCCTGGCGGGCGCCGGCTCGACCCGGTACTGCTCGCCGCCGCGGCTGCGGTAGCGGTGGCCGAGCGTCGGCTCGCGGTGCGAGGTGGTGGTGACGGTGACCTCGTCGGCGATCGAGAAGGCGGACAGGAAGCCCAGCCCGAAGGCGCCGATCAG
This sequence comes from Kitasatospora sp. NPDC059577, assembly GCF_042735475.1. NCBI lineage: Bacteria > Bacillati > Actinomycetota > Actinomycetes > Kitasatosporales > Streptomycetaceae > Kitasatospora > Kitasatospora sp. NPDC059577. The sequence goes on along the minus strand of NZ_JBHWBZ010000013.1, from coordinate 1,038 downwards.
CTCCTGGTTGCCGGTCAGTTCGCGCAGCATGCGGGTGTAGCCGGTGCCGACGGTGGCCAGGTAGGAGTGGATCTCCGGCTCGGTGAGTCCGGCGCCGGTGTCCTCGATGGCGACGGTGCGCCGGGCGGAGTCGGCGCGCACCCGGATCAGCGGGCGGTGGTCGCCCTCCGGGTCCTCCAGGAGCCGGCGGGTGTGCGAGTCGTGCGCGTTCTGGACCAGTTCGCGCAGGGCCACCAGCGGGGTGGAGTAGAGGTGGGTGGCGAGGACGTTCACCAGGCCGCCGAGATCGACCTCGGTCGTCCGCAGTTCCTCGACGGGGGTGGGCTCGGGCGGGACACCTTCAGACATGGGTCCCCAGTGTGCCAGTGCGACAATCCGCCGACCATTTCTTTCTTCTTGACGGAATGACGGATTGCGGTCAACTCCCAATTGACCAGATCGCCACCATCGGGGGAATTGCCACCCGTTCGGTGGAGTTCGTCCACACCGCTGGTGAATGCTGAACGGGCGACGTCAGGCAACGGCGCCCCCGGAGCGGCCACTCCGGACGGCGCCACAATTCGCACCTCCAGTCAGGGAGACCAGCGTGTCCCGTATTCGCGCAGCCGCCGCCGTCACCGCCCTCGGGGCGTTCCTCCTCGTGGGCCTCGGCGCCGCCACCGCGCACGCCGACAACGGCGCCGCCGCGATCGACCACTCCAACGGCAGCGTCGTCAGCAACGCCGGCAGCGGCAACGTCGTCGGCAGCGTCAATGGCAACGTGGTCAACACCCAACAGACGGCGACCGGTTCGGGTGCGAGCAACCAGAACAACGGCCTCGCGGTGACCGGAAACGGCGGGAACATCGGCGCCCTGCAGGGCAACGGCAACGTCGACGCCCGGGTGTACTACCCGCACGTCCTCTACTAGGTCCTGTCCGGTACCGAGCCTTCCGGGCCGGGGGGCCCGCCCCCGCCCCCCCGGGGGGGGCCCCCGCCCCCCCCGGGGGGAGGCCCGCGCCCCCCGGGGCGGGGCCCCGGGCGCCCGGCCCCGCGGCC
>NZ_JBHWBZ010000012.1:142844-154742 GCF_042735475.1 Kitasatospora sp. NPDC059577 | reverse complement strand
CGGGGGGCGCCCGCGCCGCCCCGCGCCCGCCGGGGGTAGCGGGCCCCGCGCGGGGGCCCGGTCGCGCGCGGCGCGCCCCGCGAGCAGTCTGTGCGGGCCCCTGCCGGGCCCGTCCGGACGGGGCACTGCCGAGCCCGTCCGGTGTGGGGCCTCAGCCCCGGGGTGCTACTCGGGGCCTCAGCCCCGGGGTGCTACTCGCCCAGCGCGGTGCGCGCGTCCACGAAGGCCGCGACGGCGCGCTCGACGTCCTCGGTGGAGTGCGCCGCGGACAGCTGCACCCGGATCCGGGCCTGGCCGTGCGGGACCACCGGGTAGGAGAACCCGATCACGTACACGCCGCGCTCCAGCAGCAGTTCGGCGAGCTTGCCGGCCTTCGCGGCGTCGCCGATCATCACCGGGGCGATGGGGTGGTCGCCGGGCAGGATCTCGAACCCGGCCTCGGTCATCTTCGTGCGGAACAGCGCGGTGTTGGCCGCCAGCCGCTCGCGCAGCTCGTTGGACTGCTCGACCAGGTCGAGCACCTTCAGCGAGGCGGCCGCGATCACCGGGGCCAGCGAGTTGGAGAAGAGGTACGGGCGGGAGCGCTGGCGCAGCAGGGCGACGATCTCCCGGCGGGCGGCGACGTAGCCGCCGGAGGCGCCGCCGAGGGCCTTGCCGAGGGTGCCGGTGATGATGTCCACGCGGTCCATCACGCCGTGCAGCTCGGGGGTGCCGCGGCCGCCCGCGCCGACGAAGCCGACGGCGTGCGAGTCGTCGACCATGACCATGGCGTCGTAGCGGTCGGCCAGGTCGCAGATCTCCTGCAGAGGGGCGACGTAGCCGTCCATGGAGAAGACGCCGTCGGTGACGATCAGGCGGCGGCGGGCGTCCTGGGTGTCCTGGAGCTGCTTCTCCAGGTCGGCCATGTCGCGGTTGGCGTAGCGGTGGCGGCGGGCCTTGCTGAGCCGGATGCCGTCGATGATGCTGGCGTGGTTGAGCGCGTCGGAGATGACGGCGTCGTTGGCGTCGAGCAGGGTCTCGAAGACGCCGCCGTTGGCGTCGAAGCAGGAGGAGTAGAGGATCGTGTCCTCCTGGCCGAGGAACGTCGAGAGGCGGTCCTCCAGCTCCTTGTGGACGTCCTGGGTGCCGCAGATGAAGCGGACCGAGGCCATGCCGTAGCCCCAGCGGTCCAGGGCGTCCTTGGCGGCGGCCAGCACCTCGGGGTGGTCGGCCAGGCCGAGGTAGTTGTTGGCGCAGAAGTTCAGCACCTCGCCCGGCTTGCCGCCGCCGGTGACGGTGACCGCGGCGCTCTGCGGGCTCCCGATCACCCGCTCGGGCTTGAACAGGCCGGCCTCGCGGATCTCGTCGAGGGTGGTGGCGATGTCGGCGCGCACGTTGTCGAACACAACAGGCTCCTTTTGCGTCGGCGGGGTGGCTCAGGCGGTCCAGTCGAGGATGATCTTGCCGCAGTTGCCGCTAGCGGCGTCGTCGAAGGCGGCCTCGAAGTCGGTGGCGGGGTAGCGGCCGGTGATCACCGGGCTGAGGTCCAGGCCGCCCTCCAGCAGCACGGACATCGCGTACCAGGTCTCGAACATCTCTCGGCCGTAGATGCCCTTGATGGTGATCATCGAGGTGACGATCCGCGCCCAGTCGACGGCGAAGTCGTCGGCCGGCAGGCCGAGCATGGCGATCTTCCCGCCGTGCGTCATGTTGGCGATCATCGACTGCATCGCCTCGGGGCGGCCGGACATCTCCAGGCCGACGTCGAAGCCCTCCCGCAGGCCGAGCTTCTGCTGGCCCTCCTCGATGGTGTGCTCGGCGACGTTGAGCGCCAGCGTCACGCCGACCTCGCGGGCCAGGTCGAGGCGGTACGGGGAGACGTCGGTGATCATCACGTTGCGGGCACCGGCGTGCTTGGCGACGGCGGCGGCCATGATGCCGATCGGACCGGCGCCGGTGACGAGCACGTCCTCGCCGACGAGCGGGAAGGACAGCGCGGTGTGCACGGCGTTGCCGAAGGGGTCGAAGATCGCGGCCACGTCCAGGTCGACCGGCACCCGGTGCACCCAGACGTTGGAGGCGGGCAGCGCCACGTACTCGGCGAAGGCGCCGTCGCGGTTGACGCCCAGCCCGACGGTGTTGCGGCACAGGTGGCGGCGGCCGGCCAGGCAGTTGCGGCACTTGCCGCAGACCAGGTGGCCCTCGCCGCTGACCAGGTCGCCGATCTCGATGTCCGCGACGCCGGCGCCGAGCTCGGCGACCTCGCCGACGAACTCGTGGCCGAGCACCAGCGGGGTCCTGATGGTCTGCTGGGCCCAGCCGTCCCACTTGCGGATGTGCAGGTCGGTGCCGCAGATGCCGGTCCGGAGCACCTTGATCAGCACCTCGCCGGGGCCGATCTCGGGCTTCGGGACGTCGATCATCCAGAGGCCGGGCTCGGCCTTCTGCTTGACGAGTGCCTTCACGGGCGGCGGCTCCTGACGTGCGGGGGGACGGCCTTCGAGGGTCGGGCAGGCCGGGGTGGCCCGGTGGCCGCTCCTGACGGGCGCACTCCGGACAGGCAGCAATCTGCCTGGTGGGAGGGGGTGCGGTCCATCGAGGAATTCTTAAGGGCGGCCACAGCTGGGCTGAACGATCGTGCCCGAGCGGCGGCCGGCGGCGGGTGCGGCGTGCCGGTGCTCACTCGTTCGGCCGAGCGCGGGGCGGCGGTCACGACACCAACCGAGCGGCACACCGGGGTACTTGACAGCGCCCCGCGGGCCGGGCAGCGGCACCCGGCCGGCGGTGGGCCCGTTCGGATCAGCCGCGGGCCCGTTCGGATCAGCCGCGAGCCGACCCGCGCGCGGCCCGGAGGCGGCGGTGCTTACGGTGACGGCGCTCCCCCTCGGCCCCGTGGAGCGGCGCCCCGGCCCCGCGGAGCGACGGCTCCGGGGCCTCCGCCACGGGGCCGTCCGCCCCAGAGAGGCGCTGTCCACACCATGACCGAGACCCGCCGGCCCCGACCGGCCGCCGCCCGCACGACCGCCGCCGCCCTGGCCCTGACCGGCCTGCTCGCCACCGCGGCCTGCTCCGGTGCCGCGAAGCCCGCCCGGCCGGCCGGCGACCCGGCGGTCGCCGCCGAGCCCGCCGCGCTCAGCCCCTCCCCCACCACCTCGGCGACCGTGTCCCCGGGCGCGGTGGTGCCGCTCACCCCGGCCGTCACCGCGCAGTTGGACTCCACGATCCAGCAGGTGCTGGCCCGCACCGCCGTCCCCGGCATCTCGGTCGGGATTCTCACGCCCGGCGGGACGTACCAGAAGTCCTTCGGCATCGCCGACAAGACCACCGGGGCGGCGATGGACCCGGGGCTGTTCTCCCGGATCGGCAGCGAGACCAAGACCTTCACCGCGACCGCGGTGCTGCGGCTGGTGGACCAGGGCAAGGTCAACCTGGACGCCCCGATCTCCGCGTACGTCGACGGCGTCCCCGGCGGCGACGCGATCACCGTCCGCCAGCTCGGCGAGATGCGCAGCGGCCTGTTCCCGTACAGCTCCGACCCGGACTTCGTGAACGCGCTGATCAGCGACCCGAACCGGGTGTTCACCCCGGACCAGCTGCTCGCCTACGGCTACAAGCACCCCGCGGTCTTCCCGCCCGGCACCCAGTTCCAGTACAACAACAGCAACTACATCATCCTGGGCAAGCTGATCGAACGGGTCGGCGGGCAGACGGCCGGCGCCTTCCTCCAGGACCAGGTGTTCACCCCGGCCGCCCTCAGCCGGACCAGCTTCCCCGTCGACGGGACCATGCCCGACCCGCACGCCCACGGCTACACCGACCAGACGCCCACCGGCGCGATCGAGGACGCCACCAACTGGAACCCGTCCTGGGCCTGGACCGCCGGCGCCGTCATCACCACCCTCGCCGACCTGGAGAGCTGGGCCAGGACCATGGCCACCGGCGCACTGGTCACGCCCGCCACCCAGGCCGAACGCCTGAAGACGCTGCCGACCGGCGACCCCGGCGTGGGCTACGGCTTCGGGCTGTTCGACAACAACGGGTGGATCGGCCACAACGGCTCGATGCCGGGCTACGAGAGCGTGGCGGTGTACCTGCCGCAGGCCCGGAGCACGCTGGTGATGCTGCTCAACACCGATGTGCTGTACCAGGGTTCGGAGCCGTCCTCGGTGTTCGCGAACGAGATCACCAGGATCATCTCGCCGCGGAACGTCTACTCGCTCCCGCCGGCGACGGCCGCGCCGTCGGCACCCGGCTCGGGTTCGTCCTCGGGGTCGGGTTCGCCCTCGCGCTCGACGTCGGGCCCGGCTTCCGGGTCGGGCGCCCCCTCCCTCCCCGCAGGCAACTCCAGCTCCACCGTGCGGGTTTGACCCCCGCACCCCGTCGACGCCGGGGCCCGGACCGATCAGCCGGTCCGGGCCCGGCGTTCGGCCGGACCCTGCGGATCCCCCGCCCCCCTGAGCCCGGTTCCCCGGCTCCCCGGCTCCCCGGCTCCTCAGATCCCCAGCACCCGGGACAGGTCGTACGACACCGGCTCCTCCAACTGCGCGTAGGTGCAGCTCTCCGGGGTGCGGTCCGGCCGCCAGCGGCGGAACTGCGCGGTGTGCCGGAACCGGGTGCCCTCCATGTGGTCGTACGCGACCTCGACCACCCGCTCGGGGCGCAGCGCGATCCACGACAGGTCCTTGCCGCCGGTCCAGCGGCTGACCGCGCCGGGCAGTCGGCCCTCCGCGTGCGCGGCCTCGTCCGCCCAGTCGCCCCAGGGGTGCCGGGAGAGGTCGTCCATCCGCAACGGGGCCAGTTCCTCGGCGAGTTCGCGGCGGCGGGCCATCGAGAAGGCGGCGCAGACGCCGACGTGCTGCAGCCTCCCGTCCGCGTCGTTGATGCCGAGCAGGAGGGAGCCGACCACCGGGCCGCTCTTGTGCTCGCGGTAGCCGGCCACCACGCAGTCGGCGGTGCGCCCGTGCTTGATCTTGAACATGGTCCGCTCCCCCGGCCGGTACGGCTGGTCCAGCGGCTTGGCGACCACCCCGTCCAGCCCGGCGCCCTCGTACTCGGCGAACCAGGTCCGCGCGAGGTCGCGGTCGGTGGCGGCGGGGGCGGTGAACACCGGGTCGGCGGCGTCGGCGAGCGCCGCCTCCAGCGCCGGGCGGCGCGCCGACAGCGGCTCGTCCAGTAGGGAGTCGGTGCCGAGGGCGAGCAGGTCGAAGGCGACGAAGGAGGCCGGGGTCTGCTCGGCGAGCAGCTTCACCCGGCTCGCGGCGGGGTGGATGCGCTCCAGCAGCTCCTCGAAGCGCAGCCGCCCGTCCCGGGCGATCACCACCTCGCCGTCCAGCACGCAGCGCGGCGGCAACTCACGCTTGAAGGCCTCCACCAGTTCGGGGAAGTACCTGGTCAGTGGCTTGCCGGTGCGGCTGCCGAGCTCCACCTCGGCGCCGTCGCGGAACACGATGGCGCGGAAGCCGTCCCACTTGGCCTCGTACTGCATCCCGGGCGGGATGTCGGCCACCGATTTCGCGAGCATCGGGGCCACCGGCGGCATCACGGGCAGGTCCATGCGTCCGATCCTCGCCCGGTTCTCCCCCGGGCGCGCGCCGGACTCCGGGGGCGCGCGGAGCCCCGCGCGCTTAGCGTGAGGGGCATGGGCTCAGCCGTGGAACTGGAAGTCGCCGGGCGCACCGTCCGGCTGTCGAACCCTGACAAGGTGTACTACCCGGAGCGCGGCTTCACCAAGCTGGACGTCGCGCAGTACTACCTGGCCGTCGCCGACGGCGTCCTGCGCGGCCTGCGCGACCGCCCCACCACGCTGCAGCGCTTCCCGGACGGCGTCGACGGCGAGTTCTTCTACCAGAAGCGCGCGCCCAAGGGCCTGCCGGACTGGCTGCCCACCGCCCGGATCGAGTTCCCCAGCGGCCGCTCCGCCGACGAGATCTGCCCCACCGAGCCCGCCGCCGTGCTCTGGGCCGCCAACCTCGGCTGCCTCACCTTCCACCCCTGGCCGGTGCGGCGCGCCGACACCGACCACGTGGACGAGCTGCGCATCGACCTCGACCCGCAGCCCGGCACCGACTTCCACGACGCCGTCCGCGCCGCCCACGAACTGCGCGCCCTGCTGGAGGAGCACGGGCTGCGCGGGTGGCCCAAGTCCTCCGGCGGGCGCGGCCTGCACGTGTACGTGCCGCTGGTGCCCGAGTGGACCTTCACCGACGGCCGGCACGCGGTGATCGCCCTCGGCCGGGTGCTGGAGCAGCGGATGCCCGGCAAGGTCACCACCGCCTGGTGGAAGGAGGAGCGCGGCGAACGGATCTTCGTCGACTACAACCAGATGGCCCGCGACCGCACCATCGCCTCCGCCTACTCCCTGCGCGCCCGCCCCCGCGCCACCGCCTCCGCCCCGCTGCGCTGGGACGAGCTCGACGACGCCTCCCCCGAGGACTTCGACCTGCGCACCGTCCCCGCCCGGTTCGCCGAACTCGGCGACCTCAACGCGGAGATGGACGGCCAGGCCTTCCGTCTGGAGGCCCTGCTGGAGCTCTACGACAAGCAGCTCCACGACGAGGGCCTCGGCGAACTCCCCTACCCGCCCGACCACCCCAAGGCCGCGGGCGAACCCACCCGGGTCCAGCCGAGCCGCGCCCGCAGGAAGTAGCCGCGGCATAGGCTGGCGCTCTCGACGAACGGGGGGACCGGATGGACGTGCGGGGACTGGACGGGAAGGGACTGGACGGGCGGGGACTGGCCGAGATCCTGGCGGACGCGGCGGGCGGGGTGTTCCCGCCGCCGGACGGATCGGTGACGGTACTCCCGCAGCCGTCCCCGCGCGAGGCCGGGGTGATCTCCTTCGCCGCCCACGCGGTCGTCTTCACCGACCAGGACCCGGCGTGGGTGCACGACACACTCGCCGCCGACCCGGGCGACCCGCTCTCCGCGCCGCTCTGCCCGCCCTTCCTGACCGCCCTCGCGGCGCGTACCGGCCGGGTGGTCAACAACATCGACCTGCTGTCGGCCGCCGACGCCCTGCCGGGAGAACCGCCGCTGCCGCTCGCCGAGGAACACGACCGCGAGCACCCCCGGGTGGTCCGCGCCCTGCGCTACCGCGATGACGTCCGGGTGTTCACGGCCGACGGCGGCGTCCTGGTCCTCGGCCATGGCGTGGCCGGCCGCTGGGAGTGCGCCGTCGAGGTCGACCCGCACGCCCAGGGCCGCGGCCTCGGCCGCGCCCTCGCCACCGCCGCCCGCCACCTGCTCCCGGAGGGCGGCACCGTCTGGGCCCAGCAGGCCCCCGGCAACGCCCCCAGCGTCCGCGCCTTCCAGGCCGCGGGCTACCGCCCGGTCGGCGCGGAGGCCCTGCTGGTCACGGGCCGACCGTAGGGCCCGCCGGGGCGGCGCTCAGCCGTCCCGCCCGGTCCACAGCACCCGGACCCGGTCGGCCTCGACGTCGTACCCGAGGAACGGCGTCCGGGTGTCGCCCTCGAAGTACATCGGCACCGACTTGCCCAGTCGTCACCCGATCGCGGCCAGGAACCCCCACAGCACGTCGATCCGTTCCTGGCCCTGCAGCTCCCACAGCGAGACGTCGAAGTCGATCTGCTCGTCCGCGAGGAATCGGAAGATCGCGCACACGTCGGCGACCGGCCACACGCGCAGGCTCGGGCACTCCGCGTCGGCCGGGCGCGCCAGCACCGTCCCGGCCGACGGCAGCGGCAGGACGGTGCTCCCCTCGGCGTACTCGTACGACCAGCCGTGCTCCACGACGAGGTCGAGCACGGCCTGCCAGTCCGCCGCCGTGGTGTCGGGGACGTAGACGTCCGGGAGCGTTCCCCCGTCCGAAGGGTCGAGCAGCCACGCGACGTCCTCCCACAGCAGATCCGGCATGCCGCCATCCTGCCCGCCGACGCGCGCCCCGCCGAACGGTTATCCGCGCCGGGCGCCCGCGGGGGCCAGTTCGGCGATGATCCGGACCGCGTCGGCGATCTGCCCGTCGGTCAGGTCGCCCCGGGCGGTCAGGCGCAGCCGGGAGATGCCGTCCGGGACGGACGGGGGGCGGAAGCAGCCGACGGCGAGGCCGGCTCGGCGGCAGTCGGCGGCCCAGGCGACGGCGGCCTCGGGGCCGGGGGCGCGGACGGAGACCACGGCGGCGTCCGGTTCGCAGGCGTGCAGTCCGGCGGCGGTGAGCTGCCGGGCGAGGGTGCGGGCGACCTCGCGGGCGCGTTCGGCACGGGCGGGTTCGGCGCGCAGCAGGCGCAGGGCGGCGAGGGCGGCGCCGGCGGCGGCCGGGGCGAGGCCGGTGTCGAAGATGAAGGTGCGGGCGGTCTCGGTGAGGTGGCGGATCACCCGGGCGGGGCCGAGGACGGCGCCGCCCTGGGAGCCGAGGGACTTGGAGAGGGTCACGGTGGCGACGGTGTCGGGCCGCCCGGCGAGGCCGGCGGCCGCGAGGGCGCCGGTGCCGCCGGGGCCGAGGACGCCCAGGCCGTGGGCGTCGTCGACGAGCAGGGCGGCGCCGTTCGCGCGGACGGCTTCGGACAGGGCGGGCAGCGGGGCGGCGTCGCCGTCCACCGAGAAGACCGAGTCGGTGACGACCAGTGCCCGCCGTTGTGCCCGCGCGGCGAGGACCTCGGCCACGGACGCCGGGTCGCTGTGCGGGGCGCGGTGGACGTCGGCGCGGGAGAGCCGACAGCCGTCGATCAGCGAGGCGTGGTTGTAGGCGTCGGACACGATGAGGGTGTCCGGGTCGGTGAGCGCGGTGAGCGCGGCGAGGTTGGCGGTGTACCCGGAGGAGAACACCAGTGCCGCCTCGGCTCCGCAGAACTCGGCGAGTTCCTGTTCGAGTTCGGTGTGCAGCGCGGTCGTGCCGGTGACCAGCCGTGAGCCGGTGGAGCCGCCGCCCCACCGCAGTGCCGCGTCGGCCGCGGCCCGGGTCACCACCGGGTGCCTGGTGAGCCCCAGGTAGTCGTTCCCGGCGAGGTCGAGCACCGGGTCCTCGGCCGGCCGGCTGCGCAGGGTCCGGGTCAGTCCGGCGTCGGCGCGCAGCGCGGCGGCCTCGTCGAGCCAGTCGAAGACGGTCTCGGGGGCGAGGACGGTGGAATGCGGGTCGGACGCGAGGGGCTGGCTCATGTCCCGCACTGTGGCACGTCGTCGGAAGTGGGATCAATGTGCCACTCAGCACATGATCGGCGCGGGCCCCTGGCCGGTCACCACAACGGAGTCGCCGTGTCCCACCGGCCCCGGGCTTTGCCGGGGGTGGCGGCGAACAGGCAAGATAGCCGGGTGACCCTCCTTGATCTGATGCCGAAGCCCGCCACTCCCGACGCGCTGTATGAGACGTTCGCAGCCTGGGCGGAGGAGCGGGGGATCACGCTGTACCCGGCGCAGGAGGAGGCGCTGATCGAGCTGGTCTCGGGGAACAACGTGATCCTGGCGACGCCGACCGGCTCGGGCAAGAGCCTGGTGGCGGCGGGCGCGCACTTCGCGGCCCTGGCGGAGGGGAAGCGGACGTTCTACACGGCGCCGATCAAGGCGCTGGTGTCGGAGAAGTTCTTCGACCTGGTGAAGATGTTCGGCACCGAGCAGGTCGGCATGATGACCGGCGACGCGAGCGTGAACCCGACCGCGCCGATCATCTGCTGCACGGCCGAGGTGCTCGCCCAGATCGCGCTGCGCGACGGCACCCGGGCGGACATCGGCCAGGTCGTCATGGACGAGTTCCACTTCTACGCCGAGCCGGACCGCGGCTGGGCCTGGCAGATCCCGCTGCTGGAGCTGCCGCAGGCGCAGTTCCTGCTGATGTCGGCGACGCTGGGCGACGTCCGCCGCTTCGAGGAGGACCTGACCCGCCGGACGGGCCGTCCGACCACGGTGGTCCGCAACGCGACCCGCCCGGTGCCGCTGTTCTACGAGTACCGCCGCACCACGATGCACGACACCCTGGAGGAGCTGCTGCAGACCGGCCAGGCGCCGGTCTACGTCGTGCACTTCACCCAGAAGGAGGCGGTGGAGCGGGCGCAGTCGCTGATGAGCATCAACATGTGCTCGAAGGCGGAGAAGGAGGCCATCGCCGACCTGATCGGCGGCTTCCGTTTCACCACCAAGTTCGGCCGCAACCTGTCGCGTTACGTGCGCCACGGCATCGGCGTGCACCACGCGGGCATGCTGCCGAAGTACCGCCGGCTGGTCGAACGCCTCGCCCAGGCGGGCCTGTTGAAGGTGATCTGCGGGACGGACACGCTCGGCGTCGGCGTCAACGTGCCGATCCGCACGGTGCTGTTCACCGCCCTGTCCAAGTACGACGGACAGCGCGTACGCATCCTGCGGGCCCGCGAGTTCCACCAGATCGCCGGGCGGGCCGGGCGGGCCGGCTTCGACACCGTCGGCCAGGTGGTGGCGCAGGCGCCGGAGCACGTGATCGAGAACGACAAGGCGATCGCCAAGGCCGGGGACGATCCGAAGAAGAAGCGCAAGGTGGTGCGCAAGAAGGCCCCGGAGGGCTTCGTCGGCTGGACCGAGGAGACCTTCGACAAGCTGATCGGCGCCGATCCGGAGCCGCTGGTGTCCCGGTTCAAGGTGAGCCACGCGATGCTGCTGTCGGTGATCGGCCGCCCGGGCAACGCGTTCGAGGCGATGCGCAAGCTGCTCACCGACAACCACGAGGACCGGGCCGCGCAGCGCCGGCACATCCGCACCACGATCGCCATCTACCGTTCGCTGCTGGAGGGCGGCGTGGTGGAGCGGCTGCCGGAGCCGGACGCCGAGGGCCGGATCGTGCGGCTCACCCTGGACCTCCAGGAGAACTTCGCGCTCAACCAGCCGCTGTCGACCTTCGCGCTGGCCGCCTTCGAACTCCTCGACCCGACCTCGCCCTCGTACGCGATGGACGTGATCTCCGTCGTCGAGGCGACGCTCGACGACCCGCGCCAGATCCTCGCCGCGCAGCAGAACAAGGCGCGCGGCGAGGCCGTCGGCGAGATGAAGCGGGACGGCATCGAGTACGAGGAGCGGATGGAGCGGCTCCAGGACATCACGTACCCGAAGCCGCTGGAGGAGCTGCTCACCCACGCCTACGAGGTGTACCGCCGGGCGCACCCGTGGATCGGCGACCACCAGCTGCAGCCGAAGTCGGTGGTCCGCGACCTGTACGAGCGGGCGATGACCTTCTCGGACTACGTCGGCTTCTACGAGCTGGCGCGCACCGAGGGCATCGTGCTGCGCTACCTGGCGGGCGCGTTCAAGGCGCTGGAGCAGACCGTCCCCGAGGACGTGAAGACCGACGACCTGAAGGACGTCATCGCATGGCTGGGCGAGCTGGTCCGCCAGGTCGACTCCAGCCTGCTGGACGAGTGGGAGCAGCTGGCCAACCCGACCGAGCCGCAGGCCGCCGAGGTGCGGCTGGACGACAAGCCGGCGCCGGTCACGGCGAACGCGCGCGCCTTCCGGGTGCTGGTCCGCAACGAGATGTTCCGCCGGGTCGAGCTGTGCGCGCTGGAGCACTACGAGGAACTGGCCGACCTGGACGGCGAGTACGGCTGGGACGCGGACCGCTGGGCGGACGCCATGGACGGGTACTGGGAGGAGTACGACGACCTCGGCACCGGCCCGAACGCGCGCGGCCCGAAGATGCTGATCATCGAGGAGGAGGACTCCGCCTGGCGGGTCCGGCAGATCTTCGACGACCCGGAGGGCGACCACGACTGGGGCATCAGCGCCGAGGTCGACCTGTTCGGCTCGGACGAGGAGGGCCGGGCGGTGCTGCGGGTGACCGCGGTGGACCGGCTCGGCGGCTGACGGCTGACGGCTCGCAGAACGCCCGAGGGGGCCCGGAGCACCGGGCCCCCCCGGGGGTGGGGGGCCCCCCGCGGGGGGGGGCGGCCCTCCCCCGGAGCCGGCCCGGCCCCGGCACGGGCATATAGACAAAATAACCGGGCCCCG
>NZ_JBHWBZ010000012.1:0-142834 GCF_042735475.1 Kitasatospora sp. NPDC059577 | reverse complement strand
GTGGGGTGGGGTCCGTCGTGGGACGGGTCGGGGGGCGCCCGGGTCTCGGCAGGCACCGGGCCGTGGGGGCCCGGCCCCACGGGGCCCCTCCGGGAGTTCGTCGCCTCCGCGCGGCGGGTCCGTCACATCACCGGATCCGTCCCGTCACCGGATCCGTCCCGTCGCGGGGTGCGTCACATCCAGGCGAACGGCGCGCCCGCCGCGTACGAGATGGCGCGGGTGGCCTCGTCCAGGCTCTGCTCGGCGCTGGGTGCCGAGCCGGTCGGCGTCGGGGCAGGGGCGGTCGGCGTCGGGGCGGGGGCGGTCGGTGTCGGGACCGGCGTGCGGCCGTCGCCGGTCCGCGAGCTGGTGACCGTCACGTAATGCCCGACCACCTCGACCCGGGGGTCGCCGCCGGGCTTGCTGCCGGGGGCGAGGGCGGGGGCCGTGCTGGCGTCCGCGAGGATGAAGGCGACCGATCCGGGCTTGGCCCGCAGGGCCTCGGCGGCCCTGGCGGCGGCGGCCTGGTCGGGGAAGCGCAGCATGGTGACGCTGCTGAGCACCGGGCGGTCCTGGCCGGCGAAGCTGACGGTCAGGTAGGCCTGGCAGCCGCTGTCCTTCAGCGGGTCCTGGGCGCGGTCCTGGAGCGTCTCGGCGCAGTTCTCGCCCTGCCGGGCGCCGTTGCGCCGCGCCTTGTAGCCCGCCACCTCGACCGGCCGCTGGGCGGGGAAGAAGTTGTCGACGTTGAGGTTCTCGGTGTCGACGCGCGGCGGCGGGGTGCCCACCACCGGCGGTGTCCCGGCCGTGTCCCCGGTGGACGGTCCGAGGCCCGGTATGTAGTCGCCGGGCATCGGGCGGGTGATGATCCATCCGCCGACCACGACCACGCCGGCCACGACGATCCAGCCGGCCGCCCGGCGGCGGCTCAGCCGTCGGCCACGGCCACGGCCGGTCTCGGTCCCGGTGCTGCCGTCGTCGCCGGACTCGGCGCCGTTGCCGGACTCGGCGCCGTTGCGGGACTCGGTGCCGTTGCCGGCCTCCGGGCCGGTTCCGGTTCCGCTTCCGGCGGCAGCGCCCTCGCCGGTGCCGGCGCCCTTGGCGTCGGTGCCCTTGGCGTTGGCGCCCTTCGCGTCGGTGCCCTTGGCGTCGGCGCCCTTGGCGTCGCTGCCCTTGGCGTCGGCCCCCTTGGCGTCACTGCCCTTGCCGTCGCTGCCCTTCGCGTCGGCGCCCCCGCCGACCCGCTGCCCTGTCCGGCCTTCCCGGCCCTCTCCCGGAGTCGGGGTGTGCTCCCCCTGCGTGGTCATGGCGCAGATTCTAAGCACCGCGGGGGTGGCCTGGGTCACGGGGTCGGGGGTTGTGGATCACCGGCCGCGGGCCACGTCGACTACTCGCCAGTAACCTTCGCCCCGGGTTCACGTCAAGCTCGTGACCAGCGGCGGAGCCGTGACCTTCGACACTGTGGCAATCGGCACATCCTCACACCGATCTTCTGGCGGGTTTGCTCTGGCGCCGCTCGATCACGAGCAGGCAGGATCGCCCCATGGATCTGCTCGATACCCTCACCGCCAAGGGCCTGCGCGGCGACGTCCCGACCCGCGAGGAGGCCCTGGCCGTCCTCGCCACCACCGACGACGAGCTGCTCGACGTGGTCGCCGCGGCCGGCAAGGTGCGCCGCCGCTGGTTCGGCCGCCGGGTCAAGCTCAACTACCTGGTGAACCTCAAGAGCGGGCTCTGCCCGGAGGACTGCTCGTACTGCTCGCAGCGGCTGGGGTCCAAGGCCGAGATCCTCAAGTACACCTGGCTCAAGCCGGACCAGGCCGCCGACGCCGCGCGCGCCGGCGTGGCCGGCGGCGCCAAGCGGGTCTGTCTGGTCGCCAGCGGCCGCGGCCCGACGGACCGCGACATCGACCGGGTCACCGACACCATGGCCGCCATCAAGGACGCCGACCCCGAGGTCGAGATCTGCGTCTGCCTGGGCCTGCTCTCCGACAACCAGGCGGAGCGGCTCAAGGCGGCCGGCGCGGACGCCTACAACCACAACCTCAACACCTCCGAGGGCACCTACGGGACCATCACCAAGACCCACACCTACGCGGACCGGGTCGACACCGTGCAGAAGGCGCACGGCGCGGGCCTGTCCGCCTGCTCCGGCCTGATCGCCGGCATGGGCGAGAGCGACGAGGACCTGGTCGACGTGGTGTTCGCGCTGCGCGAGCTCGGCTCGGACTCCGTCCCGGTGAACTTCCTGATCCCGTTCGAGGGCACCCCGCTCGCCAAGGAGTGGAACCTCACCCCGCAGCGCTGCCTGCGCATCCTCGCGATGGTCCGCTTCGTCAACCCGGACACCGAGGTGCGGATCGCCGGCGGACGCGAGGTGCACCTGCGCACCATGCAGCCGCTCGGCCTGCACATCGCCAACTCCATCTTCCTCGGCGACTACCTGACCAGCGAGGGCCAGGCCGGCCAGACCGACCTCGACATGATCAAGGACGCCGGCTTCGAGGTCGAGGGCGCCGGCGAGGCCACCCTGCCGCGGCACCGCGCCGACGTCGCCGAGGCCGCCCAGGCCGGCGGCGGCTGCGGCACCGCGGCCTCGGCCTGCGGGAGCGGCGGCGGCTGCGGCCCGTGCGGCGGACACTCCCACGCTCCGGCGGAGACCGCTTCCGCCGAGCCGACCGAGGACACCACCGGATCCGGCGAGTCCGGCGAGTCCGGCGGATCCGGCGACGAACTCCGCAGCGACCTCGTCAAGGTCCGCCGCCGCGGCGCCGGCACCGAACTCGCCCCCAACGCCTGACCCTTCGGATCACTTCGGAGAGATCTCACCATGCCCCAGCTGTCCGCGGACACGCTGCTCACCCTCGACCGCGCCCACGTCTGGCACCCGTACGGGCCGATGCCCGGCACCGCCACCCCGTACGTGGTCGAGTCCGCCTCCGGCGTACGGCTGCGCCTGGCCCACGAGGTCGCGGGCGGGCAACGCGAGCTGGTCGACGGGATGTCGTCCTGGTGGGCGGCGATCCACGGCTACCGGCACCCGGTCCTGGACGGGGCCGTGCGCGAGCAGCTGGGGCGGATGAGCCACGTCATGTTCGGCGGGCTCACCCACGAGCCCGCCGTCCGGCTGGCCGCCACGCTGGTGGAGATCACCCCGGAGCCGCTGCAGCACGTCTTCCTCGCCGACTCGGGTTCGGTCGCCGTCGAGGTCGCGATGAAGATGTGCCTGCAGTACTGGCAGTCCACCGGTCGGCCGCAGAAGCGCCGGCTGCTGACCTGGCGCGGCGGCTACCACGGCGACACCTTCCACCCGATGTCGGTCTGCGACCCGGACGGCGGGATGCACCACCTGTGGGGCGGGGTGCTGCCCGGGCAGCTCTTCGCGCCGCAGCCGCCGGCCGGGTTCGACGCCCCGCTCGACGCCGAGTACGCCGCCCGGTTCGAGGAGTTGATGGCGCGTCACGCCGACGAGCTGGCCGCCGTCATCGTCGAGCCGGTGGTCCAGGGCGCGGGCGGCATGCAGTTCCACTCCCCCGCGTACCTGCGCATGCTGCGCGAACTCTGCGACCGGTACGGGGTGTTGCTGGTCTTCGACGAGATCGCCACCGGATTCGGCCGCAGCGGCGCGCTGTTCGCCGCCGACCACGCGGGCGTCGCGCCGGACGTGATGTGCCTCGGGAAGGCCCTCACCGGCGGCTACCTGACCCTGGCCGCCGCACTGTGCACCGGTGAGATCGCCGACGGGATCAGCCGCGGCGAGATGCCGGTGCTCGCGCACGGCCCGACCTTCATGGGCAACCCGCTGGCCTGCGCCGCCGCCAACGCCTCGCTGGACCTGCTGCTCGGCCAGGACTGGGCGGTGGAGGTCAAGCGCATCGAGGACGGGCTGCGCGGCGGCCTCGCGGCGGCCGCGGACGTCCCCGGCGTGCACGACGTACGGGTCCGGGGCGCCATCGGCGTCGTGCAGCTCGACCACCCGGTGGACGTCCGGGCGGCGACCGAGGCGGCCGCACGGGAGGGCGTCTGGCTGCGCCCCTTCCGGGACCTGATCTACACGATGCCCCCCTATGTGACGGAGGACGAGGACGTGGCACGGATCGCTGCCGCCGTGACCGCCGCGGCGGTGGCGGGATGACCGGCACCACCACCGAGGGGACGGGCGCGCGCATCCTCTTCGTGACGGGCACGAACACGGACGTCGGCAAGACCGTCGCCACCGCCGCCGTCGCCTCGGCCGCGCTGCACAGCGGCCGCAAGGTCGCCGTGCTCAAGCCCGGACAGACCGGTGTCGCCCCGGGCGAGCCCGGCGATGCGGCCGAAGTGGAGCGCCTGGCAGGCGAACTGACGATCCGTGAACTGGTGCGCTACCCGGAGCCGCTGGCCCCCGACACCGCCGCCCGGCGGGCCGGGATGCCGTACCTCTCCCCCGCCGAGGTGGTGGCCGAGGTCGCCGAACTCGCGGCCACGCACGACCTGGTGCTCGTCGAGGGTGCGGGCGGCCTGCTCGTCCGCTACGACGACGAGGGCCGCACCCTCGCCGACCAGGCCCGGGCCGTCCTCGATGCCGGGCTCCCCGCCGAGGTGCTGCTGATCGCCTCCGCCGGACTCGGCACGCTCAACATCGTCTCGCTCACGGCGGAGGCCCTGGCAGCGCGCGAACTCCCGCTCGCGGGCGTCCTCGTCGGCTCCTGGCCCACGGCCCCCGGCCTCGCCGAACGCTGCAACCTCGCCGACCTGCCCCGCTCCGCCGGCGCCCCGCTGCTCGGCGCCCTGCCGGAACGCGCGGGCATGGCCGAGGACTTCGCCGCCCTCGCCCTGGACTCACTGGCACCCGGGCTGGGCGGCCACTGGGACGCGGAGCACTTCGCGCGGGCCCACCGGGCCGAATAGGCCCGGCTTCGCTCGAAGGTGTGATCTCTGCGCCCGAACCATGGGTGCGGCGGGTACGGGCTCAATACGGTTCCTCCCATGACAGACGGGCTGACCATGGACGAGGCCCTGCGGGCCTTGGCCGCCCTGGAGGCGGCGTGGAAGGACGACGACGAGGCGCTGGCCGCCCTGGCGGCGGGCAGCGCCGACGAACCGCCGCTGCCGGCGCTGGTCGCCGCATACGGCGAACACGCGATGGACACACTGATGGCGCTGGCCTTCGGCCTGCGCTCCACCATGAGCGACGAGGAACTCGCCGAGATCTCCGACGCCGTCAGCTCCAACATCGGTGCGCGGATGAGCGCCCTGCTCACCCAGACCCTCAAGGCCTGGGGCACCCTCGCCGCCCCGGACGACTTCGCCGTCACCAAGATCATCGCCCACACCGTGATCGACGCGATGAGGGCCGTCACCGAGGACCCCAACAAGACCGAAGTGCTGCCCCTCCTCGCCACCTTCCGCAGCTACGCCCTCAGCGACGTCTGAGCACCGGATGACTCGGTGCGGGCTTCGAGCCTCCTCGGAGCCCGCACCTTCACATCGGGCCTTTCGCCACGGCGGAGGCCGTCGGCCCGTCCGAATCCCTCACGGGCTGGACGGCCGGCGCCCGCCGAGCGCGGCGCATTCAGGCTCTCCGGGCGTTCGTCCGGCCGGTCAGCCGGTCCGGTCGAGGAGGCTCCGGACCCGGTCGGCGACGATCCCCGGCCGCTCGGCCTGGATGAGGTGGCCGGAGTCCACGGTCTCGAACCGGCCGTCGGGCAGGGACTCGGCCCAGCGCCGCCGGTGCTCGGTCAGGGCGGCGTGGTGCCGGGCCCGGCCCTTCTGCGGCCGGGCGGCCGAGAGCAGGACGGTGGGGCACGTCGGCGGGGCGGGCGGCTCGGCGCGGAAGCGCGGGATGGCCTCGGCCACGGCTGCGATCTCCTTCCGTGTCTGCGCGATGCCCGCCGGGACGAAGTCCTCGGCGAGCATGGCCGCGTAGGTGTCCGCCGGGTAGAGACGCCGGAGGTCACTGCTGGCCAGGCGGGCCGGCAGGCGGTACCGGAAGAGTGCCTGCGTCACCGCCAGCGACCGGTCGACCTTCACCGCGGTCCGGTCGAAGGTGTCGTAGACGGGCGCGCTCTCGGCTGCCGGGTCAAGCAGGAGCAGCCCCCGCAACCGCCGGCCCAGCCCCTCCACGGCGCGGCGGGCGACCAGCCCGCCCATGCTGTGCGCGACGAGCACGAAGCCGCCGGGGACGACCGCCTCGACCAGCGCGACGAGGTCCGCGGCCAGGTCGTCGATGCTCTGCCGGGCAGCCGTTCGGCCGCTGCGCCCGAAGCCCGCGCGGTCGTAGGCGACCAGTCGTGTCCGGTCCGCCAGCAGGGCGACCACCGGGTCCCAGCAGGTGCGCCCCATTCCCCCTCCCGCCTCGAAGACCACCCGGTCCGTTCCACTGCCGGACTCCTCCACATGGACGGTCCGGCCGTTCACCTGCACCGCCCGCCCCGCTGCCTGACGCATGCCCCCTCCAAGGCTCGCCGTTTCCACTTTCGATAATAGTATCGAGTATGGAATTGTGAAGCCCATGGACACCACCGACGTTCTTCTCCACCCGGTGCGCCTGCGCGTGGTGCACGCGCTCGCCGGCGGCCGCGAACTGACCACCGCACAGTTGTGCGAGCGCATGCCCGACGTGGCGAAGGTGACCATGTACCGGCACGTCGCCCTGCTCGCCGAGGCGGGCTTCCTGGAGGTGGCCGGCGAGCAACGGGTGCGCGGCACCGTCGAGCGGCACTACCGGCTGCGCCAGGACCGTCCGGTCGTGGATGCCGACGCCGCCGCCGCCATGACGCCGGACGACCACCGCCGGGGCTTCGCCGCCGCCATGGCCGTGCTCATCGCGGAGTTCAACGCCTACCTCGACCGCGACGGCGCCGACCCGGTGACCGACGCGGTCTCCTACCGCCAGGGCACGCTCTGGCTCAGCCCGGACGAACTCGCCGAGATGACGGCTCAGTTGCGCGCAGTGTTGGGCCCCCGACTGGCCAACCGGCCGGCACCGGGCCGCGCACCCTACCTGCTCAGCCCCATCCACTTCCCGGTCGGTCCGCAGTCCCCCGACGAGGCCCGGCCATGAGGTGACGCCATCGCCCCTGCTCCGCGCCCTCGGGCCGCCTCAGCGTGCCGGCCCGAGCCCCTCCGGGAGGGCGGCCACCACGAGGGCGACGGCTTCCTCCGGCGTCTCGGTGCGCGCGACCAACTCGCTGTGGTGCCACACCCCGTACAGCCCCTCGTCGTCCGGGCGAACGGTGTACCCGGTACTCACGCGCCGTTCGACACTGGTGGAGAACCAGAGGTCGAAGTGGCTGTTGACCGGCATCAGCCGACGGAGCGCCGGCTGGGCGTACGCAGCCGCCAGTAGCGCGTGGGCGCGCGGGTGCCGGTTGTACGGCGGCGTGTGGACACGGTCGAGCTTGAGGCACCAGGCCAACTCGACGGCACCGAGCGGCTCCCGCTCGTGGACCAGGGCCCACGGACCGAACCGGATGAACGAGGCTCGCGCCCGGGTCCCTTCGAGTCCCGCGCCGCCCGTCCACGCGGCCGTCGCCCTGGCCACCTTGGCCGGGTCCGAGGTCCGCCCCCAGGCCAGGCGGGTGCCGTGGTCCTTGAGGTCCACCTGGAAGGTCCGCCGCCCCCTGTCGGGCGGGTGCACCACCGCGCGCCGCGCGCCGTCCGCGCCGACGTACTCCGCGAGATGACGCCACGTGCTGTCCGTCGCGGGCAGGGCGAGCCCGAGTTCCTCGGCCGTGCGCCCCAGTACGGCCCGCAGGGCCTCGCCCTCGTCCCAGCCACGCTCGCCAAGCCCCGCCCCCGAGTTCATGAGCCCAGTGTGCCCCGGCCCGCCCGTTCGCACGCGGCCGGGGCCCGTGGAGAGGACTCCGGCCGACGAACCCCGACGTTCCGGTCGGGATCGTTACCTGCGCGGCGCCGTCGCGGCGACCGGCCCGCGGCCCCAGAACGCCCGGTAGAGCAGCATTCCCGCCACACCGATGACGCCGACCGGCAGCATCAGCACCCACGGGAGCAGCACGGACCCCCACCCCACCTGCGCCGGGAACGCCACCGTGGACGGCCGGTGCGGGTTGATCAGCACGGTCCGCACCGCGCCCGTCTCGAGCCCGGCGGGCACGCTGCTCAGGTCGCGGTCGGGCGTGACCTCCCGGCCGTCGGCCAACGCGAGCACGATCCTGCCCGGCCGTTCCCCCTTCGGGCCCCGGTACTCCGCCGTCACCACCGTGGCCTGTACGCGGCCGGCATCGGCGTAGCGGTAGTGGTAGCGCGCCTGCGCCCCCATCGCCGCCAGGCTCAGCAGGATGAAGCCGCCGAACACGACGAGCCCGATGACCAGCGCCGTTCTGTTGTACAGCGGTATTCCGAGCGCTTTCCGCGCCATGATCCCCCCAGTTGCTCGGGGCCAGAGCATAGACCCCCGTTCGACCCCTCGTCCGGGGGTGGGACTACATCCACCCGACGGCGAAGGCGAATCCGCCCGTCGAGGCGGCGAGGAAGACGAGGACGAACACCAGGCCGCGCGCCGGTGCGGGTTCACCCTCGGGAATCAGGAGGAGCGCGGCACCGGCGATCGCGAGGGAGCCGACGGTGATGAGGCCGGCGGCGACTACGGCCGCTTACCTCTGCGGAGGACGACGACCAGCCGCTCGATGACGTCCGGCCGGGCGGCCCCGAGGTCGATCAGGATGACGCCGGTCGATGTGGCCGAGCGCCAGTCGATGCCGAGGGAGGGGAGTTCGACGGCGGCGGCGCTCAGGACGGCCTGGAGGTCGTCGAGAATGTCGGCCGCGGCGCGACGGTCCTCGGCCGTGGTCTTGTCGATCATGCTGCTCATAGGGCATCTCACAGTTCGGAGTCGGTGATCCAACGCGCTTCGGTCTCCCACTCGACGCCGCCGCCGACGGGGCGGAGGAAGGCGAGGCCCTGCTGCCAGCCCATGAAGGCGGCCCAGCGGCCGGAGCGGACGTCGAAGACCCGCTCGCCGACGGACGAGGGGCGGTAGGGCTCGGACGGCGGCGCCACCCGTCGTACGGGCGGCGCCGCCGGGGCGACGGAGTTGGAGGGCGTGCGGGCCTCGGGGACGGAATCGCCGCACTGCGCGCAGAGGCAGGGCGGGAAGTTTCGCCGCAGGATCAGGCTTTCACCGGATTGATTGTTCGTCATATCCACTGACCAGTTCCTCTCTGTTGCCAACTCCTCACCAAGAGTGGCCAGCCGTGGCTAGCATCGGAAGAGCTTTCCTTTGACAGCACATGTTGTGGAATCGAGTGATCACCATGACCGAGCAGGTACTTGACCCCACCTCCTCCCCGAACGGGGTCATCGGCGTCCAGCTGCGCCGGTTCCGCAAGGCGAGGGGGCTCACGCAGGTCGAACTCGGCGAGCTGATCAACTACAGCGACTCTCTGATCTCCCTGATCGAGACCGGAGCCCGTCCCGCTCCCCTGAACCTCCTCCGGCGGGCTGACAGGGTGCTCGACACCTGTGGAGCGCTTGAACTCCTGTACTGGAGCACGAAGAGCAGCACTCTGATCGGCGGATTCTTCGCCTACATCGAGCACGAAACCAAGGCAACCGCCTTTAAAATCTACGAACTGAACGTCATTCCCGGGCTCCTGCAGACGCGGGCCTATGCCTCGGCGCTCATCAATGCCGCGGCCCAAAGAGGCGAGATCCCCGAGGAAAAGGCCGTCGAACGCCTGAATGTCCGCATGGCGAGGCAGTCCGTGCTGTACCGCGAACCGGCACCCGCCATCCACATCGTCATGGACGAGAGCTGTCTGCGGCCCGTTGGCGGCCCCTCCGTCATGGCCGAACAGCTTGGCCGACTTGAGCGAGTGGCTGCCCTTCCACACGTCATGCTGCAGATCGCGCCGTTCAGCCTCGGCGAACACGTCCCGACAACAATGCAGTTCACGCTGCTGACCAGTCCTGACGAGAAGTGGATGGCCTATCTCGAAACCATCCAACGGGGCTACCTTGAGCGCGACGACGCAGAGCAGATCGGTTCCCTCGCAAGGACTTACGATTGGCTCCAGGCCCAAGCCCTCTCATGTGCGGACTCGATGTCTCTCATCCGCACCCGTCTCAAGGAGCTCCACGCCATGTTCCCCATCACGACGGTCAAGCCCACCTCCTGGTTGAAGTCCTCTTACAGCAACGGTGGGGGCCAGTGCATCGAGGTCGCCCCCGGCATCCCCGGGGTCCTGCCGGTCCGCGACAGCAAGGACCCCGACGGCCCCCAGCTCGCCTTCGGCCCGGAGGCCTGGCGATCGTTCATCGTCGGCGTCAAGGCCGGCGAGTTCGGCACCAGCTGATCCGTCCCGACTGCCCATCAGGGGGAATGCCTTGCCGTTAGCCAGTGATCCGAATCAGCTCAGCTTCGCGTTGCTCGGCGCGCTGCGGGTGCAGCGCGCCGATTCTGCCGTCGAGTTGGGGGCGCCTCGGCAGCGGTCCGTCCTGGTCGCCCTCCTCCTGCGGCCGGACTCCGTCGTCACGGTCGACGAACTGGTCGACGACCTGTGGGGCGACCAGCCGCCCGGCTCGCCCCTCATCACCCTCCGGTCCTACATCTCCCAGCTGCGGAAGCTGTTGGAGCCCGCACGCGACACCCCGACCGTCCTGCTGTCCCAGGCAGGTGGCTACCGGCTGGCGATCGATCCGGACCTCGTCGACCTGGGCCGGGTCAGGCGCCTCCACGATCTGGCCGGACGGTGCTCGGCCGCGCACCCCGAGCGCGCCCGGGACCACTTGAGGGACGCGTTGTCGCTGTGGCACGGCGAACCGTTGCTCGACCTCCCGGGCCCGTTCCTGCGGCGCGAGCGGGAGCGGCTGTCGGAGTTGCGTCTGACGCTCCTGGAGGAGCGCCTCGCCCTGGACGTCGTTCTCGGCGGACCGGCCGACCACCTCCCCGAGTTGGAGTCCCTCGCCGCCGGTCATCCGTTCCGCGAGCGTCTGCAGGGCCTGCTCATCCGCGCGTTGCACCGCCAGGGCCGTGCGCCGGAGGCGCGCGCGGTCTACGACGCGCTGCACGCCCGGCTCGTGGAGCACCTGGGGATCGAGCCCAGCCCTGAACTCGCCGCCCTGCGTGACGGCCTTGACCCGGACCAACTCCCCCCTGCGTTGCCGCACTTCACCGGCCGACAGGAGCACGTCGTCCGCATCGACCGGGCTCTGACCGCGCGGACCGGCCCCGCCCTGCGTCTGGTGTCCGTCACCGGTATGGCGGGGGTCGGGAAGACGGCCCTCGCCGTGCGTGCGGCCCATGCCCTGCGCCCGGAGTTCCCGGACGGCCGGTTGTACGCGGATCTGCGGGGCGCCGACCTGGTGCCCGCCAGTGCGTCCGACATCCTGGCGGACTTCCTGACCGCGCTGGGTGTCCGGCCGTCGGCCGTGCCGAAGGACCTGGCGGGCAGGTCCGCGCTCTTCCGGTCGGCCAGCGCCGGAAGGCGTCTGCTGATCGTCCTGGACAACGCGCGGGACGACGCCCAGGTCCAGCCGCTGCTGCCCGGTTGCCCGGACTGCGCGGTGATCGTCACCAGTCGTACGGTGCTCTACGGCGTGCCGTCGGTCCTGCACGTCGCGCTGGACGTGTTCAGCGAGGACGAGGCGATCGGCCTGCTGGACGCGGTCATCGGTGCCTCCCGAAGGTCTGCTCAGAGCGAGCAGGCCGGGCTGTTGGTCGAGGCCTGCGGCCGGCTGCCGCTGGCCGTGCGGATCGCGGCGGCGCAGCTCGCCGCGACCCCTGGCCGGCCGATCGCCGACCTCGTCCGGCGTCTGGCCGACGACCGTGAGGGGATCGGCGCACTCCGTACCCGGGACGTCGCCGTCGAGCAGGTCTTCGAGCTGGGTCACCGACGGCTCTCCCCGCCGCTGGCAACGGCCTTCCGCATGCTGTCCTGGATCGAGCCGGACATCGGCCTGGCGTCGGCAGCCGCGGTCCTGGGTCTGCCGGAGGACCGGGCGGAGCAGCTCGCCGAGTCACTGGTGGACCAGGCGCTGCTGGAGTCCCTGGGTGCGGGACGCTACCGCTTCCACGACCTGGTGCGTGCCTTCGCCCGCCGGACGTCGCGGCGGCACGACCGGGAGGAACGGGCGGCCGCGCACCGGCGGCTGCTGGCCCTGCTGCTCGGCTGCGCCCGGACGGCCTTCGCGCTCGCCGTTCCCGGTGACCCGGTGGCCGACGTGTTCGGCGCGCCGGCTCCCGACCGGGCCGACCACGCCGACCCCGCCGATCGGGCCGCCCTCGCCGGCCGGGCCGACGCCGCCGACCGCCCGGTCTTCGCGGATCCGGCGGGCGCCCGCCGGTGGGCGCGGGCCGAGACGCCGGGAGCCGTGGCGCTCGCCGCCGCCGTCGCCACCGACGGCCCCACGGCCGCAACAGCCGCAACAGCCGCAACAGCCGCAACAGCCGAACTACGGTCCGCCGTCGACCTGTTGATCGCCCTCAGTCCGCTCGGCCTCGGCGCCTTCGGCGGCCGGGCGGAGGAGGCGGCCCGGCTCCTGATCGCCGCGGCGGTCTCCTCCGGCGACCGTTTCACGGAGGGCCGTTCCCGTTTCCTCCTGGGCACGATCCTGCTCTCCCGTGCCAGGCTCGACGAGGCCGACGCGCAGGCCCGGCTGGCCGCACGGGCCTGCGGGGAGGCCGGGGACCCGCCGGTGCTCCGGCAGGCCCTCAACGACCTGGGGCTGATCGCGCAGGCCGAGGGCCGGCACGAGGAGGCGATCGCCGCCTTCGACGAGGCGGCGGCGCTGGCCCGGCGGCTCGGCCACCGCTCGGGTGAGGTCGCCAGCACCGCGAACGCGGCACTGTCCCGGATCCGCAGCGGTCACGCGGCCGGGGCGGTGGAGACCTGCCTCCGTCTCCTCGCCGAACCCGGCGGGACCGCCGACGCCGCGATGACCGCCTACGTGCACTACGTCCTCGGCCTCGCCCACCAGGTGCTGGGCCGGCTCGACGACGCCGCCGCCCGGATGCGGTCCTGCATCGGCTGCGCGAACGCCGCCGGGGATCTCGACCGCGAGTCGGCCGCCCGCAGCCGCCTCGCCGACATCCTGCGCCTGCTGGGCCGGGTCGACGAGGCCGTCCGGGAGGCGGAGCAGGCACTGGGCCTGGCGACGAAAGGTGGGCGACAGCGCGAACGCGCTCTCGCCCACCTGGTGTTGGCCAACACCCTGACCGCTCGCGGCGATCACCGCACCGCGCGGGACCACGAAGCGCAGGCACGCTTCCTGCTCGGCCGGCTGAGCGCTCCGGAGTCCGCCGACGCGACGCCGCTGCTGACGGCGCTGGCCACGGCCGACGGTGCGGTCACGGGTGCGGAGTGACGATGAGGCCGGTCCCGTTCCACGCGACCTTGTTCGCCAGGCACTGCACGTCCGCCGAGCCGCCGCAGGCCCCGGCCGGCGGTGCGGTCGGCGAGCCGTGCCGCGCGGGCCCTCCCGCGGCCGCGACGACCACACCCAGCACTGACGCCACGACCACCGCACCGGCGACGACCGCGCGGACAACTACCGTTCGAAACACTTCTGACGCTCCTTGCTCAGGTGGGACAAAGCGTCCGCACCTTCGCAGGAGCCGGTAGACAGCCGGTCAACGCGGCCGGCCGCCGCCGCTGCCCGCCCCGGCCGTCCCGGCCGTCCCGGCCGCCTCAGCGGCCTTCGCGGACCAGGAACGAGCCGGAGTCCCAGCGGAGGCCGGCCGGCCCGCCGGTGGGCCAGTCGTGGCTGAGCCGACGGCGGTCGCGGCCGAGGGCGCCCAGGTCATGGGGGCGCAGGGTGCCGGCGACCAGGCCGGTGGCCTCGGCGGCGGTGAGCGGCATGACCGTCATGGACCGGGAGTCGTCACCGCCCATCCAGTCGACGAACTCGGTGAAGATCCAGACGAACCGCTGCGAGCAGTCCCGGCAGCGCCGCACGTCGACGGAGAAGTGCGAGCCGTCCACGACCTCGGCCTCGTGCTCGAACCTCTCCCGCTGGCCCCGCCACACCGCCTGCGCGTCCTCGCCGTAGCACTGCGCGCAGCCGAACTCCACCATCGGCCTTCTCATCGGTCGACTCCCCGTTCCGCTGTTCCGCCCGTTCCGCGACTGTTCGACGTCCCCGTCGCGGCCCATGATGCCCGCACCGGCGGCGGACGGCAGCGGTACGCCGATCATCGCCCGGAACTCGTCCCGGCCGTCCGGGGGCCGTCGGCATCCCGCCGCACCACCCGGCGGAAGCCGTCCGGCACCGTGGAGAAACCGGCGCCCACGGCCCCTACGCAGGGCAGACGTGCCCTCGGGCCGGTCGTGCGGCCCCGGGCGGCGCCCCTGTGGCGAGCCCGCCCCCGGACCCGGTGGGGCCGCCGGGGCCGGTGGGACGGGAACCCCCGGGGAGGAACAATTCACGGCCCGTTTCCACACCGTTCGCACCCCTGGGACCGACCGCCGGCCGCGCGGTTGACGCCCCGGTCCCGGTCCGGTCCGGTCCCGGTCCGGGCGCAGACCGGTCGACGGTCAGGCCGGGACCGGGGGCCGCGGGTTGTCGAGCAGCAGGTCGTGGCCGACCTCGGTGAGGGTGTGGCGGACCTGCTTGCCCTGGCGCTGGGTGACGATCAGGCCGGCCCCGCGCAGCGCGGTGGCGTGGGCGGAGGCGGAGGGCGGGGTGACGCCGAGCTGGTGGGCCAGTTCGGTGGTGGAACAGGGGCTGCCCGCGATGGCGCGCAGGACCCGGGCCCGGGCGGGGCCGAGGACGGCGGCGAGGCCGTCGGCGGCCGTGGGCCGGGGCTGCGGCTCGGCCGGCGGGGCGCCGACCGGGTGCATCAGCAGGCTCTGGCGGTCCTGGCCGACCAGCAGGCCGATGCCGTGCTGGAGGAAGTAGTTGGGACGCAGTTCCAGGCCCCGGCCGCCCAGGTCGAAGGTGCCCTCCTGGTCGGCGAGGGTGCACTCCAGCACCCCCTCGTCCCGCCAGACCGCGTTCGGGTGCAGCGAGTCGAGCATCGTGCCGAGCCCGGAGCGGGCGGCGGTACGGGACCGGGCGGCGATGTCGGCCTCCAGGGCGCGGCGGATCTCGGGCCAGTCCGGGGCGAGGCAGGAGCGGAACAGGGCCCAGGCGCCGTCGCTGACCTCGCGCAGGCCGCGGCTGCCGTCGTCGAGCAACCGGGCGAGGGCGTCGGGGAGTCCGGCCGCGCCGCCGAACGCCGCGAGGTCCTCCTCGACGGCGTGCTGCGGTACGGCGAGGACCGCGTCGAGTTCGTCGGTCAGCTGCCGGCGGACGGCGTCGAGGTCGGCCGCCATGAAGCTGGGGACGCCGAGCGCACTGGCGTTGACGAGGTCGAGGAAGCGTCCGGCCCGGTACGGCACGTTCCGACGGACTCCGCGCCACCAGCGTTCGCTGCGCAGCCCGACGCACTGGTGCACGCCCAGCCGGGCCGCGCCGGCCATCAGGTGGTCGAGCGGTGAGACGACGAACCGGGTCCTCGCGAGGTCCGCGACCCCGAACCTCAGTGTGATCACGAACCCTCCCCCGGCTCCCCGCAGCCGCCGTGACCTGGCGCTCTCTTGACCTTTAGGCCCTGAGGCTAATGCATGGCCACCCGGCCGCGGCAGTTGGCATGCTCTCCCGGGTCGGCACGGCGGAGCCCCGTTCCGGCCCCCACCACGAGGGGAGTGGGGGCCGGGGCGCCATCCCCGCGTGTCGGCGGGGGGCGCCACCCCGAACGTTCGGCAAACCGAACGTCGCCCCTCGGCTGCCCTCGACCTCCCTCGCCCGCCCGTGCCCGTCAGTGCTCGGGGCGGAGCGCCGGCCCCAGCGCCGGGCGGGGCACCGCCGACAGGGCGCGTCCGTCCGCCGGGCTCACCGCGTCGGCCGGGTCCACCGCGTCCACCGGGCCGGCCAGGTGCAGCCGCTGCTCCGCGCGGTACTGCAGCAGGAGCACCGAGCGGACCGGCTCACCGCCCACGGCGGTGTAGGAGTGCGGCAACGAGGCGTCGAAGCCGACGTAGTCCCCGGGGCCGAGTTCCAGTTCCCGGCGGCCCGCCCGGACCCGCAGCCGGCCGGCCTGGACGATGGTGTGTTCGGTGCCGATGTGACCGGCGGAGATCTGGGTGCCGTCGGTGCGCACCTGCTGGTCGTAGACCTCGAACACCACGTCCCCGGACTCGATCCGGCGCAGCGGGCGCAGGTCGACGCCCCGGCCGCTCAGCACCTCCGCGTCGGCCGCCCGCACCACCGTGACCTCCTCGGCGGGCTGCGCCTCCACCAGGTCGGAGATCGGCACGCCCAGCACCCGGGACAGCCCGAGCACGGTCTCCAGGGTCGGGTTGCCGGCCCCCGACTCCAGCTGGGAGAGCGTGGCCTTGCCGATCCCGGCCCGCCGGGACAGCTCGGACAGCGACAGCCCGCGTTGCGCCCGCGCCCGCTTGAGGTTGGCCGCCAGGACGCTGCGGACGCTCGCCTCACCACGAACGGACTCGTCACCACGAACGGAGTCGTCACCGCGAACGGACTCCTCACCGCGCCCGGGGTCCGCGCCCCGGACGGATTCCTCGGCGTCGTTCACGCTGGACCTCTTCTCTCCCGGCACCTGTTCGATATACCGTACGGGACGCATGCCGACGGACGGGGCAGCGTAGCGAAGCGCGTCGCATCCACCACCCTCACCAGGAGACCGTAGTGACCGAGCCCGCCGACACCATCAAGTACCGGAAGAACGGCCTCACCCGCGGCGTCACGGACGAACTCGCGGCGAACATGAAGCGGGGCTGGGCCGACACCGAGCGCATCGCCCTGGAGCCGGTCCCGCAGGCCGCGCACACCGCCCGCCGACGCGCCGAACTGTCCGCCGCGTTCCCCGGCGAGCTGCTGGTGGTCCCGTCCGGCAACCCCAAGGTGCGGGCCAACGACACCGACTACCCGTTCCGCCCGTCCTCCGACTACGCCTACCTGACGGGCGACCAGTCCCAGGACGCCGTGCTGGTGCTGCGGCCGACCGGGGCGAGCGGCCACGACGCCGTCCTCTACCTGCGCGACCGCTCCGAGGTCGACAACGGCGAGTTCTGGCTGGACACCCACGGCGAGCTGTGGGACGGCCGCCGCAACAGCCTCGCCGAGAGCGAGCAGCTGCTCGGCCTGCCCTGCCGGGACGTCCGCGGCGTGCACGCCGACCTGCGCGCGGCCGACGGCCCGGCGCGGGTGCTGCGCCGCCACGACGCGGGCGTGGAGGCGGCCCTCGACGGCCGGGCGGTCGCCGAGCGGGACGAGGAGTTCGAGGTCTTCCTGTCCGGACTGCGCCTGGTGAAGGACGAGTTCGAGGTCGCCGAGCTGCGCTTCGCCTGCGCGGCGACCGCCCGGGGATTCGAGGACGTGGTGCGCGTCCTCGGCACCGACACCGACACGGCGGAGCGGCTGATCGAGGGCACCTTCTTCGTCCGCGCCAGGGTCGAGGGCAACGACGTCGGGTACGGCACGATCGCCGCGGCCGGCCCGCACGCCACCACCATGCACTGGGTGCGCAACGACGGCCACGCCAGGCCGGGCGACCTCCTGCTGCTCGACGCGGGCGTGGAGACCAACCACCTCTACACCGCCGACATCACCCGCACCCTGCCGGTCAGCGGCCGCTTCACCGACCTGCAACGCAAGGTCTACGACGCCGTGTTCGCGGCGCAGGAGGCCGGCATCGCCGCGGTGCGGCCGGGCGCGGACTTCCGCGACTTCCACCGCGCCGCCCAGCGCGAACTCGCCGAACACCTCACCTCCTGGGGCCTGTTCGGCGACCTGACCGCCGACAAGGTGTACGAGCTGGGCCTGCACCGCCGCTTCACCCTGGCCGGCACCGGCCACATGCTGGGCATCGACGTCCACGACTGCGCCCACTCCCTCACCGAGATCCACGTGGACGGCCCGCTGAAGCCGGGCATGGTGCTCACCGTCGAGCCGGGCATCTACTTCCAGCAGAACGACCTGACGGTCCCGGAGGAGTACCGCGGCATCGGCGTGCGGATCGAGGACGACATCCTGGTCACCGAGGACGGCAACGAGAACCTTTCCGCTGCCCTCCCCCGCCGCTCGGACGAGGTCGAGGCCTGGCTGGCCGGCCTGCGCGGCTGACGGCGGCGCCGGGCGGCCGTCCGACCGGCGGCGGCCGCCCGGGCCGGGACCGGGACCGGGACCGGCGGCAGAAGCGCCGACGGGCGGGAGGCGGCAGCGGCCGGGTGCGGGTCAGCTCTCCAGCGGCTTGACCCACCGGCTCCACTGCGGCTCGGGCGCGTACCCGGCGGCCTGCCAGGTGCGGTGGCCGAGCGCGTTGTCGTCCAGCACCATGGCGTCGGCGCGGCGCCCGCCGAGCGCGGCGAAGCGCTCCTCCGCGGCGGCCAGCAGGGCGGCACCGATGCCGCGGCGGCGGTGCTCGGGGTCGACGGCGAGGCGGTAGAGGTGGCAGCGCCAGCCGTCCCAGCCGGCGATCACGGTGCCGAGGAGGGTCCGCGGGTCGTCGGCCGGGGTGGCGACGATCAGGCACGCGGGGTCGCGGGCGAGCAGCGCGGCCACGCCCGCCTCGTCGTCCGTGATGCTGGCGCCCTTGGCGGCCCGGGCCCAGAGGGCGAGAAGGGCGGGGCTCTCGTCGGGGGTGGCGGGGCGCAGGGCGATCTGTTCGGTCATGCGGGCCTGTCTAGCAGCGGGCCCGCTGCCGCCACCGGGAATTCCACTCCCCGGACGGCCCGCACCCGGACGGCCCGCACCGCGAACGGCGGCGCCGCCCGCCCCGGCCCGTCAGGCGGGCGGAGCGGGCGGCGGCGGCGGCGAAAGCGCAGCGGGAACGCGGCGACCGTCAGAAGTGACGGCCGGCCTCCCGCTCGGACTTCTCGATCTGGTCGATCCGGCGCTGCAGCTGGTCGGCCTGGGCGCGGGCCTTGCGCGCCACGTCCCGCTCGCCCTCGTGGTCCAGACGGTTGGCCTTCTGACGGAGGTCCTGGACCTGCTGGCGCATCTTGTTGAGGTCAACGGTGATCGAGGCGGCCGCCGCGGGCTGGGCGGTGGCGACCTGGGCGACCGTCGCCAGGGCGCCCCCGGCCAGGGCTGCGGTCAGGACGCGCCCGGGCACCGCACCCGCACCGAAACCCCACCGCTGCGGCGCGGGTCGAACGCGCCGACAGGTCGGACGCCCCGGCGGATCGAACGCCCGTCAGCCGAGCCGCCACACCGTGGTGGTCTTGACGGCTGTGTCCTCCAGGTCGGCGACCACCGGCACCTGGTAGGCCGCGACCGCCATGAACCGCTCCCGCGGCAGGTAGGCACGGCCCGGGTCGCCGACGATGACGATCGCGCCGCGGGCCGCCGCCCGTTCCAGGAACGGCAGGAAGCGGGCGGCCATGGCCCGCTCGTAGAAGACGTCGCCCGCGAGCACCACCTCGGCCGGGGCGCCGTCCCCGTCCACCAGGTCCACCAAGGCGCCCTCCACCCGCACCCCGTTGGCCTCGGCGTTGAGGCCGATCGCGGCCACCGCGTAGGCGTCGATCTCGGCGGCACGCACCGAGGCCGCGCCGCGCAGCGCGGCGGCGACCCCGACCAGTCCGGATCCGGCGGCGACGTCCAGCACCGTGCGGCCCGCCACCAGGTCGGGGTGGTCCAGCACGTAGCGGCTGACGGCCACCCCGCCCGCCCAGGCGAAGGCCCAGAACGGCGGCGGAAGTCCGGCCCGCCCGCGCGCCCGCTCGGTGGTCTCCCAGAGGGCGATGGCGTCCTCGGCCATGTGCAGGCTGATCTCGGACACGAAGGGGACGGGCTTCAGCTCGGTCTCACGCCGGATGAAGGCGAGGTCCTCGGCCGGCTGAAGAGTGCGCAGCTCACTCGGCATGTCCCGCAGCATAGGGCCAGACGGGGTGGGCTCAGGCGCGACCGGCCGCCTTCTGGGTGCGGCGGGCCAGGGAGTCGACCACGACGGCGGCCAGCAGCACCGCACCGGTGATCATGAACTGGATGGCGTTGCTCAGGCCCTGGATGTTCATCCCGGACTGGATCGAGCCGATCACCAGCGCACCGAGCAGCGCCGACCAGGTCTTGCCGCGCCCGCCGAAGAGGCTGGTGCCGCCGATGACGGCCGCCGCGATGGCGTTCATCAGCAGGTTGCCGCCGCCGGAGGTCTGGCTGGCGGACTGGATCTGCGCGGCCAGGAAGAGGCCGCCGACCGCCGCCATGGTGGAGCAGATGGTGAAGACGGTGATCCGGATCCAGGCCACGTTGATGCCCGCACGCCGGGCGCCCTCGATGTTGCCGCCGAGCGCGAAGACCTGCCGGCCGTAGGTGGTGCGGCGCAGCACGAAGTCCAGCACCACGATGAAGATCAGGAAGATCAGCAGCGCGAGCGGCAGCCCCTTGTACTGGTTGAGCGTGTAGGCGGCGAGGAACGCCACGATGGCCAGCAGGACGGTCCGCAGCACGATGTCGGTCATCGGCCGGGACGGGACGCCCGCGGCCTGCCGCCGGCGGGTGTCGAGCAACTGGGAGAAGACGAACAGCAGGACGCCGACGAGCGCCGCCCCGTACGCCGCGGCCTGCTGGCCGTAGATGGTGCTGTAGAGCCGGGAGACGATGTCCGTGCCGGGGAGGTTGACGGTGCCGGTGCTGCCGAGGATCTGCAGCATCAGACCGTTCCAGCCGAGGTTACCGGCGAGGGTGACCACGAAGGCCGGGACGCCGACCTTGGCGAAGAAGACGCCCTGGATGCAGCCGACCACCGCGCCGCCGACGAGGGCGGTGATCAGCGCGAGGTACTGGTTGACGCCGTCCGAGACGCTCAGGACGGCGTAGATCGCGGCGCACAGACCGCTGACGGAGCCGACCGAGAGGTCGATCTCGCCGAGCAGCAGCACGAAGACCACGCCGATCGCGATCATGCCGGTGCCGACGATCTGCTGGGACAGGTTGGAGAGGTTCTGGGCGGACAGGAAGCTGCTGTTCAGGCTGCCGAACACGGCCCAGATCACGATCAGCGCCAGCACGACCGGCAGCGAGCCGAGTTCACCGCTGCGCAGGCGCCGCCGGAACTCCCCGACGTAGCCCTTGACGCCCTGCTGGCGCACGATCAGCCGCGGGTCGACCACGGGGGTCGCCCCGGGGGCGACCGGCTCGGGGGCGTTGACGCCGCCGGTGGGCATGCTGTCCTCGGGCAGCGGGGTGTGGCGGTGTTCGGGCTCGCCGCCCGGGGTGCCCCCGGGATAGTTCTCGCTCACTCGGAACCCTCCTGGCCACGGGCCTTGCGACGGGTCACGGCGTTGTCCGTGGCGCCGGTGATGGCCGAGATGATCTCTTCCTGGTTGGTGTAGTGCTTGTCGAAGACGCCGTTGTTGCGGCCGAGACGCAGCACCGCGACGGTGTCCGCGACGGCCATCACGTCCGCCATGTTGTGGCTGATCAGGATCACGCCGTGGTCCTGCTCACGCAGCCGCTCGACCAGGTCGAGCACCTGGGCGGTCTGCTCGACGCCGAGGGCGGCGGTGGGTTCGTCCAGCATCACGACCTTGGGCGAGCCGATCAGCGCGCGGGCGATCGCCACCACCTGGCGCTGACCGCCGGAGAGCGAGGCGACCGGGATCCGCACGCTGGGGATGCGGATGGAGAGGGTGTCCAGCAGCGTCCGGGAGCGCTTCTCCATCGCGACCTCGTCGAGGATGGTGAAGCGCCGGATCTCGCGGCCGAGGAAGAGGTTCCCGACCACGTCGAGGTTGTCGCAGAGCGCGAGGTCCTGGTAGACCGTCGCGATGCCCAACTGCTGGGCGTCCTGCGGCCGGTGGATGGACACCGGCTTCCCCTGCCACTCGATGACGCCCTCGTCGGGCTGGTGCACGCCGGCGATCGCCTTGACCAGGGTGGACTTGCCGGCGCCGTTGTCGCCGACCAGGGCCACCACCTCGCCGGCGTGCACCTCCAGTTCGATGTCGGTGAGCGCCTGGACGGCGCCGAACCGTTTGGAGACCCCGCGCAGGGCCAGTACGGTCTCACCTGCCACAGTGACCAACTCCCTTGCCCCGCCTCCGTCGTGGAGGCGGGGCCTGTTCGGGTTTCGAGGGGGGACGGCGGCTACTGGAGGCCGGCGGCCTGGCAGGCGGCGGCGTAGTCCGGCGTGCAGATCTGGGCGACGGTGTAGAGGCCGTCCTGGACCACGGTGGTCTTGATGTTGTCCTTGTTGACGACGATCGGGGTGATCAGGTTGGCCAGCGTCTTGTTGTTGCTGCCGTTGGTCGCCGTCGTGGGCACCAGGCTGGGCGCCGGGGTCTGACCGGCGGCCAGGGCGACGGCCATCTCGGCGGCCGCGTCGGCCTCCGGCTTGAACGGCTTGTAGATCGTCATGGTCTGGGTGCCGGCCACGATCCGCTGGATGGCGTCGAGCTGGGCGTCCTGACCGGTGAGCGGGGTGTTGATCCCGGCCGCCTTCTGCGCGGTGGCGATACCGGCGGCCATGCCGTCGTTGGCGGAGTAGATGCCGACCACGTTGGCCGGGCCGATCGCGGTGATGCCCGCCGCGGCCTCCTGGTTCGCCAGGTTCGGGTCCCACTGCGGGGTGTCGTACTCCTTGCCGATCTTCAGCTTGCCGTCGATGGCGCTGTGCGCGCCGGCCTTGAAGTCGGCCGCGTTGGGGTCGGTGGGCGACCCGTTGATCATGATGATCTGGCCCGCGTTGGCCTTGTTGCCGACCGCCGCGACCAGCGCCTGGCCCTGCAACTGGCCGACCTTCTGGTTGTCGAAGGAGACGTAGGTGTCGACCGGGCCCTGGGCCAGGCGGTCGTAGGCGATCACCTTGACGCCCGCGTCGTGGGCCTTCTGCACCGAGGACTGGATCGACTTGGAGTCGACCGGGTCGAGGATCAGCACCTTGTCGCCCTTGGTGAGGGCGGTGTCGACCTGGGTCTGCTGGGTCGTCGCGTCCTGGTTGGCGTTGTAGTAGTCGATCTGCGCGTCCGGCGCCAGCTCCTTGATCTTCTGCTCGATCAGCGGGCGGTCGAACTGCTCGTAGCGGGTGGTCTTGGTCTCCGGCAGCAGCAGACCGATCCGGACGGCCCCCACGGAGGCGCTGCCGCTCCCGGCGGCCGCACTGCCCGACGAGCCGCCAGAGCCAGAGGAGGACTGCTTGGCGCTGCCGCAGGACGCCACGCCCAGGCCGACGGAAACCACTGCGGCGACCGCGAGGACGCGGCGAAACCCGATGCTCATGAAGGTGCCTCTCCGGTTGGGTCCACCCCCTTCTCCTCTCCGAGTCTGGGAAGCATGTGCCGCGCCCACGATTCCGGTGGGCCGAAAGGGGTAGCAGGAGTGGCGGCTGGACGCACCCCCGGCCGAACGTCTACATTTCTGTAGACGTCGGAGGCGCGCGGCATCACCCCCCGGACAGCCGCGCGCCTCCGACCTCCTCAGGGCGGCCCGGCCCACGTCCTCGACCCGGGCCCGGGCTCGACTCCGGTCTCGACCCCCGGAGGTTCAGCCCCGCTGGTCCATCACCCGCTTGATCTTCCCGACCGAGCGCTCCAGCGTGTACGGGTCGACCACCTCGACCGCGACCGTGACACCGACCCCGTCCTTCACCGCGCGGACGATCGCCTCCCGAGCCGCGTCCCGCTGCTCGGCCGGCGCATCCGGCCGGGCCTCGACCCGGACGGTCATCCGGTCCAGCCGCCCCTCCCGGGTGAGCCGCAGCTGGAAGTGCGGTGCGACACCCGGGGTGCGCAGCAGGATCTCCTCGATCTGGGTCGGGAAGACGTTCACCCCGCGCAGGATGATCATGTCGTCGCTGCGCCCGGTGACCTTCTCCATCCGCCGGAAGGCCGGGCGCGCGGTGCCCGGCAGCAGCCGGCTGAGGTCGCGGGTGCGGTAGCGGACGATCGGCAGCGCCTCCTTGGTGAGCGAGGTGAAGACCAGCTCACCGCCCTCGCCCTCGGGCAGCACCTCGTCGGTGAACGGGTCGACGACCTCCGGGTAGAAGTGGTCCTCCCAGATGTGCAGTCCGTCCTTGGTCTCCACGCACTCCTGCGCGATGCCCGGGCCGAGAACCTCGGAGAGGCCGTAGATGTCCACGGCGTGCAGGTCGAGCCGCTCCTCGATCTCGCGCCGCATCTCCTCCGTCCACGGCTCGGCACCGAAGATGCCCACCTTGAGCGAGGTGCTGCGGGGGTCGATGCCCTGCTTCTCGAACTCGTCGAGCAGGGTGAGCAGGTAGGACGGGGTGACCATGATGATCTCGGGCTCGAAGTCACGGATCAGCTGCACCTGTCGGGCCGTCATGCCCCCGGAGGCCGGGATGACGGTGCAGCCGGCCCGCTCGGCACCGTAGTGCGCGCCGAGGCCGCCGGTGAACAGCCCGTAGCCGTAGGCGATGTGGACCTTGTGGCCGGCCCGGCCGCCGGCCGCGCGGATCGAGCGGGCGACCACGTCGGCCCACATGGAGAGGTCGTTCTCGGTGTAGCCGACCACGGTCGGCAGGCCGGTGGTGCCACTGGAGGCGTGGATCCGGCGGACCCGGTCCATCGGGACGGCGAACATGCCGAAGGGGTAGCCCTCGCGCAGGTCGGCCTTGGTGGTGAAGGGGAAGCGGGCGAGGTCCGCCAGGCTGCGGCAGTCCTCGGGGTGGACGCCGGCCGCGTCGAACTTGCGGCGGTAGAGCTCGACGTTGTCGTAGGCGTGCCGCAGGGTGGCCCGCAACCGGGTGAGCTGGTGGGCGCGCAGCTCCTCCGGGCCCATCCGCTCACCGGCGTCCAGGAGTCCGGGCGGGATCGGCTCCCCGAGGTGTCGGCGCGGGACGGGTGCGGTGCCGGTCATCGTCGCTCCTTCGCTGGTCGGCCGATCCGGAGCGGCCTACCGATCGTTCGGTCAGGCATACTCGGGCCCAGTAATCCAGCCTCCGGACCGACTGTCAAGGGATCGCGCCGGAGTTCCGGAACGCGGAACTCCGGACTTCCGAATCCAAGGCCCGGACTCCCGGAATGCGAAGTTCCGACGGATTCGCTCCGGCTTCACCCCGACCCTTGGCTGGCCGATATGAAAATCATTACGGAAGCTTGACTCGTACGCGGCATCCCCCGGCCCGGCCACATGGTTCAGTAGTGCGGTTTCTCCCCCGCACCCCGGAGTGATCACCGTGCCCACGACTCCTGCCCTGGTCAGCGCGCTGCGCGAACTCGGCGACCGGCCCGCCGTCGTCGCCGACGGGCGCGCGATCAGCGGCATCGGCCTGCTACTCGGCGTCTCCCCGCCGGGCGGCCTCCCGCGGGCCCTCGCCGAACGCGTCGCCGAACACGCGGCACTCGCCCCCTCCGCCGCCCGCGCCGCCGAGCAGCGACTGCGGTACTGGGCCGGCGTCCTCGGCCCGCCGCCCATCCGGCACACCGTCCTTCACCCCGTCACCGACCTCGCCGTCGACCTCGCCCTCGCCACCCTGCTGGCCAGCGGCACCGTCCACTGCGGCGACCCCGAGCAGCCGCCCGAGGAACAGCTCGCCGCCGTCGCCGCCCACCGCACCACCCACCTCAGCCTGCCCTCCGCCCTGCTCTGGCGCCTCAGCCGACCGACCGGCGCCGACGCCAACGCCGCCGCCGCCGGCGGTGGCGGCGCGGAGCCCGGCGCCCAGGACCGCACCGGCCACGACCCCGCCGGCCACGACCTCAGCGCGCTCCGGCTCGTCCTGCACATCGGCCCCGAACCCCGCCAGGAGGACGTGTACGCCGCCGTCGACGCCCTCGGCGCCGTCCTCGCCCACGTCCGCGCCCCCGACAGCAACGCCGAAGCCGCCGACCGCCGCCTGCGCGCCGCCACCGAAGCCGCCACCGCCGCCGCCTGGAAGCACAGCATCGGCATCACCGCCGAACAGGTCCGCGACTTCGGCGCCCGCCTCGACCGCGCCGTGCTCCTCTCCCTGCTGCTCACCCTCCAGCAGAGCGGCGTCCTCACCGACCCCGGACGCGGGTACTCCGAGGCAGAGGTGCAGGCCACGGCCATGGTCGCCCCCGCCCAGCGCCCCCGCGTCACCCGCTGGCTCGACGCGCTCGCCCGGAACGGCCTGATCACCCGTCACGACGGCGGCGCCCAAGGGCCGCTCTTCCACGGCGGACCCGCCCTCGTCGCCGCCGAGGTCCGCGAATCCTGGCAACCCGTCGTCGAGGCCTGGGCCGACGGACTCGGCCCCGCCGCCCCCCTCGACCGCGTCCGCCGCGGCGCCCTGCGGCTGCCCCGCCTGATCACCGGCGAAGCGGCACCCCACCCCGCCTCCGCACCGGTCCGCTGGTCCACCGCCCGCGGCTACCTCGGCACCGCCCTCGCCACCCTGGTGCGCGCCACCGCCGACGCCCACGACGGACCGGCGCCGCTGCGCGTCCTCGAACTCGACCTCGACGGTG
Source organism: Kitasatospora sp. NPDC059577 (assembly GCF_042735475.1). NCBI lineage: Bacteria > Bacillati > Actinomycetota > Actinomycetes > Kitasatosporales > Streptomycetaceae > Kitasatospora > Kitasatospora sp. NPDC059577. The sequence continues at coordinate 116,516 of NZ_JBHWBZ010000012.1, read as the reverse complement.
TCGACACCACGGTCGCCCGGGCCCTCGCCGCCCGCCCCCGCCCGAGCGCCGACCACCACACCACCCCCGACGGCGGGCGCTACGACCTCGTCGTCGCCACCGCGACCCGGCAACCGGACGAGGAGGCCGCGGCACTCGTCCCGCTGCTCTCCCCCGGCGGCCGGCTGCTGCTCACCGCCCCCACCGCCGAACAGCTCGACCTGCTGATCACCGGCCGCACCCGGCGGCACCCCTCCGCCCACCCGTCCGGACACTGGCAGGCCGCCCTCACGGCGGCCGGCTGCCCGACCGTCAGCACGCTGCCGGAGGACGGGCACCCGATGGAGCTGCTGGGACAGCGGCTGTTCGTGGCCCGGGTGGACTGAGGCGGCGGCAGGGGCGGCGGCCACGGGGGGCCGAGACCGCGGGAGGGGCTCGGCGGGCCGGAGGGCGGGGGCGCGGCAGGACAGCCGCCCGGGCACCGCGGCCGTCGGGGCACCGCAGCTACGATCAAGGACCATGACCGCTCCCGCACGTCTCGCCCGGTCCCCCCGGTCCGCCCGGTCCGCCCGGTCCGCCCGCGGCTCGATCGGCTCCCTCCGGTCCATCGGCTCGATCGCCTCGGTGCTGTCGATCGGCTCCGTCGGGTCCGTCCTCTCCGTCGGATCGGTCGGATCGGTGCTGTCGATCGGCTCGGCCGGCTCGGTGCTCTCGGTCGGCAGCCTGCTCTCCGTCGGCTCGGCCGGCTCGGTCTGTTCCGTGCTCAGCGCCCTGTCGGCCGGCTCCCGGCGCAGCCTCGGCTCACTGCTGTCGACGCGTTCCCGCTGGTCCGTGCGGTCCCGACGGCCCGGGCGCGGGCCGCTCGTGGCCGAGCGGTGAAGTCCGGGTCACGCACCGCCACCCGATCCGTACCATTTCGATACCGAAGCATGGGTGAGCTGCAAGGATTCTCGCCGCCCGGGCCGGTCCCCGGGTAGGCTCCGCTTGTCCTCCGGCCCTCGCGCAGGCGGCCCCCTGCCGCCGTGCCGCGTTCCGGGGACGCACCCCCGCGGGCCACTCGGTGGGCACCGCGCACTCGACACCGCGCGCCAGGGCAGTCGCGCGAACGGCGAAGGGCATCGCATTGGCGGATCGGCTCACCGGAGGAGACTCCTCGCTGCTGCGGCGGATCAACGCGGCGGTCACGCTCCGGGCGCTGCGGAACGGCCACTCCGTGACCCTCACTCAGCTCGTCGGCGAGACCGGGCTCTCCCGCCCGACGGTCGAGGGCGTGATCGAGGGTCTGGTCGAGACCGGACTGGTCGCCGAGGTCGAACAGCCGAAGGAGGACGGCCAGCCGGGCACCGGCCGCCGCGGCCGCCCGGCCCGCTGGTTCCGCTTCCGCGCCGAGGCCGGGCACATCCTCGGCATCGAGATCGGCGTGCACGACATCCGCGTCATCCTCGCCGACCTCACCGGCGACGTGGTGGGCAGTCACTTCAAACCGGTCGACGAGACCCTGGAGGCCGAGGACCGGCTCACCGCCGTCCGGACCGCCGTCGCCGAGGTGCTGCGCAAGGCGGGCATCTCCCGCGACAACCTCTGGGCCGTCGGCATCGGCACCCCCGGCATCGTCGACCGCGAGGGCACCATCCGGCTCGGCACCGCGATGCCCGGCTGGACCGGCCTCGACCTCGGCGCCCGGCTGCGGCGCTCCTTCCGCTGCCCGGTCATGATCGAGAACGACGCCAACCTCGCCGCCATCGCCGAACACTGGCAGGGCTCGGCGCTCGGCGCCGACGACGTCGTCTTCGTGATGGCCGGACTCAGCCCGGGCGCCGGCTCCCTCATCAACGGCAAACTGCACCGCGGCTACGGCGGCGCGGCCGGCGAGATCGGCGCCCTGCACCTGCTCGGCCAGGAGGTCACCCCCGAGCGCCTGCTGTCCACCACCGGCAAGCCGCTCAACCCGCTGGACGAGGCCGCCGTCGCCCGCGTCCTGCGGCTGGCCCGGGAGGGCGACGAGGTCGCGAAGGTCGCCATGGACCGCTTCCTGACCCGCCTCGTCCAGGGCGTCGCCGCGCTCGTCCTCGCCATCGACCCGCAGCTCGTGGTCATCGGCGGCTGGGCGGCCGGCCTCGACGGCGTCCTCGACCCCCTTCGCGAACGCCTCTCCCAGTTCACGTTGCGCGCCCCCGAGGTCGCGCTGGCGGCCCTCGGCTCGGAGGTCGTGGCGATGGGCGCCCTGCGCGTCGCCCTGGACCACGTCGAGGAGCAGCTCTTCGCGGTGGACCCGCCCCGGGCCTGACCCCGACGGGGGACGGCGGGGGGCGGGGGCGCGGGCGTCCCTGGCCGGCTCTTCCGCCTCCCCCGCCGCCTCCCTCGCCACCGCCCTGCCGGGGCCCGAGGACAGCAGCCCCGACCGCGGTGGCCCCGACCGCCGAGGGCCCAACGGCAAAGGCCCGGACGCCGGTTGGCGCCCGGGCCTCGACCTGAGGGTTTCCGGAAAGTGGTTCAGGGGTGGTGCGTCGGGAGGCCGCACATCAGGACACGCCCTCTCAGGACGTGGCCCCTCAGGGCGCGGGCCCCTCAGGGGCGTGCTCCCTCGGAACGCGCTGCCTCAGGAGGCGGAGCGGACCTCGGTCGTCCCGGCGACCGGGGTGACCTCGACCAGCCCGGTCTCGCCGAAGGTCAGCTTGCAGGTGTCCGCCCGGTAGGTGGCGACGGCCAGGGCGGCGAGGCGGCCACCCGCGGCGTACTGGGTGGTCAGGACCAGCACCGGGGAGCCCGGCGGGCGCTCCAGGAGGGCGGCCTCGGCGGCCTCGGCGACGCCCAGCTCGACCGAGCGCGACTCGCCGTCGACCTCCAGCCGCTCCAGCTGGCGCAGCACCGAACGGGCGCGGTCGCTCTCGGCGCGGAAGCCGGGCAGGTGCGGCAGGGCGGCGGCCGGGACGTGCAGCGACTCGGTCGCCATCGCCCGCCCCTCCACCATGCGGACCCGGCGGACGGTGTGCACGGTGGCGCCCTCGGCGATCCCGAGGCCCTTGGCCAGCTGCGCGGTGGCGGGGGCGGTGGTGCAGTCGATCGTCCGCCACGACTGGCTGCGGGCGGTGCCGGGCCAGCCCTCCTCCTGCCGGTTGACCGGGACGCCGACCCGCGGGGCGGCGATCAGGGTGCCGATGCCCCGGCGGCGGACCAGCCGGCCCTCCAGCTCCAGCTGGTCGAGCGCCTGGCGCAGCGTCGCCCGTGCCACGCCGAAGCGGGCGGAGAGGTCGCGCTCGTTGGGAAGGACCTGACCGGTGGAGAACTCCGAGTCGATGGCCCGCAGCAGCACGGTGCGCAGGTGCCAGTACTTCGGCTCCGGCACCGCAGAAAGCTGTCCTGTCGTCCCCACCGCGTCCTCCACCTGTTGTTCCGTCCGCCCTGAGACAAGGAGGGCGGATGCCGGGCCCGCTGTCCGCTGTTGCGGCAGGTGGGAGAGCGGGCTTTATCCGTCCTTCTTTATTAAAGGTCCTTGCAGTAAGCGACCCTAGGTGCTCCGTCCGGAGATGGTCAAGACCAATGACGCGGCCCGGTGCGACTGTCGCACATATTCATGCCGCGTTCACGACAGCTCCTGTCAGTCGCTGCCGCATTCCGTCGGACCCGACCCTGCCGCGCGTCACGATTCGGGTCGGATACGGCCAGTCGGTAGGCTGCCCGGGTGATCGTGGTGACGAGTGTGAACGTGAACGGAATCCGGGCGGCGGCCAAGAAGGGCCTCGTCGAGTGGCTGGCCGGCACCGAGGCGGACGTGATCTGCCTCCAGGAGGTGCGCTCCGAGCCCGAGCAGCTGCCCGTCGAACTGCGCGACCTGGACGGCTGGCACGCGGTCTGGGCACCGTCCGCCACCAAGGGCCGCGCCGGCGTCGCCATCCTGTCCCGGCAGGAGCCGCAGCGCACCGTGATCGGATTCGGGTCGGAGGAATTCGACAATTCGGGCAGGTATGTGGAAATCGACCTTCCCGGATTGACCGTCGCCAGTCTCTACCTCCCCTCCGGCGAGGTCGGCACCGAGCGCCAGGACGAAAAGGAACGCTTCATGGCGGAATTCCTCGTCCACCTCACCGCGCTGCGCACCCGCGCCGCCGCCGACGGCCGCGAGGTCGTGGTCTGCGGCGACTGGAACATCGCCCACCGCCCCGAGGACCTCAAGAACTGGAAGGCCAACCAGAAGTCCGCCGGCTTCCTCCCCGAGGAACGCGCCTGGCTCTCCCGCGTCTACGACGAGGCCGGCTACGTCGACGTCGTCCGCGCCCTCCACCCCGACCGCACCGGCCCCTACTCCTGGTGGTCCTACCGCGGCCGCGCCTTCGACAACGACTCCGGCTGGCGCATCGACCTAATCGTCACTACTGGAAACCTCGCCAAGAAGTGCGTCGAGGCCTACGTCGAACGAGCCGCCACCCACGCCGAGCGGTGGTCCGACCACGCACCGGTCACGGCAGTGTTCGATCTGAACAACTAGGCAGCAGAAACTGGTAGTTCGACAGAAGAAAGCGTCTATCGGCAGGACAATCGACCTTCTGGTGGCCAGTCAGAACCTCGCGGACACCTCCGTCAAGGCCTACCTCGGTCGTCCGGCCTCCCACACCGAGCGCTGGTCCGACCACGCTCCCGTCAACGCCCGTTCGTGCTACCGGACACCTGGCGTCGGGCGCTAATGCCGATACGTCCAGGACGTGTACACCGGCTCCCTGAGGCACGAGGCGCCGGCGCACGGTGACTTCGGCGGGAGGTGAGTGCGGGGGCGATCGGCCGGGGGACTTGTCGGTGGGGCTCGCTAACGTTCGTCTCCTGATCATCAGTGCGAGGAGAGGGGCGGGGCTGTGCGGCGCTGGGAGTTCGTCGAGAGCGGCTCGGACAAGTTCTGGGAGGCCGCGGTCGACGGTGCCGCGGTGACCGTGCGGTACGGGCGGTCCGGTACGAACGGGCGGGAGAAGGTCAAGGCGTTCCCGACCGTGGAGGAGGCGCAGGCACACTTCGCCAAGGTGGTCGCCGAGAAGGAGCGCAAGGGCTACCGCGAGATCTGTGCGGGCGCGGGTACGGAGCCGGATGCGGCGGCGGATCCGGCGCCCGTGGCGCAGCCCGGCGTGTCCGTGCCCACGGCCGAGGCCGCCGGTCCCGAGGACGAGGACGTCTTCGTCATGCCGGACGCCTGGCGTCGGGCCCTGATCCCGCGCCGGGGCGGCATTCCCCGGAAGCCGTCCGCGCCGGGGAAGGACCCGGTGAGCTCGTACCGCGACGGGCTGCGGCAGATGGGGGACTGGCTGGAGCAGACGCTCACCTCGGAGCGCAGTGACCCGGAGCTGGTCGCGGCCGCCCGCGCCCATCAGTCCGGCAGCCGGGATCCGCTCGGTGCGGCGGTGCTCGCTGCCGTGTACGCATACCCGGTCAAGAACAAGATCAGCCTGGCCGTGGATGCCTGGGTGAAGGAGTTCGGCCTGCCGTTCGCGGCCAGGGCGACTGTCGAGCTGTTCACGACGGCTATCGAAACCGACTGGATCCACCAGAGGTCCGTCCACCCCCGCGTCCGACGCGGGGCCAACCAGAGGCACGGCGGGTACCGTCCCGCCGCGGACCGGGTCCGGTCGCTGCTGGCGGACTGCGACGAGGAGACCCACCGCGCGGCGGTCGAGGCCCTGGCGGGCTGCCGGCACAGCCTGACCCGCCTGGTGGTGGCGGCGTACCTGGTGCCATCAGAGACCGCCTGGGTCGAGGAGGGCGTCGCGTCGGGCTCCCGTCTGGCCGCCGTCGAGTGGTCGATGCTGCTGTGCTCGCTCTCCTCCGCGGAACCGCTGGAGAAGCTCCCCCCGCTGCCGAGCCTGAGCTATGACGGTTGGTCCACCGAGATCATCGCGACGGTGGCAGAGGGCCTCGGCGGCGACGCGGCACCGGTGATGCTGCACGACCTGACCACCAGCTACCACCACAAGGACGGAAAGAAGCGGATCCTGGACGCGCTCGCCGAGCTCCCCTCCGACGAGGGCTTCCGGGGGCTGCTGGTCCAGCAGGACGGCATCAAGTCCACCCGCGCCGCCCTCATGGCCGGTCTCCGCCGCTTCCCCCGGCGTGCTCTGCGCCTGCTCGCCGAGGCCGCGGCGGCCTCCACCGACCCGGCCGCGCGGCAGCTCGCCCGACAGCTCCTCACCGGCCACGTCGCCGTCCACCGTGCGACCGCACTCGACCTGCTGCCGGAGCTGACGCCGGAGCAGGCCACCCTGGTCGAGTCGCTCACCGACCTCGGCGAGCGGGTGCCGGAGGTCGGCCCCGACTCGCTGCCGGAGCTGTTCACCAGCCCGCCGTGGACGCGGCCGCGCTCCGCCGGCCGGCCCCGCGTGCTGACCGGCCTCAGCGCGCCGCAGGAACCGCGGATGCGGTGGCTGCCGGGTGAGCGCGAGGCGTGGGCGGCGAACTCCCTTCCCTGGTACACGAGCTGGTCGGAGGACGACTGGCAGCGGGTCGCGGCCACGATCCGGGCCAGGACCGGGCAGCCCGAGGGCGCGCGGTCGCACGGCCAACAGCACAACGAGCTCGCGCTGTTCGCCTACGGCGACGAGGAGTTGGCCCGGCCCCTGCTGGCGCAGTGGCGCGCCGGTGATCGCATCGGGAACGCCGGGGACACCCTGCGCCGGGTCGCCGCCCGCTTCGGGACGGACGCCGTCGAACCGATCCGGGCGGCAGCGCTGGGGGACCCGGCCACGCACGCGCCCCTGCTGCTTCCGTACCTGGATGCCCGGGTGGCCGAGACCATGGCGGACTGGCTGGTGCGCCTCAAATCGGCCGGAAGCACAGCGCGTTCCTGGTTCACCCGGCACGGCGTGGATGCGGCCCGGCTGCTGGCGCCCGCCGCGCTCGGGAAGACCGGGCCAGCCCGGCACGGCGCCGAGCAGGCCCTGCGGGTGATCGCCGAGGCGCACGGCGCGGCGGCGGTGTACGCGGTAGCCGGCGAATACGGGCCGAAGGCGGAGGAGGCCGTGGCCGCACTGCTGTCGGCCGACCCGCTGGTGGCCGCGCTCCCGGCGAAGCTGCCCCCGCCCTGCGACTGGACGGAGCCGGTGATGCTGCCGCAACTGCTGCTGCGCGGCGGCGAGGGCGCCCTGCCCGCCGAGGCGGTGCGGCACGTGCTCACCATGCTCGCGCTGTCCGCGCCCGGGGCGTTCTACCCGGGCCTCGACGAGGTGGCCCTGCTGTGCGAGCCGCGGTCGTTGACGGAGTTCTGCTGGGCGGTGTTCGAGCAGTGGCGACTGGCCGGAATGCCCGCCCAGGACGGCTGGGCGCTCCACGTGCTCGGCCGGTTCGGTGACGACGAGACGGTCCGCCGGCTGACGCCGGTGCTCCGCGCCTGGCCGGGCGAGGGGGCCCACCACCGGGCGGTGGACGGCCTGGAGGTGCTGGCCGCCATCGGCACCGACGTGGCCCTGCTGCACCTGCACGGCATCGCACAGCGGGTGAAGTTCAAGGCCCTCAAGACCCGGGCCCAGGAGAAGATCTCCGAGGTAGCGGCCGGTCTCGGCCTGACCGGGGAGCAGCTGTCCGACCGCCTGATCCCGGACTTCGGGCTGGACGCCGACGGGACCACCGTCATCGACTACGGCACCCGGACCTTCACGGTCGGCTTCGACGAGCAGCTCAAGCCGTACGTGCTGGACGCGGACGGCACCCGCCGCAAGGACCTGCCGACCCCGGGGACGCGGGACGACGCCGAGCTGGCGCCCGCCGAGCGCAAGCGCTTCGCCGCGTTGAAGAAGGACGTCCGCACGGTGGCGGGGGACCAGATCCGCCGCCTGGAGGAGGCGATGATCACCCAACGCTCATGGACGGCACAGGAGTTCGACCAGCTCCTGGTCGGGCATCCGCTGCTGTGGCACCTGGTGCGCCGCCTGGTGTGGCTGTCCGAGACGGACGGCACGGTGACGGCGTTCCACGTCGCCGAGGACCGCACCCTGGCGGACGTCCGGGACGAGGCGTTCGCGCTGCCGGCCACGGCCTCCGTCCGGCTGGCGCACCCGCTCCTGCTCGGCGACGGCCTCGCCGACTGGTCTGAGCTGTTCGCCGACTACGAGATCCTGCAGCCGTTCCGCCAGCTCGGCCGCCCGGTGTACGCGCTGACCGACGAGGAGCGGGCCGGCCACCGCCTCACCCGCTTCGAGAACGGTCCGGTGCTGCCCACCACCCAGCTGGTCGGAATGGAGCGGCGCGGCTGGCGGCGCGGCGAGCCCCAGGACAACGGCGTCGAGCGGTGGCTGTCCCGCCGGGTCGGGTCCGACCTCTACGTGGTGATCGCCCCGGAGGAGGGCATCGCAGTCGGCATGTTCGACTCGTACCCCGAGCAGCGGGTGGAAACGGTGTGGCTCGACAGGCGCCCGGGCGACTACTGGACCCACAACCGCACCTTCCCGACCTTCGCCGAGCTCGACCCGGTGACCGCCTCCGAGGTGATCGCTGACCTCACCGAGCTGACCACACTGTGACCCCTCGCCACCTCACTGACAACCACCCGGGAAAGGCCACCGTGACCACGACCACCACCGAGGAGGAGGCCCGGTAGGCTGAGGAGCTGGCCGCACTGCGCGGCGAGGACCGCGACCACCGTCGGGCTGGAAGCTGAGCCTGCGCGCAGCCCGCCGGTTCATCGTCGGCAACGAGACGGCCAGCATCGCCCGCAAGCTCGTCGGCGCCCCGGCCCTGTTCGAGCGCGCGCTGGTGACCCAGGCCACCAACCGCGGCCTGCTGCTGGTCGGTGAGCCGGGCACCGCGAAGTCCCTGCTGTCGGAGCTGATCGCGGCAGCCGTCAGCGGCACGTCCCGGCTGACCGTGCAGGGCGGCGCGGCGACCACCGAGGACCAGATCAAGTACTCGTGGAACTACGCCCTGCTCGTCTCGGAGGGCCCCCTCCACCCGTTCGCTGGTGCCCGCGCCGATGCTGCGCGGCATGGCCGAGGCCCGCCGTTCAGGTTCGAGGAAATCACCCGCTGCCCGCTGGACGTGCAGGACTCGCTGACATCCCTGCTCTCCGAGCGGGTGGACGACCGGGCCACGGCGGCCGAGATCCTGTCCGGGGTCGACCTGACCGGCAAGCACATGATCGTGACTGGCGGGGGCCTCGGGGATCGGGACCGAGACCGTAGGCGCCCTTGCAGGGCCGGCGCTCAGGTCGTCGTCGCAATCAGGGAACCCGGCCGCCACCGGGCCCATCCTCAGGGAGTCCCCCACCGCCGAGGCCGCCGCGCTTGACCTCGCCGACCTGCGATCCGTCCGGGCCTTCTGCGACGACTGGAGCGGCCCCGTCGCCGCAGTCGTCGCCAACGCGGGCGTGATGGCGCTACCGGAGCGGCAGGTCAGCGCGCAGGGTTGGGAGGTGCAGCTGGCGATCAACTACCTCGGCCACTTCGCGCTGGTCCACGGACTGCACGACACCCTCCGGGCCGCCGAGGAGCCGCGCGTCGTAGTCGTCAGTTCCGGGGCGCAGCGCCTGTACGGCTTCGACTTCGACGACCCGCAGTTCGAGCGCAGCCCGTACGACCCCATGGCCGCCTACGCGTAGTCGAAAACGGCCGACGTCCTGCTCGCCGTCGGGATCAGCCGCCTCTGGACGGGGGACGGCATCGTCGCCAACTCCTGTGAGCGCGGCTGGATCCACACCAACCTAACGCGCTACCTCAGCCGGGCCACCATGCAGGCGGTCGGCGCCATGGACGAGGAGGGGCACCTGCTGACTCCCGACTACTACAAGACTCCCGCGCAGGGGGTGGCCACCAGCGTCCTGCTGGCCACCTCACCGCTGGTGAAGGGTGTCACGGGCCGCCACGTCGAGGACAACCGCGGGTCCGAAGTCATGCACGGAGGAGCCGAGTTCACCATGTCGGACATCGAGCGGTAGTCGATCGACCCGGTCGCTGGGGACAGGCTGCGGGACTACGCGCACGGCCAGTTCGCATAGTACTCCGCTCCCCCGACGCGCGGAACGCCGCTGGTCACCGGTCGTCCCGGCCAGCGGCGTTCCGTGCGTCTTCGGGCTCGTACTTGCTCAGTCACCGGGGGTGGTTGCGATCGGCCCACTCGCGGCCCACGCACCTGGTCCGCATGCCACGGCGCGCCTCGGGATCCCGGTACGCCTTGCGGATGTGCCCTGCCAGCACCGCGGCGACGGCCAGCCTCGTCCGCCCCCTGGAGTTCTGCGGAGCTGCGCAGGAACAGGGGCCGGGTTACGCGGAGACCGTCACCGCGATCGTCGGCGGCAGCACCTTCGACGCCTACTCAGGCTCGCCGGCCCCGCGCCAACCGATCGTCGGGGTACTCTCCCCGCGCGCCGCACGGCCAGCGCGACCGACCTGGAGTTCGCCGCCACGTCCTCACTCCGGGGCTAACAGGCCACGGTCGTTCACGTGGCCAAGTGGACCATGTGACTCAAGTCTTCCTATAAATAGTTGAATTGACCGCGTGAAGGCAGTGGATCTAGCCTGGGCGTGTACGAGCCCTCCACGACCTAGTGACCGGCATTCGGCAGACGGCCGAACGCTACCCGGTAACTCTGACTGGCGGACCTCACAGACTCGTTGAGTCTCAGCAGGCCGTCGAGACAGGGCCCGGGGAGCCTGGTGGTGGGGAGACGCAGCACGTATCGCCCGAATCCGTGTCTCCGACCGTGTCTCAGCCCGGTTGGTCGATCAGTTCGAAGCGGTGCAGCCGCAGATCGTCCTGATCATGTTCGGATTCGAGCGAAAGGCCGGGAACCACCATCAACGCCCATCAGTCGGTCGACCGTTTGTGGTACGTCGACGATTCCGGGATCCCCAAGACCGGCCTCGCGCTCTACACCGCGATCGGCGCTTCCCCCGTACTGACCCCTGAAGTCTTAGCCGACTGGCAGAACATGCGCCACCGGTGGAACCACGAGCACAGCGTGCCGGTCGGATTCGAGCTGCATGCGACCGACTTCCTCGGAGGGCGTGGCCGTCCGGGCGGGTTGAATCCCCCCAAGATCGAGCGGTACCGCATGGCCCAGGAGGCCCTCTCCGTGATCGGCTCCTGGCCCTCACTCGACATCGTGACGGTCTACGCCGAAGAGCCCTCGCACTGGGGGACGGCGAAGCGGCGGGCTTACGAGGGACTGCTCCGTCGCCTGGACCGGCGGCTGGCCGAGATCGGTGAACCTGCTGGGCTGATCGTCGACGGGGACGGGACCGAGGGGCTCTACGAAGAGGTCCACCGGCTGGTGAACCCCCGGTGGATCCCGCTGCCGGCCGCGCAGGCTCCGGCCGACACCTCGGAGTGGCTCCAGATGGCGGACCTGGTGGCACACGCCGCGTGCCAGTCGATCGCCAGGCAGGAGGCGAAGCGGATGATGTGGGGCTGGTTCGGCCGGTACCTGCCGAAGGCCCCGGCTCCGGAACGGAGTTGACCGAGGGATCGGACAGGACGGCGGTATGACGAGACCCCGGCCGTCGGCCGGGGTCCGTGAAAGCAGACCTGGCACGCGCACGGGGCGCGAGCCCTGACTGCGTTCCCCAGTCTAACTGCCGAGGCAGTGGCCAGCCAGTGGAGCAATCGAGAGAAATCAACCAACTTTGACAGTCTCTTGAAAGGAAGAACATGTCTGACGCCAGCGAATCACAGGTCATCGACGAGGAAGATGGCGACCACGGATCCAGTGTCGTGACACCGGCGAGCGACCCCGAGAGCATCTCGTTCCGCTTCGCGGGGGAGGAGTTCATGGTCTCAGGATTCGAGCGGACCCTGCCGACTCCCACCACCGCGGGTGATCGTTCCGCACTGGTTCGAGCGGGTCTGGCAGCCGAGGGCGCTTCACTGGACGAGGACGGGTGGCACGTCGTGGCTCGTGCCGTCGTCTCCCCCGACGCGGCGTCAGCCCAACTGCGCTCCTCCAAGGGGCAGGCGCCCGCATTGATCGAAGAACACGTGGAGGGGGCAACGCTCCGCTCGCTCCACACCAGGGTATGGCTGACCGAACTGTTCCCGGGGCACCAGCCGCGGACCAGCCAGGGAGCACTGCCCGTGAACGATCCAGAGGTCCACGGCGATGTGGACGAGGGCGGACGTCCGTATGCCCGTGTCGTCTACCGCTACCGCGACCGCGACCATCTGCGGGACCACCTGACGCAGACCATCGAGCAGACTCGACACGCCAATCCGAATCCCTACGACCGGTCGATCCTGGCCCGGCGGATCACCCGTGCCGTCATCGCGCACCCGTGCCGGCTCGAGTTCGCCGACGGCAGCGAACACATCGACGTCCTCGCCGTGCGCGACGGCATCACGCGTCTGACCAGTGCCTGGGCACTGCTCACCGAAGGGGAAGCACCGTACGCCGACGACATCGCCGCGACGGCTCTCAAGGTGCTGACCGCCGAGAAGCCCCAGCGGCGCGGTGCCGGCGAGAAGGCGCTCAGCCAGCGCATGGCGCGCGGCCGGCAGGAGGCACTCGTCGGCTTCCTCGCCGAATTCCAGCGCGGAGTGAACGAGGCGCAGCCGACGGACCGCGCGGTGCGCCTTGGCCAGACCCTTGTCCTGCCGGCCCAGGTCACGGTCGGCGTCCACCGGCACAGCTCGGCCGGGCTCTCCGCGGAGGAGGTCTTCGACGACGCGATCCGCTCCATCCTCGCCTCGATCCACGTCGAGTTCCGGCATTGGGACGCGGCAGCGCAGAACGTCGAGGTCGGTACCCGGGCGATCAGCCGCATCCGCCTTCCCGGGCTGCCGCAGCACAATCTCCTGGAGGAGATCATCGGGCTCGCGATCGGTCGCCGGAAGCCGGCGGAACTACCCGCCGTGTTCCAGAACAACCGCATTCCGGGCACAGCACTCTGGCGGGCCGTCTACCTGGTGAACTTCCTCACCCGGCCCGAGATCTTCGAGCAGGTCAAGCGGTTCGCCAAGGACATCAAGGGCACCAGCAAGATGAGGACGGCCGGGTACGCGGAACTCCTCGGGCCGGTCATCGACCTGCCCTGGCGCGGGTACAAGGCGGGATCGCTCCAACAAGCGCGGAACGCCTGGGCGAACGGCGGCGTGCTCACCAAGGGCGTCATGGGGAACTGGCAGCCGGTTCCCACGGCGGACTTCGCCGAACTCGTCCAACCCGCGTTGAACGGCAACGAGAGTGCGCGGCAGACCCTCGCGGTGGCCGGAGGGGTCGCGCTCATAACGGACAAGCTCATCACGCGCAACGTCGGGTCGGCGGTGGGTCGGACGGTCCCGTTCCGCGCCAACGCGGACCAGATCATCGCCGGGCTCACGGAGTCCGAGGAGGGGTTGTGGACCCTGGCCTTCGCCGCCAAGGCCTTCGACCCGGAGCGGGAGTGCCTCAACGCCTTCACCGACACGCAGCTCCTCGGACGCAACACGGCCACGATGTACTCCGTCCCGGCGGTCGACCTCACGGCTGAGGACAAGATCCGCAAGGACGCGGGGGGTGTGGCCCCCGAAGCACTCAGCCAGTGGAGCATCGTGGTGCTCTCCGACCCGGGGAAGGCTCGCGAGGTCGAGGACGAGCAGAACTCGGAGAAGGAGAAGGCCAGCGCCGATAAGTCCATCCACGCCCAGTTGGCGGCCGAGCGGCGAGCCCTGCGCCGTGCCGTGAACGACGCGCGGCAGGCCGTGAAGCGGCTGATGGCCCTCGCGGAAGCTCCTGAGGCACGGGCCACCACCTCGCACCCGTTCGGATCGGCCGAGGAGCAGAACCGCATCATCGACGAGGTGCGCAAGTTGGGTGGCGACATCCTCGTGAACTCCCCGGCCGTGGATCGTCGAGTTGACGAGGAGCACGAGGACGACGACGAGGAGTACGAGGACGACGAGTAGCCGGGCCCCGTCGGGACGGGTGGGGTGGGGGTGAAATTGACGGGGTGGAGTGGGGGGTAGGCCGATAGGTGGGGCGGACGGAAATTCGTGTTGCTTCTGATGAGGACTGGCCGGGCATCTATTCGTTCCACTCCGTGATCACGGCCGAGGGGCGGACGTACGCGTTTCCCGAGGGGCAGGGGTTAGAGGAGGCGCGGCCGTCGTGGACGGGAGGATCGTGGGCTCGGCGAGTATGGAGCTGAACAAGCCGGGGCACTGGGTCGCCGCGATCCGTCGAGTCGCGGATCATCTTGTCCGCCTGGCGACCGACCGGACCGGCATGGGCCGTGGGAAAGCGATCCATCTCGTTACCGCTGCGGCCATGCAGTCGGACCTGGGTCGGACGTGGGCCTTGCAAAGCGCCTGGTAGCTATGACGAGAGAAGGGTTGAGCGTTGGGGTCTTCCGGCAAGGCAAGGGTGTCGGGCAAGGGTGCGGGGCAGGCGAAGCGCAAACAGCCGAAGCCACTCGCCACCGATCTTGACGAGCTGTTCGCTCAACTGCGTTCGGGGGCGGCGAACGTGGCTGGTGTCACCTACCAGGTGGCCTTGTCAGCCATGCTGCTGGCGGCCGGCCGAACGGGTACGGTTCCCGGGCTGCCGGTGACGGCGGTGATCCCGGAGAGTCTGGAGGATATTGACTGTCAACTTGTCGACGGTTCAAGGCTGCTGGTGCAGAGCAAGGAACGGGGGCCGGGTGCCGCGAAGATCGCAGCGGCAGAGCTCGCGGGGATCCTGGCCCACGCCGCATTGGGCGTCAAGCTGAGCGATGAGGCGGCGAAGGCCGGTCCTGGCGCGACGGGGCCGGGCACGCGTCTGGCAGTGGTCACGAACGGCTCCTTCGGCAGTTCCCTTCCGCTCACTGGGTGGACGCAGACCCTGGATGCCGCCCTGTCTGTGCTGCCGACCGGTTCCGCGGTCCGACAGACGTTGCTGACGGCCTTGAAGGCTCAGTTGAAGGGAGCAGACCTGGACGAGGGGCTGGCGCCGATGGTGGTGGCGCGCACGCACCTTGTCCATCAGGACGCTCCGGGGCAGGCCGCCGTCGCACATCTGCTGGCCGGCCTCGGCCTGCATCCGGCGTTGGCCGTGAGGCTGAGGCGGGAATTGCAGGACAACCTGGCACAGGTCGCGACCTACCAGCGCCAGGCTACCCGGGCCACCGTCAGTGTCCGCACGATCGCCGACCTGGATGCCATGGCCGCCCGGCTGGCCCGAGAGGTGAGCGTTGACGCCCTCGATGAGGCCGTCAAGGCCGGGGTCTGCGAACCCGTGGACTTCCTGGCCCCGTCGCCGCAGGACGTCCGCGGGTTCTACGAGGGTGTCAGCGTGCTGCCCAGCCACATCGCGGCAGGACTGGACGTTGTGCGGCCCGCGGAGTCTCAAGCGGTTCTGAACGCTCTGGCAAGCCGAGGTCAGGTGGTCATCGCCGGTCCCAGCGGCAGTGGAAAGTCGGCCCTGCTGTGGCGCTGTGCCCGCCTGATCGAGGCCGGTCCGCAGTTGCTGCGTGTCTTGCGGGTGGAGACCTCATCGGACGCGGAGCTGCTGTTCCGGCATGTCCAGCGCGCCCAACCCACGGAGCAGAACCAGGTAGTGGTCTGCATCGACGACCTGGGCCGTGCCAGGACCGGTGCGTGGACCGAGGCCCGCGACAGACTGCTGGGGCTTCCGGGGGTGAAGATCATGGCGGCGGCCCGGCAGGAGGACCTCACGGCTTCCCTGTCGCGCGGGGCCGTGATCGTGGACGCGCGTTTGACGCCGAGTGCGGCCGCAGAGGTGCATCACGCGGTGTGCGCCTCCGGGGTGTCGGTGGAGATGGCGCGTGAGGAGGCCGTCGCACGAGCGGACGGACTCCTGATGGAGTTCCTGGCATTGGTGACCACTGGGCGTCGGCTGCGAGAGGTCCTGGCCGAGCAGGTGGACCGGTTGGACGAGGAGCAGCGCCAAGTCGACCGGGAGCTGCTACGCCTGATCTGCGCCACACATGCCCTGGGTTTCGAGACCCTCTCCGACACCGTCCCGACCGCCTTGGGACGGTCTGCCGGTGAAGTGGAGAGTGCCCTGCGCCGCTTGCTAGGCGAACACCTGATCACCCACATAGGAGTCGGCGGTCTGCGGGGGCTGCATGATCTGCGGACCGAGGTGCTGCTGGAATTGCTGCACGAGCAGGGACATCCCGCGCTCGGAGCGACGTTCGCTGCGGCCGTGATGGCGCTCGGACCGGCAGCCCGTCCACTGGCACTTCGGCGTGCGGCGATGCGCGTGACGAAGTCGTGTGGCCCGGTCGTGAATCCGTTGACTGCCGAGGGGCGGCTGACGCAGCTCCATTACGTGCTGCGACCGCTGACGGAATGCATCGGCGAGCAGTTGCGCGGTCTCGCCGGGCCGGGACCGGTCGACGGAGCAGCGGCACGGGCGGCCGCGCTGTTGGAGGTCGCCGACGGGATCGACACCCTCGCGCACGTCTACGCGTGCTTGCCTGTCGCCGACGCAGTCCGTCCTGCGCAGGTCGACAGGGTGGAACTGTTGTGGTTGGCCTGGCTTGCCACGGACGGGATGGACATCAGCAACCTGCCGGGACCGAACATCCTGGATGTGCTCGTTCCGCTGCTACCCGCGCGTAAGCCACAGGCCGCGCCGGCCGCTGGGCGGGCCCTCGGGGCGGACGGTCTGATGAGGCTGCTGTGTGGTGCCCCGATCAAGGACGCGGTCCGGCTGGCGGAGGCAGCCGAGACGCTGATCTGCCTCAGCCACGACCAGGCTGGCGCGGCGTACCGGGACCGGATTCCCGCCCTCCCCGATCCACCTGGGAGTGATCCCGGTGTCGCGGCGGACCTGCGCGCGCGGTTCACCGCCTCGCTGGCCGTACTGGCCGACCTACGGGGGCCCGCAGTCGCGGAAGTCTTCGGTGACGTGGAGGCTCGGGCGGCCGACGCCGTTGCGAGTAACTACCTGGGTTATAGCGTCGAGGTGTCCCTCACGTCGGTCCGGCAGTTGCGTGCCAGGGGCGGGAGCAGCCTGGCGCGAGCCTGGACGTACTCCCCTGACCAGGCCTGCGCGGCACGGGTGATCTCGTACGCTCTCATGGGCGACGAACCCTCAGCAGAGTCGGTGTACATGCCCGAGCCAGGGGCTGATCCACGGTCGGAGAACTCCCAGATCGTGCTGCTGATGCGGCGTGTATTCGATGCCTGCCCGGAGATCGATGTCATCCACGCGGAACTCTGGCACGCCAACGGGCGGCCCATGATGTTCGAGCAGATGACCGATGGGGTCAAGAACATCCTTGCTGGCGTGCTGCGGCGCGGACCCCAAACTGCCCCGAACGTCGCACTGCACGCCATGGCGGTGGAGGCCGAAGGCACCGGGAGCTGGACCCGGCGCTGCCGGGCCCAGGCTGAGCTGAGCCGGGACCTACTGAACCTGTTCGACAAACTCCCTTCCCGACTGCGGTCACGCGACACCGTGCCGGCCCGACAGATGTGGATGACCCAAGTGCAGCGGGCGCACGAGGCTGCTACCGCCCTGCCGCCGCAGCCCAGCGAATTGACCACTCCGCTCTCCCCTGCCGAGGCCGAGTCCCTGGCCTTCACCGCCACTGGTGAGGACCATGCAGTGCTCGACACGGCGCGTCAGGACTTGGCCAAGAAGGCTTTGGTGAAGCTGGCGTCCTGCCTCAATCAGGTCGCTCACTCTCCCGGCAACCTCCAGGGGTTGCGCGGCGCCGGCGCCAGGCTGTCCGACACGGTCGCAGACCTGGAGAGCGCTATCACACGGGGTGCGCCGGTGTACTCCGGTATCGGGGACACGCTGCCCGCGGAACTGGTCACCGTGGTCAGGCATGCCGCGCGACTGCTGTCCGCCGTCGATGAACCGCCAGTCTCCGCTGCGCTTGGTCGGGGCGCCTCCGATCA
Source organism: Kitasatospora sp. NPDC059577 (assembly GCF_042735475.1). Lineage (NCBI taxonomy): Bacteria > Bacillati > Actinomycetota > Actinomycetes > Kitasatosporales > Streptomycetaceae > Kitasatospora > Kitasatospora sp. NPDC059577. Next base: position 98,744 of record NZ_JBHWBZ010000012.1, on the reverse strand, counting down.
CGCGAAGCTCGATGCCGCAGTCGACGCAGCCCTCCGGAACGTGTTGGACCGCGCGCTGCAGGCCGCGACCCGGGTGCTGCGCGATGCCGGTGTGTTCCCGGCATCAACGGGCTTCGCCGACGAAACGGCACCGCCCGCTGCATGGCTGGACCGTCAGGTCGCGATCGCCGTCCCGTTTGAGCAGTGGTTGGTTGCCTGCGAGGCACTTCGTGGTTGGACGGACGAGCAGCGCCAGGAGGCCGGCCTACGCTGCCGGGTCGCCCTCGTCCCCGTCGAGGACGGCGAAGCCCTTCCGGTCGGCATCCACACCTCCCAGTTCGGGCCAGCGCTGCCCCTGCTCCCCGATGCTGTTCCGCGACTGCTGGACGCTCTGAGCCTGCCGCTGCGTGGCCGGGCTACGCAGGCAGCGTTGGAGGAGCCCGCGAAGGCCCTGCACGCATATTCCTACGATCTGGTGCGGCGGGCCCACCGCCCGCCAGACTGGGCCACGAACCCAGACCGCCCCCAGGCTCCGGACCGCGTCGCCGAGGCGGTGGCCCATGACCAGGCGGCCGTTCTCGCCCTCCAGGACCACCCCGAACAGCTAACTCCCGGCGATCAGGCCCACCTCATCGCCGTCCAGACCCTGCTTGAGGTGTGCGCTCTGGTCGCCGACGAGGACGGACAAGGTTCCGGCCTGGCCGTTGGCTTCGCCGACCTCGACACCACCAAACTCCAGATCCCTCCAGAGTGTCACGCCGCCGCAAAACTCAACTTCGCCCTCACCGCGGCCATCGAGGCCGACAAGGCCCAGCCTCTGGCCCCACCAGTAACCCGCCCATGAGCACTCGACATCGATCTCTGTCCCGTTGGCGACGAGTTGGAGGTCAGGCGCCGACGCCTGGACCACCGACGAGCGACGTGCCGTCGCCAACGACCTCGCCCACAGCCGACTGCTCACACTCTCTGGCGTCTCGGACAGGCCAAGGCCGACAAGGGCCCCGGCACGTGGCGCCCGCCGCTCCGCTTGTACGGGTGCTCCCATCGGCAGTAACTCGCCGCCCGACCATCGCCGCGGTGGCGAGTGCGCGGTCGACATCAACGGTCCGGGAGGGCTTGGCGGGCACGACCGCGTCGGCCATCTTCACCCTGATCCCGCAGACGCCGGTCGCCAGGAAATGCGCCTCGGTCGGGTTCGTACGCTTCGGCCTTCGCTCACCACGCGGGGCGTCGGGGTCATGGGAGGCTACCCCTCGATGGCGATGTCGTCCCACGTCCAGGGAGCCGCGGGCAGGCCGTCGGTCTCGCGGCCGTAGACCGACCAACTGTCGGGGGGTGCGAGGCCTGCGTTCGAAGCCCGGCGTTCGAGGGCGTCCGCGGCAGCGTCGGTCCCCAAGTACCTCAGGGTCTCGTGCAGTGACTTCACGGTCGACCACTCTTCGTGGTGGTGATTGGTGTTGAGCTCGGCCTGGTGTGCCGGGTCACGCCGAAGCAGGTCCTGGACGGCTTCGTCCGCGTCAAGTTCGTCCATTTCGTCGAGCAGGCTCGCGGTGCCGAACGCCCAGCGCAAGTCGGATTGCCGGGCGGCACGGCGGGCCAGTGCGTGGGCGGCCAGCTCGGCGCCGATCTCACGCATCACGCTCAAGGCCTGGGCTACGGGAAAGGCCTCTGTCGGGTCCAATCGTTCGCAGGCCCGGTTGGCGAGTTCGTGGGCCGCATCCGTGTGCCCGAGCGCATCGAGGACTCTCATCAGCTCACAGACGCGCTCGACGGCATCGGGCCCATCGAGCTCGACGTGGTTGGCCGGCCCTCGGGCCAGCAGGATGTGCAACGCTTCATGGGCGTCGAGGTCCCACAACATGGTGGGCAGGTAGGCAGCCTCCGGGTCGGAGAGGTCCGCGTGGGCGGCCACGTGGAGGGCGACCCTGTCGATAGTCTGCTTCGAGCCGATGTTCTTCAGGTTCAACAGCTGGTAGAAGGGGCCGTTCGTCTGCAGGACGCCGACGACTCTGTCGACCAAGGCGTCGTGGGCGCGGTCTGCGCCGACCTCGCGCAGCGTCGCCGAGACGCAGCTGACCTCGTCCGGGTCTTCGAGGTCGGTGTCAGCGACCATCCGCCGTGCCAGGGTGTCGACGTCCGCCATCACCCCGGCCCGCCTCAACATCCTCAGCAGGTCGTTGACCTCGTAGGGGTCGTCGCTTGCGGCGAGGTCGACGTGCGCGGCGGGAGAGCGCGACAGGAGGACGTCCAGCCCGGGCTTCGAGGAGGATTCGCACAGTTCGGAGAGGAGGCGGGTGACGGCGACGACGTCGTTGATGTCGACCTCTTCGGCCGAGCGATGGGCCAGTACGGACAGGGCCGGCTCCGCCCCCACCTTTCGGAGAACCGTCCACAGGCCTTCCACGGCAGCCGGATCGTCTAGGTCTGCGCGGGTGGCCGGATCACGGCCAAGCAGTGCCGCGAGCTGCTGAACCGCCCCCATGGCGTAGAGCACGTCCAGGAGGGCGACCAGAGCGGGGGTGTCCGTGATGTCGACATGTCCGGCTGGATCGCGCGCCAGCAGTTCCCTGGCGGCCCGTTCTTCGCCAGCGTTCCAGAGGTCCCGCAGCAGGTGTGGGAGGAGCGCGGGGTCGACCAGGCGCGCGCGTGCGGCAAGGCGATCGGTCAGGACAGTTGCGGCCCTATCCGCGCCGACGGTCCTCGCAGACCGCAGCAGACCACCAGCAGCCCGCGGGTCGGTGAGGTCGGCATGTGCGGCGGCGAGGTCTGCGAACCTTTCTGCCGTCGCCGCGCGGCCCGAGTCCTGCAGTTCCTCGATAAGTTTCCCGAGGAGCCCCGGGTCGCTGACGAGCCCAGTGTCGGCTCCGCATCGTTCGACCAGTTCATCCATGGCGGGCCAGGCCTCGACCATCCGGAGCAGCGCCATGAGCTCCCGTACTGCCTTGGCGTTCCCCGTGTCGGTGTGGCCGACGACCCGGCTGGCCAGCAAGTCGAAGGCCTCCGTAGCCGTCCTCCGTAGCGCGAACAGCAACTCTCGTACGACTCCCACGTCTTCGGTGTCCGCATGCGTGGCGATCCACAGAGCGCCGCGTCGATCAGGATCAAGCGGGCCGTCGAGCCGAAGGGCCAGGGTAGCCGGCACGCGCGATCGCCCGGCCAAAACGGCCTTTCGTCCCAGCGCGATGGCCTGCTTGTACAGTCCGCGTCGCCATGCGGCCTCGAAGAGGCGGTCGAGGTCGTCGGGGTGGGTCGTGTGGGCGGCCAGGGCCGCCCAGAGCGACCGCGTACCGAGTTGCTCGACGCGTGCGGCCCGTGTGTGCTGGTCAAGGTAGTCGGCGGGCATGAAGAGGGCAGCGCCTCCCGACCGGGCACGAAGGGCGACGAGCGGGGTGAGGGGGGCACGCACGTCGATGCGGCTGCCGTCTGCCCGTTCGCCAGTGCTCAACGTGTGAAGGGCGCGGAGGCCCCAGTGCGGGTTGGAGCTTCGCTGCCGGGCGGTTAGGGCTCCGTCTGCCGCATCCCTGAGCAGATCGGCGGCTAGGGGCATGTAGTGGCCAAGGCGCCGGGCGTCGAGCGCGGCGGTGACCAGTGCGTGCTCCTGGTGACTGAAGGTGGCATCAGGACCTTGCACGTATGCGTCCAGCAGCTCCGGCCCGCCGCTGAGGTGCTGGACCACGAGACCATCGGCAGCCCCGGCCCTCAAGGCATGAGTCATCCGCAGGTCACCATGTTGCTGAGCAAGGTCACTCCAGCGCTCCTGATCGAGCGTCGACAACTCGCCCAGGACCTGGATCCGCCGGGTGGACCCGCCCTTGAGGAGTGCCCTAGCCTGGCCGTGCGGGTCTCCCGGCAGACCCTGCTGAACGAGCCTCTCCCAGTGAGGTTGCTGCCACATCGTTCCCAATGCCACGATGCCAGGCTGCTGTTCGAGGAGTACTCGCAGACGGGCCGCAGCCGCCTCTCCCCCGCCGGCGTCCAGGAAGCGCTGGGTCTCGTTGAGCCACAGCACCGCCCCGGCCGTGATCAGCCCCCTCTCCGCGATCGCGAGCAGATCAGATGCCGTCGACGGGCGCAGGAGCGGCCTATTTGGGGCGAGGTCGCCAAGCGCTTCGTAGAGAGCACGCGTCTTGCCCGTGGAGGAACCGCCGGTCAGCATCACCAGCACCGAGGGGCCACCGGCGAGTGCCGGGGCCATCACCTGGCGCAGCACCATGTCGTGCTCGCGAGAGAGGTAGGGGGTCAACCACGGGTACGTCCCGACGACTGAGGCGGGGACCGCGGCTCCGTGGACCTCCAGAGCGGAGGGCTGGAGCTGTTCCACCGTCGCACCCTGAAACGCCGGCGACGGATCACCGTGCGTGGAGGTCGGGCCCTGAAGCTGGTCGCGCCGCTCCTGCACCTGTTCGTCACGGGCGCGTTCCAGGTGGTCGCGCCAGTTGCGCTCGTTCCACGGCTCACCGGCCCACTGTGACCACACGGAGACCAGCGCCAGCACCTGATCGTCCGTGCCGGACTGGGGAACGTTGAAGCCGTCGGACGTCTTCGGTGCCCAGTCGCTGATCCGCTTGCCTGAGAACCGTTCGGCGCCCGGCCTGCGCGAGCGCCGCACGCAACTCTGCGCATCGGTCTGGGTGCCCTGCTCCCCAGCCGCGCGTCGGGCCGATTCCGCCCGCTCGCGCAGCCCCCTCAACCGGTCGTACAACTGCTGGCGCTGCGATCCCACGACAGCTGGCCCCCTTTCCAAAACCCCGCCCGCCCAGCTCGTTCCCGCCCGGAACGGGCGGGCTCGCACCCTCCTGGCCGGCTCGCTGACCAGCAGCGTAGTACGCAGTCACACCCGTTCCGCCCGGAACTGGCCGGACATCCGCCCGATCGACGGCACTGTTGACCCCACGCCGGGCCCGGCGAGTCATCTCCGTACGTTGTCAGAGGAGTTCCGCCGTGGATGATCACCGCCGACCGTCCCAAGCCCGTACCCGGGCCAACCCCTTCCACCGCCCGTCAGCATGGAGCGAAGCCGTACGCCGCGCCGTCCTCAGCCTGGCCGGCTCAAGCGGCTCCATCGTCCTCGTAGTGGTCCAGTGGTGGACCCGTACGCACTGACTTCGTCCTCTCCCCAGACGCTGCTCCGGTCAGGCGCCGTACCCAGGGCTGCCCGGACGGGGAGTGGGAGCGCCCCCGCCCAGGCATCGGCGCGGACAGCTCAGCGGCCCCACCGCCATCTGCTGCCCCTGCCCCTGCCCCGCCAAGCACGACCTCGACACATCACCGCACTGCGCACAGTCCGCACGGACGTTGCCACCACCGAGTCCGCATTGCACACAGCCGGTAGAACATCCCGACAGAGGGGACAGCGCGGCCCCGGCCTATTCCAGGAGCCGGGGCCGCAGTCGGTGATCAGGCGCGCGGGCGGCTGCGGTTCTCTGCCTGGGTCAGAAGACCGAGGACCGCCTGGTTCTTCCAATACGCGCGCCACCGGTCAGCCTGGTCGCGATTGACGAACAGCCCGAGGCCGTAGTCGGTCGAAGGGGTCAGCTCGATGGCCTCCCACCCGCCCTCGGCGACGGCGAACCCATCAGCAATCTGAGCGAACGCCGGGCCCCGGAAGTGGCTCACGGCGGTGTCGGCGGTATCCAGCGGCACGCCAGACAGGTCAGAGGCGAACGTCCCGGCGGCGAGCCGCGACTCGAAGTAGGCGGTCTTTTCACCCTCGATCTCCACCTGCATCACGTTGTGTACCTGGGATCGAAGGCTCGGGGTCGTGAGGCAAGTCTTGTAAGAGAAGTCGATCGTGCTGCCGTCCGTCCGCACCACCTCGAACCCGGGGTACTTGCCCTTCTGCGGAGGGGCGATCCGGATGCCAGCCACGCCTACGCCAATCTTCTCCTCGGCCTCGTGATGCATGTCGAGAAGGTCCCGCACAAGGTCGAACTCCTCGCCAGCCAACTCGGTGCCGATCGGGTTCCCATGCAGAATCTTGCGCACCGCGTCGCCGGCCGCCGTCTTCGTCGTGTACCGACGTCGCCCGATCCAAGTCACTGCCACCAGATCAACCTCCTGATCATCCGCCCGCCACATCCGGGCGCCCCCACAACGATGGACCCGCCAAGCGGCACGAGGGAAGCGAATACCGCGGCTGTGGTAAGGGAGTTCGCGTCTCCAACACCAACCCGTCCGGGCATACCCGGGCCAATTCGTCTGCTCCGCCTTCACGGGGGTTCGGATCCAACAGCGATCCCGGGTCACTCGACCTACGCGAGCTGCCAGCGCGCTCCAGCTTCGGTGCTCGTGCTTCGAGTTCGGCAGGTAGACACCAGTTTCCGATCGTGGGTGTCATGTAGAGCTGCGCCCGCGTCGAGCACGGCTTCGCCCGTTCACTCACCCCGGCCGGTGAACCGGCCTGGACCGGGCACCGGCGCAGCGCCGTCACTCCTCCTGTGGCAGGACGAAGCGCAGTCGCATCGCAGTGCTGACGATCTGATAGCTAGTCAGGCCGGACTCGCTGAACGGGTTGGGCAGCGGGGTGATCCTCCGGCGCTCGTGGTCGTTGACGTGGGAGACGTAGACGATCCGGTACTCAACGTCGGGCTCCAGCTGGCTCGCCCGTGCGGCCCGCGTCTCGGTGTCCCCGAGGTGGATGTCGCCGTCCGCGCCGGTGGACGACTTGACCTCGAAGAGCAGCGTGCGCTCGCCGTCCCGGATCAGGAAGTCGTAGCCGAGGCTGTCGTTGCCCAGCCCGTCGGCGAGGACGTGGCGGCGCATCTCCGACTTCCACGACTCCTCGGGCGGTACCCCGAAGTGCCGTTCCAGCCAGGCGCCGACCACCACCTCGCCGGCGAGGCCGACCGCGACGGGCTTCTCGCCATTGCCGGACTCCCGCAGGCCGCCCGTGCCGTTCCCTGAGCCGCCGGATCCGCGCTGGCGCGGGATGGCGGCAGCGGGCCCGGGGGCCTCGGGGGGCACCACGTCGACCGGCGTCGCCAGCTCCGCCTCGGCAAGGTCGGCTACCACTGTGCGCGCGAGTTCGCGCAGGTCGTCGCTCCCTATGGGCAGGAGCTCGCCGTTGAACTCCAGCGTCGGCGTCTGGGACCGCCCCGACGGTGCCGCTGCCCGGCCGTCGCGCGGCGACGACGGCTGACGGCCCGCCATGTCGCCCTCCAGCCCGAGATCGGCGAGGTTCGTCGTGGCCGGCATCCCGTCCGGCCAGTAACCACGCGAGCGCAGCCAGGCGATCAGTGCCTTGCGGGTCAGCGGAGCGAAGTCGAGGAGCCCCTCCGCCTCCATCTCCTGGGCGACCCGCGCCGCCCCAGGGCAGGTGAACTCCGTTTCGGTCCCCTGCCGGGTGACCCAGCGCTCGATCAGGCTGCGCAGTTCCGGCAGTCGGGCGTGCACGAAGCCCACACACGCGCCCCGGACCTCGCTCACCGGCGGCAGCGCCCCCGAGTCCTTGCCCGCCGGGGGCAGGTGCTCGGCCAGCCACCGGTCCGCGTGGTCGGCCATCAGCTGGGCGGGGAGCTCCCAGAGCGTCCGGTGCCACGCCGGGTCGGGGCCGAGCTCCGGCAGTTCGCGAAGCCGCACGTACTCCCCCAGCTCCCGCCCGGCGCGGTGGGAGGCCGCGAACGCGTCGCGCACCCGGTCCGCCAGCCGCGAGCGGTTGCCCTGCAGCCATGCTTCGAATTGGCGGGTGTGCAGGGCAGAGTTGTCGATCGTGGCAAGCCCAAGGACCTCCCACGCGCGGTTGGCCCGCTCCAGCGGCACGCCGAGCCGTAGCAGCAGCCGCTGCCAGTCGTCCTCCGGGAGTGAGAGCAGCAGCTCGGCGCGACCGGCGCCGAGGTTCTCGGCCAGCCAGCCGCGCAGCTCCTCACGGCTGTTGAACGTCTCCTGGAGCTGCTGTAGCTGCTCCGCCAACTCGACGTCCTCGCAGGCGAGCACGGGGACCATCCGGGCGCTGCCCGAGCGGGCGGAGGCACGGTCGGAGAGCACCGCCTCCAGCCGGTGGAGCGGCAGGCGAAGTGCTGCGGCCAGGTCGGCCTCCGTCACCTCGGCGGTTCCCCGATTCCGCATTCGCTGCCCCAGCCTCACCAGGGCGATCTCCAGTGCGTCGGCTCGGTACGGCGCGCCGACCAGCTCGGCGATGCCCGGCGCGGCCGCCTCCAGGACCGGCCAGTCCGCTCGCGGCGGTGCCTGGACGACGACCAGGCAGGGGCGCTCGGGGTCGTCGTGCAACACCGAGCGGTCGGTGGCGGTCAGCACGTGTCCGGCAACATGGGTGACGGCCTCGGCAGCGAGCACCAGGGAGCAGGAGCGCAGACGCCGGGTGAGCCGGGCGACCGTGACCGTCCCCGGACGCAGGGCGCGGTCCTCGTCGTACTCCACCACCGCGGCCACCAGGGTGCGCAGCCAGGGGCCGGCGAACTCCAGCAGGGGCGTGCTCGGCGCCTGCGGTGCGGGCAGCTGGTCCGCGACCACCTGGACCGCCGCCTCGCTGCATGGACGGGGCTCGAACCCGTCGTGGTCCGAGAGGTGCTCGTACACCCGGCCGCCCAGCGCCCGGTCGTCCAGCGGCAGCACCGGCACGGGGACCTGGTCGAGCAGCTTGCGCTGCTGGCCGCTGCCCGGGTCCGGCAGGTAGACCGGCTCGGCGGCTTCACAGTCGGGGCCGACCTGAAGGACCTCCAGGGCGCCGGCCCGGGAGATCAGGAGGGCTTCCGGCCCGGTGGGCTGACCGCCGACCGGAAAGCCGTCCTGGCCCGGGTGGGGCGGCAGCAGGTCCGACCAGGCCCGCTCGTAGGCGCGACGGATCGCGTTGGCGTGCACCCCGTGCCGCAACTGAGGTGCCTGGAGCAGGAGTTGGGGCAGGTGACGGAGCCGGTCCAGGGCGGTACGGGGGTCGGACCAGCGGCGCACGCCCAGCAGGTCGAGCCGGCCCAGCGCCGTGCCGGTGGCCAGCTGCCGCAGCCCCCCGGGCACGACGGAGAGGTAGGCGGGCGGCTGCTCGCTCTCGCTCCACCACCACGCGGTGGAGACCGGGGCGAAGGTGCTCCGGCCCCGATAGTCCAGGGTCTGCGGTATCCACGGCGCGTGGCAGAGGAAGGCGGCGAGCGGAGTCGGCCAGAGGGTGCCGGAGCGGTCGCTGCCTCCGGTGAAGCGAGCCTCCAGCGCGCTGTCTCGCCACCTGTCCAGGCCGTGGACGATCAGCTCGGCGTAGAGCCGACGGCCCTCGTCGGAGAACTCGGCGTAGGCGTCCTGGCCCGGGAGCTTCGCCAGCACGCCGTTATGGGGCCGGTAGGCCACGGTCGAGTAGAGGCTCCCGTGCCTGTTCCGCCAGTTCTGGGCCGTCTCCGTCCAGTCCCGGTGCGCTTGGAGGGTACGGCAGATGGACCCATATGCGTCGAAGGACCTCGGGTAGTTGAGCTGGCTCCCCTTCACCGACCCCATGACAGCCTGGTAGGTCGGGCGCAGGCCGTGGCTCACGCCCTGGCGCTCCAGGAAGCGCTGGAGCGCGGCCGGATCGGTGCCGCTGCCGTCGCACACCTCGGCGGCCGGCCGGAGGAGCGCGCCGTGGGCCTTCCGGAGGGAGTCGTCCAGGGCCTGGGTCAGGTCCAGGAAGCTGACGAGCGTGCCGTCGACGGCCGAGGTCACTCCCGACCAGCCCGGGCCGAACATCGCGTGCCGGGCGGACGACCACCCTCTCCTGGTGGGAACGAGCAGACCCTCGATGCGACCGGCCCGCTGGCCCTGCGCGCTCCATAGGCGGCAGGCCAGGTGCAGGCACTCGCGCCGGGTCTCGTCGTCCTGCCCGTCCTGCCGCATCACGGCGGTCAGGACGGGCAGCAGTGCCGCCGGGGTGTACGTCTGCACTAGCCCCTGCTGTTCGAGCCACCGGCGCCCGGCGACACGTCGGCTCCGGGCCCTGCCCCGGCCTCCCGACCACGGGATCGCATCGCGGACGAAGGAGAGGTGCTCCCGCACGCGGACGGGCAGCGCGTCGGGTTGGAGCAGGACGTCACCGGTGTCGGGGAAGAAGACGTGCTCGCCACCGGCGGGGACGAGCCGGCCGCTCGTGTCGAGGACGATCCGCTTGCCCCGCAGCTCGGCGGCGTCGGGGAACGACAGCGCCAGGTCGTGGTAGAAGTCGGCCCAGCGCTCGTGATCCGCCTCCTCCGTGCCGGTGGCTGCGGCCAGCCCCTCGGCCACAGCCTCGGCCCACCGCGCGAGTTCGGCGGTCGGTGGTTCCAAACGCAGTCGGAGCAGACGGCCCATCGTCCGGAGCCGTTCGGCGCGCAGCGGGTCCAGGGCCGGGTCGATGATCTCGGCCCTGCCCGTCGCGCCGATGGCCTGCGGGGTGAAGACCTCGACGCCCTCGGGCTGCTCGACGAGGTAGCCGTGGTCGAACGAGGTGCGAGAGCCCTCTGGGTGGACCCTCGACATGAAGGCCACCTCGTTGAGCTTCCGGTCCAGCTTCCGGAACGCCTCCCGCAGGCGCTCCAGCTCCGCGCCCTGTCGGCAGACCAGGTCGATCACGGCCTCGCCCGGCAGCGACACCCGCCCCTCGTCGACCAGTACGGCCGCGCGGGCGCACGCCGTCGCCACCTCGTCCAGCAGCAGCTGGTTCCACGACGTCTCGACGGCGAGCGAGCGGCGGCTGACATGGGCGAAGAACGGGGCGTTGACGTACCCGTCGACCGGGCACTCCGTCGCAGTGCTCATCGGCAGGAAGGTGTAGAGCCGACCGCGCGTCAGCGGCTTGCCCACCGGGACCGCCACCACCACCTCGGCCGACCCGCGCCACTTGTCCCATGCCTTGCCCATGTCGCCGCCGGCCGCGATGGCGGGGAGGACGCGCACCTCCGGCACGCTGCTGCGGACCAGGACCAGCTTCAGGCGCCCCCGGCGCAGCGCCACCTCCTCGATCCTCAGGCCGCGGGCCTTGTACAGCGTCGTCACCCGCCGCCCGAAGACGGCGCGGTTCGGGGCGGCACCGGCCTCGGTGTGGGTCACCACGACCGTGGCCAGACGGTCGAGGAAGAGCTCGAAGGGCGCGCTGTCGTCGATGAGTTCGCGCAGCTGTCGGACGGCCGAGGCGCGGGCGGCGGCGTCCTTGAGGGGCAGGCGGACGACGGTGACGATCCCGTGGCGACGGAGCTGCCGCACCGGCTCGGGGATCTCGTCCACGGGCACCGGGACGGTCAGCGCGGACAGGTTGGCGCGCAGCTTGTCCGCCGCGCCGGGGTCATCCGGGGCCGCCTCAGCCGCAAGCCGGTCGAAGTCCGACGGAAGGGCGAAGCGGAAGCAGTAGCCGTCGAATGCCTTCGCGACCGGGCCCGAGACGCTGTACAACTCGGGGGCCTCGGTCAGCTCACGGACGCTCTTGAAGCCCACCCCCTTGTGCCCGATGCCCTCGTCCGGCCGCTTGCTGGACGACGCGACCCGGCACAGCGCGCCGAAGCGCTTCGGCGTCAGCTCACGGCCGCCGTTGGCCACGTAGAGGACCCCGTGCTCGCCCTCGGTCTCGTCGAGCAGGATCTCCACCCGCCCGCCGCCTGGTGTGGCCGGGTGCGCGTCGTGGGCGTTCTGCAGGAGCTCGACGATCACCCGCCCCTTGTACTCGGGAGCCAGTACCTCCTCGATCACGTCCTTCAGCTCGCGCGAAGTCGTGTCGCCCTCCGCCAGGCCTCTCAGGCACGTCCGCGCCTTCCTCACGGACTGCGCCCACACCTGCCGCCGACGGGAACCCGCCGCCCCGGAGCCCTTCAACCGCCGCCTCCCCGTGCCGTACGAAATCATCCGCGGCCACGCTCCTAGGACACGCATTTGGTCATACTCAATGGGTCCGAGGCCTTGATCCATCAGCTCGGTCTTGTCCAGCACCGTGCCCAGCACGTCGCCAGGACTGCTTCAGTGGGTGAGCGTAAGGCCTGCGCACACAGCCCCCGCAGCCGTGTAACGCCAAATTGTCGCAGCCGCCGATGGTGCTATCGCGAGCTGCCGGATCAACCATAGCTTCCAGCCGCCGGAGCACGTCGAACGTCAAGTCGAAACGTCGAACGTCCACACACTCTGAGCCAGGGGCGGCGACTTGTCCGTCGCAATGCCCACGCGGTGGAGCCAGACCCGATGCTCTTACACCGACCAGACTCAGCGGTCCTCGACGATGAAACACGCCCGCTGGTAGAGCTCGTCGAACGTGATGATCTCGACGTCCTGGATCGACGTCCGGTACAGCTCGAAGGAGCTGAGCTTCTCCGGGTTCACGGCGCCGTTCTGGATGAACTCCTGCAGGCTCCCGATCACCACGACCTGCCGCGGGCGGGTGGTAGACAGCCCGACATCGATCGGGGTGCCGTCGTCCTCGTAGATGCGATCGAGGAACTGACGGGAGATGAGCTGCTGGGCCTTGTTGACGGTCTTCTGCACCTGGGCCACGCCCCCGCCCAGCTCCTTCGATGCCTGGTAGACGCCCGATCGGTACGGGATTCTGGCGAGTAGCTCAGTCTCGTGGGTCTTGATCTCGCAGAAGAGCATGCTGCTGATCAGACCCTTGGAACGCATGATGGCGTCGATGCGTTTCCCGGCACCGCCGAAGATATTGGCGCCTGTGGTGATGCGTTCCAGCTTGCCGTCGTCGATGGATTGGCAGGCGATGAGGTTGAGGCCGTAACCGAAGATCCACTGGTTCTCTTCGAAGAAGGCCTGCCAGACCGCCTCCGCTCCGCGTGTCGTGGCCAGGCTCTCCGCCTGCTGGAAGTAGTCCGGATCGTTAAGGAGCCGCTCGAACCTCTGGAGCTGTTCCTTGCGGTTGCTGATCAGCCGGATGTCCGCTTCCGTAAGTCCGCCACCGACCGCGGACCTGACCGCACCGAGAACCATCCTCCGGTCCTGACCGGTCAGCAGCTGGGCCAGCTGCGCTTCGTCCCCGGTCACCAGCTGGTGGAGGACACCGGGGGTGCTCAGGCCGACGCAGCCCTGCAAGAAGTTGATGACCTTCCAGAAGTTCTCGTGAACGTCGCCGGTGTCGACGAGCGCCTTGACCGCCCGGGTGGCGCCGGTGTCAGGCATCATCTGGGAGATGGGGGTGTCCCCCGCCTTCTTCTTGTCCTTCTTCCAGAGCTTGATCCTCGGCGTGTAGCTGTCGCCCTTCTTGATGATGGTGACGTTGAGCAGGGTCGCTACCTGAGGCCGATCGTCGAGGACGAAGTCGGTGATCATTCGGCGTGCGCGGGTGTCGTAGAGGTGCTGGAGCCCATCACCGTCTTGGGAACCGCGGATCTCCAGGCTGGCGAAGTCCCCTCGGGTGACGTCGAACTCGGTGCTGGTGAAAGGGAAACGGAAGCCCCGAACGATGGGGGTGGCAGGGGCAGCGGCCCGGGTCCGCCAGTCAGGCGCGATGTTGGGCATGGGCCGGGGATCGCCTTCGACCACGAGGCTCTGGACGTCGGTGCGCCCGAGCTGGCGCAGCACGCTCTCCAGAGTCCGCCAGACCAAGTCCTTCGTCTCTTCGGTGAAGGCGTGCAGGAGCTCGCGCTCCACCGTCAGGACCGCCTCGTACGTGTCCGCCGTCCAGCGTCACCCGGCATGGGATGGAAGAAGCCGCCGTCGCGGCGCAGGGTCAGAATCGCGGTGCGCAGCAGGTCCCGTGCGCTCTCCTCGCCGGCGCAGTCCAGAAGGCTGTAGGTCTGGCCAAGGACCAGGTCGAGCTTGCCCGTGTCCTCATCGCCCAGCGGCAACGGGACCAACGGGCCCGTCGGCGCGACGCGCACCGGGGTGTACAGCGGGCGGCCGGAAATGAACTCATAGGGACGCAGGCTCCATCCGTCCGGTGCCAGAAGCCGGTTCAGCTCCTCGACGTGCCCGGGCGCCTCCTCGACGTCGGCCACCACCTCGGGATGGACCACCCGGGCCAGAAAGGCGAGCAACACCTCATCCGCTCCGCGGAAGAGCTCCAGCCTGGGGTCCTCGAAGATCCAGTCGTCAGGCAGGTCGAAGTTGTTAAACCGGTGCTGCTGGATATCGGCGCGGACAGTCGGGAGCTGGCTGCTCTCCGACGGCGGCAGGTCCAGGTCGTAGAGGCCCTCCAGAAACGCGACTTCGTCCAGTTTTCCCCACCAGGGCCTCGACATCCCGCGCAGGTACTTGAAGATGTCTTGCCGCGTCACCGCCGTGATATCGGGTCGTGCTTGTGCCGGGGCGGGGTTACTGGACGTCATGCCTCCATAATGGACGGCCGGGATGCCAGGAGGCGGACTATCGGGAGATTCCGTTCTCGCGCGGGCATCAAGGAGTCTGGAAGGCCGGCCGCGAGAACGCCGCAGTGTTTCCAGCGAGGCCAAGGTGTCGGCAACGGTCTGCCCATCCTCAACGTCGCTTCAGGTGAGGGCAAACAACGCGGTCGAGCGGCTGACCAGCCAGCTGAGCGAGCGGGAGATCGAGCGCCTCGTCTTCACCCGCCGCTACGAGCACCTGCTCGCCGGAGCCGCCGACTTCGGCTCGGGCTCCATGGAGAGGTTCACCAACAGCCTCGTCCGGCTGGAGTTGCGGCAGCGGCAGATCGCGTTCGAGGAAGCCGTACGCAGGCTTCAAGAGGCCATCAACCGAGGGCCTCAGGCGGCCCTGACAGTGGTGTTCGACACCAGCATGTTCATCGAGCACCCGCAGGAGCTTGAGTACATCGACTGGGCCGCTCTGGTGGGTGCGGAGTTCGGCACCGTTCACCTCATGGTACCCATCGTCGTCATCGATGAGCTGGACCGCCTCAAGGAGTCCACGAACAAGCACGTGCGCCATCGGGCTCGTCGCGCCCTGAAGGTGATCGACGGCCTCTTCCCGAAGGGGGATCGGTGCTACACGATCCTCCGGAAGGGCGACGGTGGGCCCGGCGTGGCCGCTGAGATCCTGTTCGACCCGCCGGCGCACACTCGCTTGCCGATCGCCGACGATGAGATCGTGGACCGGGCGCTGGCCGTGAGCCCGGTCGTCGGCGGCCGGATGAAGCTGTTCACCTACGACGTCGGCCAGTCGAGCCGAGCGAGGCACGCCGGGCTCGACGTCGAGAAGCTGAGCACACCGGAGGACGCGTAGAGACGCGGTCTCGCGGTCTGTGTCATCCTGTGCAGCCCAACCAGGCGAGAGGGCGCACAGGGATGACGGCCCTTGAGATGACCAGCCACGACCATGTGAGCCACTCGCCCCGGGCGGACGGCACGTTCGCGACCGAGCTGACAGCGCAGGGGGCATCGGCTGGCCGGCGCCGTAGGGCAGCACGGGCAGGCGATGACCGAGCCGGAACACAGTGCGCTGCGACTGACAGTGTGTCCCATGTGGTGGTCGGGTCGCTGAATCGGTCATGGGGAGTGGCGGGTGGGGCTGGATCCTTCCTGACGGCTTGTGGGGTCTGGTGGTGCTGGTGCTGCCAGCGGCCTGGGTGCGGCCGCAGGGCGGTGGGACGGCGCTCAGCCGCCCTGGACGAGGCCGTCAACAGCCGTGGGGCCGCCTCCGGGAACGTAGCGGGGCCGCCCACCGGCACCCATGACGTGGAACGGCTTCCCGCGGTCATCGACGACCGTGGTGCCCGGCTCTCCCTGCTTCACCCAGTCCAGCTCGATCGTGAACCAGCACTCGTCCGACGTGTCGGAGATGTTGAGGACGAACACCTCCGGGTCCGCCGCTTCGATCCGGAACGGGAACTGCGTGAGGGGCTTCGTCCCCTGGACGGCTATGACCTTTGGAGGCGTCGGGTCGAGGTCGACGTCGAACGGGCGCTCGTCCTGGCCTGCGCCGCAACCGCCCTGCCCGAGAACGATGCCCTGCTTCGGCAGCGGCCCGCGTTTGACGATGTTCACCCGCACGCCCATGAGGAGGACCGACTCATGGGACGATGTCTGGGCGGTGACCTCGATCACCGGCTTCACCGGGGCTGACGCCACCAGGGTGGCGCCGTCCCAGGGCGCCCAGTTGGTCCGCTTGGCCTGCACGAACGCCTCTCCGGGTGCCTGTAGCGTGTAGTACTCGGGACAGGCCGGAACGAGCCGGCCCTGGATGTGGACGTCTCCGCCGGAACTCGGCCACAGGGTCGTCGCCGCGCCGATCGCGAGGGTCGGCAGGATGCCGAGCCAGCCGTACCGCCGGACCATCCGTGCCACCGAACGCGTCGGCTTGCGGTCCGAAAGGCCCGAGGAGGAGCTCCCGGCGAACGGATCGTAGTAGTGTCTCCGCACATGGTCGGCTTCCGGCCTCAGCAGCCTCGCACGCAGGGCCGTCTCATCCCAGAGCTCTATCACGAGGCCATGGGCATGCTCGTTGCGCCGCTTCCAATCGTCCCACCACTTCGCCGTCGGCGCGTCCATGTTTGACGGCACGCACAACACCCACCGCTGGACGGTGTGGCCCTGCTCCCGTGCGGCCTTCACGGCCGCGTTGAAGGACTTACGGATCTGGCGCCGGTGGCTGTCTCCGGCGGTGGCGGGGAAGAAGTACTTCGCCTGCCAGACGGTGACGGCACCGTCGAGGTCGCCCGCGAAGGCGTCGATGCCCCAGTCCCCCGGGTTCGCCGCGATGATGCGGACGCCGGGGGTGAGCGCGAGTGCGAGCTGGCCGATCATTGCCTCGAAGTCGTCGCGGGCGCCGCCCATGCCTCCCGTCCGCACTTGGTGGGTGGCGAAATTGACGGGTGGCACGCCAGCCCCCGCCGTCACCCCTCTGTTCGGCACGGTCCCCCCTGAAGCCCGAGACCAGACGGCCCACACCCGCGGTGCACGCTGCGCGCGACTCACGGAGTGCAACGGGCGATCCCAGTCGACGATCTGATGGATACTCGCGTTCACTGGCCGCGTTCGGACGCCTCGGTTGTGAGCCGCCATGCCACACATTCAACAGCACGTCACCGACACTCCGGTCCCGCCGCCGCGAGGCCCTGGCCCTGGGGGCAAGGCCAACCGGGATAGCACAACTCACCCTTCAGGACGTGATCTGAGGAATCCGCCTGACGTCGAGCTCGTCGAGGCCGCCCTCGGCCAGTGGGGCGGCCTCGACGAGACCGTGCGGCGCCTCAGGACGCGACCGAAGAGTTGTTGCCGCCCGCGCCTCGTGGGGGAGGCTCGGAGTGTGGGCGGGAGGTCGTTGGTGCCAACTCCCGGATGGTGAGCCACTGAGTGTCTTCGAGGTGGTGGTTCTGGTTTGCGGCTTCCTGGGCGACGCGGTCGCCTGCCGTGAGCATGGCGAGGGCTTGATCTTGCAAGGCGGGTGGTAGCCACTCCACGAGCAGCCGGGCGCGGCTCGGATCGATCTCGAGTGCGGTGTTGCGAGGGCGGGTGAGGAGGAGCTGGTAGCAGCCTTCTGCTGGTTCAACGGGCGGTAGGCCCAGGAGCGTTGCGGTAATGGAGGCCCTGGCCGGGATGGACAGGCCGTCCGCGTCGAGATCTCCGTAGTAGAGGATGCGGTGGATCTGCGGGAGTTCGGTGATGCTGGCAACGGTCGCTTCGAAGGCGCGGCCGGCGCCGAATGCGATGTAGCCGATCCGTCCGGGCTCGCGTTGGAGCAGGTGGCGCAGGGTGGCGAAGGTATCGCTGTTCTCGATCACGAGTATGGTGTCGCCGTCTCCGAGGTGTCGGTAGGCGAGCGGTGGGGCTTCCCGGTAGGTCGCGAGCTGGTCGAGGTCGAGTCGGCCCGGGCCGAAGAGCGCTCCGCCGATGAGGCTGTCAAGGCGCTTCTCGTCGTTGAAGATCTCGTGGGATCGTTCGCGCAGGGACAGGGGGCGGCGGGCCTGCGCTGTGCTACTCGTGTCCCGAAACCACCGGTTGATCGCGGTCAGGATGTTCGTCTGTGTGGTGGTGACGCGCGCGGTCGATACCCAGCTGAGCTCTGGTCTCCATGACCGCGCATCTCGGGGGGCCGAGGGGGCCGGGTGGTGCCGGACGATGCGGACGGCGTCGGGCAGTGGGGGGCGCCCGGCGTCCCACTTCGCCGGGTTGGAGGGCAGGGTGAGGAGTTGCGCGTCGGCAAGCTCGATGAGCAGGGTGGCGAGGCTTTGGCGGCTGTTGCCGCTGTGGGACAGACCCGGTAGAGCAGAGGCGAATGCCTCCGTCAGGGCTGTGCGAGAGAGCGTGCCGCTGCCGGGGGTCCTGGCTTGCAGGGTGTCGTTGAGCCTGGTGGCGGCTGGAGACAAGGGTGGCACCGGGCCGTCGTGTGGCGTGGTCATTGTCCGGCCTCGGTCTTGGTGTAGAGCCGGGCGGCGCTCAGGTAGCCGGCGGGTTCGGGGGCCTCGGGATCGGGTGTGACCCGTGGCCTGGGGAGCAGGGATGCGCGCACGCGTTCGTCGATGCGGACGAGGGACAGTCCGCTTCGGGCTTCCGTGTCGTTGCGCAGTTGGATGCGCAGGGGGAACCGCAGGGTGGCGTTGTCGTCGCTGAGTCCGGTGGTGTAGAGCAGCTGGATACCGAGTGCTGTGGCCATCTCCTGCTGGATCTGCATGAGGTAGTCCGCGTTGGCGCGGCCGATGGGGTTGTCCAGCATGAGGAGGCCGCCGTGCCGAGTGCGGCTACGCGGGCCTGGTGAGGTTCGCAGGGCGGCCAGCGCGCAGTACAGGAGGATGGCTCCGGTGAGTTCTTGGCCACCTGAGAAGATCGTTTTCATGTCTTCCACGGGCACGTGCTCGATGGTGCGCGAGGCAGTTGGTTTGATCACCTTGGCGGTGAAGCCTCGTGGGACGGCGCGGTGGAGGCAGCGCATGACGACGTCGATTCCCTTGAGCCCACCGGCGTTGGGGGCAGTGGCCATGGTCTGGACTGCTTCGCGGACAAGTCCATGGAGCAGGGGCTGCTCCGGCGGCTGGTACTTGATCGTCAGGAAGCGCTGGTTCGACCATGGGCCGGCGTCGTCGGGGAAGACGGAGAAGGCGCTGGCGCGGTCGAGCTTCTTGAGCTCTTCGGAGACACGACCTGCCAGTTGGAGGACCAGGGCTTCGCGTACTTGCTCGACTCCGTTCAGCTGGGAGGCCAGGACAGCGGCGCGTTCAGTGAGAGCGGTGACGAAATCGGCGGCCAGGGGAGGGATCATTCGTCCGTCTAGGGCGGAAATCTGTGCGCGCAGGGGAATGTCGAGGTCGTGGTAGGCGACGTTGGAGACGGCGTCCTTCAGATCGGCTACGGCTCCTTCGACAGCTCGGTCGGCAGCGCCCTGCTGCTTGTGGGTTGTCGTGTGGAGGCTCACGGCTTCTCGGGCTTTGGACTCGGCGCCTTCGAGTGATCCAGGGTAGGGTGCGGCCTCCTGATCGATGGGCATGCCCTTGATCGCCGCCTCGAAGAGTGCAAGGACCGGGGCAAGGGCGGTGCGGCTACGCTCAGCCTGCTTCTTGGCGCGGCCCGCGGCATCGAAGGAGTCCCCGGCCGTCCGCGCTGCCCGGTCCGCGCTGCTCTTCAAATCTCCGGCTGTCTCCAGCAGCTTCTGGGCCTGGGCCCGGTCATGCGGGGTCCACTCCTGTGCGGCCTCCTCTTCCAGAAAGGCTTGGCCCTCTGCCGGTTGGGCTTGCTCGAGCTGCAGTTGGACACGGGCGCGCTCCGAGTTGAGAAGGCTTTCGTCGGTCTGCAGTCGCGTGGTCTGCTCGGTCATACTGCGCACGAGGGCATCTCGCTGGATGGCACCGTCCGCACGTGTGTCCTGCGCGAGGACCTGTGCTCGATCTTGTACAGAGGGCGGGACCTTCTTCCAGAGGGCCTGGCAGGTCTGGAGGTCGGCCTCGGCAGTCCGCGCGCGCTCGCGAAGGTCGTCACCGACCTCACGGGCGTGTAGATCGGAGGCGGCTTGCTGGTACTGCTGTCGCAGCACGGGCAGGGGGGCGAGCACGCCAGCCTGTGCCTGGCGGCGTTCGGCCTCGTCGGTGGCCGTGATCACCTCCAGCTCCCCGCTGTGTCTGGCCGCCTCCTGTTCGTGGTTCTCGATGAGGCGGGCACGGCGAAGGTTCTCGTCCTCCGCTGCGGAGCAGGCTGCTTCCAGCTTGCCGAACTCGGCGAGCCGCAGTGTGGTCTGGCGTTCGAGTTCGGCGATCCGGTCGGCGGCACGGCCGGCCTCGGCCTCGCTGTCGGCCAGCCGCTCCAGGTCGTCTGCCGTCCTTTGCTGGGCTGCCCACTGGGCGAGGACGTTATCGCGTTGCGACTCGGTCTCGCCCAGGGCAAGTTCGAGTTCCTGTGCTCGGTCGGAGGCCGCGTCGGCTGCTTCCCTGGCGGCTCCAGAGGCGGCCTGAAGGCTGCTCAGTTCCTCAAGGCGTACGTCAAGGGGAAGCTCTCCGATCTCGTCCTGCCAGTGGTCCAGGGCGGCAAGGAGTCGTGCCGTTGCCGTTCGGCGTGTCTCCTGCTGCTGGATTTCCTCGGAGGTCTCCCGGATACGCGTCTCGACGATCTCCCGCTCGCGTGCAGCGGCCAGTTCATCGTGCATGGCGGGTGTGGGCTCCACCACGGTGCGCCCCGCCTGGTCGCTGGGGGCCGTGTTGGCGAAGCGGTTGCCGGTTCCGATGGCCACGGCCGCTGCCGGCAGTGGGCGGAGCTCTTCCAGGAACTGGCGCGCCTTCTCCAGCGCGAACTCGTCGGTGACGATCACTCCGTCCACCAGGTCGGGGTGATCGGACACTGCCCGGGCGTGGAGGTCGGTCGGCAGGTTGTCGCGCATCCAGATCCATCCGGGATGTGCAGCGACTCCGTGCCCGAGCAAGGCGTCGCAGACCTCGCGGACGTGAGTGCGCGCGGGCAGCAGTCCGGCACTGGTGTCCAGGGCGGTCAGGTACTCCTGGTCTCTGTCCAGCTTGCGCCGTTGAGCTGTGAGGGCTCCTTCCAGGGCTGCATGGCGGCGGCTGGCGACGTCGTGCAGCGGCCCTGCCGCAACGGCGATCCAGGTCAAGGCATCATCGCCGGTCGCGTCGAGTTCTGTCTCCAGCAGCTCTGAGCTGAGGGGATCGCGCTGGATGTGCCGCGCCCTGGTCCGGAGCCTGTCGATCACAGCGTTCGCGTTGTCTGCAGCATTGCTGGCCGCGGACGCGGCGGCATCGGCGGTGGACAGTTCCACCCGGGCACGGGAAGCCCTCATCTTCGCGTCATCGACAGCTGCTTTCGCATCGTCGGCCTGATCCCCCAGGTCCCTTTCCGCCGTACGGGAGCGGGCAGCTGCGTCCGCCGCCGTCTCTCCGGCCAGCACGTCCCGCGATTCGCGCGCCCGCTGGAGGGCGGCTTCGAATTCGGCGACGAGCGAGCTGAGGTTCGCCGTCTCGCCCTCCGCGACACCGTCGAGCTTGCGCAGGTCGCCCATGCGGGCGCGCCACTGGCTGACGTCGATCCCGCTGGCGCGCGTGGCCTCCTGCAAGTCGCGGATCTTCTTACGGGCGGCCTCTTCTGCCAGCCGCAGGCTGATCCTCAGCCGGGCTGCGGCGTCATCGGCGGCCCTCGCATAGGGCGCGATGGCCCCTTCGGCCCGGGTCAGGTCGAGCTGGGTACTGTCGAAGGCATGGCGGGCAGCCGCGAGGGCCAGGGCCAGCGGAACTTGGGTCCAGCCGTCGCGTTCCTGTTCGACTTCGAGCCTCCTCGCCTCGGCATCCGTCCGCCTGGCTTCCAGGTCGGCCAGATCCAGCCGGAGGCTGTGCCATTGGACGTGTCGCAGCACGCGGTCGGCCGCGTCCTGTGCGCCCAGTCTCGTCCGGTTCTCGACATCCGCCTCCTCGTAGGCGGTACTGCAAAGCTCGACCTCACAGGCCAGTTGCCTGTCCCTGGCCAGGAGTGTCGAAGCCAGCGCCACGAGGTTCGTCGAGGCTTGTGCTGCCTGTGCCGCCTGCGAAAGTTGTGCCGTGTGGGCGTCGTCGACCTGTTGGCACTGGCGCTGCATCTCGAGGGCGAACGCGCGCTCCTTCTGCCAAAGCTGGTACTGCGAGACTGCCCCCGCGTACCCGGCGAACATCTTGCCGACCGCGTCGTAATCGGAAGCGTCGGAAGCCTTCGTGAGGAGCCACTCCACGAAGGCACCGGACGTGGTCGTAGTGAACGCGTTGGCGGCACCGCTCTCGGTAGCGTTCATCGCGCGCTGGACGTTGAACAGGTCGGGTTCGAGGCCGAGGCTGCTCTGGTGGGCTTCCCACTCCTTCTGGCCAGCCTCCTCCCGCAGGCCCAGTCCTTCATGGCGGGCCCTGAGGTCCCGCAGCTCGGTGCAGAAGTCGTCGAAGGAGAGCCAGGTGCCGTCATGGTGGAATGGCAGGCGATCCGCGGTGAGGGCCGCTCCGGGCTGGAAGCTGTAGAAGAGCCTGCTGAGGTTCTTGTCTGCTGCCGGCGCGAGGACCTGACCGGTGACCAGGAGCCGGCCGGTGCGCACGTCCACCCACTCCATCACGATGTGCGACGGCTGGGCGGGCGAGACGACGAACTTGCGAAGCGCCTCGAGATCCTTGTGACGGTAAGGGATGGTCGTGCACATGATTGCGGTGAGGAGCACGCCCTTGCCACCCCCGTTCTGCAGCATCACCAGGCTCGCGGGCGAGGGCCGATGGGGAACGTGGCCGGCGTCGGGAACCAGAGCGCCGGTCGATACCGGCTCTCCGACCCCGGACAGGTCGAGGTCGACGCACTCGTACCGGGCGTCGCGAGGGCCGAAGTTCCGCAGCAGGACGCGGTTCAACTCGTACACAGTGGACTCCCGTGGGGTCAGTCGGCGAGGGTTGCGGCGGGCGTGGGACCAGGTGCGCCGGGCGTTGGAGGGGCGGGATCACCGGTTTTGTCTCCGAGGTCACTGCTCGGCAGGCGGGAGATGCCCAGAGCCGCGAGTTCTTTGAGCATCTCGCCGGCTGCGAGCTCGCGGATCTGCACGCGGTACTTCACGTGCGTGACGTATGTGCCCTCGCCATCGCCTGGCACCTTGTGCATGAAGCCGTAATCGACCAAGTGCTTAAGCGCCCGCTCGACGATCTTTCGGCTGGATCCGAACGGCTCGTTGTCGCCCTTGGTCCTGCCCGTGGCGCTGCGCCGCAGGTACGCACGCCACAGGGCTTCCAGCCCCGGTTGGCCGGTCGGCGGGTCCTGGTCCTCACCGGCCGCGTTGATGCGCTGCTCGATCGCCAGAGCGTGTTCGCGCACGTAGTCGTCGACGGCGCTGACGGTGACACGGCCCACGAACTCGTCGTCGTCCAGGTCCTGCGGCCGGGGGAACGCGAGCGTAGCGATGGCGAGTTGGGCGAGCAGATACAACGGGCGGTCCCCGGTATTGGGCACCAGCTCGGTGACCGACAAGGACAGTGAGCTCTCCGCGGTGGTGCCCAGGATGAGTCCTGAGCGGTGGTCGACACCCAGGACCGTGAGATCGAAGCCCTTCGCCGCCATGTGCACCATGCGGGCATAGTCAGGGTCTCGGTGGTACCGCTGGACGAGTCTCGCGTACTCGCTCGATCGTGCCGGCGCTCTGCCGCGGCCCAGGGCCATAGCGATCATGCGGGTGGCGTCCGCCACGTCATCGTTCGTCATACCTGGTCCTTCATGGGTGCAGGGGCGCCGGGACGGCGGGGCGAGGGAATAGGACGGGCTGCGGGCGGACTTCCCGTGGCGTTGGCCGGGTCGGCCCGCACGCTCAGCACGAGGAAGTCAGATCCTCCGAACCGCTGGTCATCCAGCTCCACGCCGTCGTCGATCGCCACAACCGACTCCCTCCCTTCGGCCAGCCGGGAGACGGGGATGTTGCGGAAGAGCTCCTGGACACGTAGCGCGACCAGCTGATCGGTCCCCCACCGCTGGCTAGCGCCTGGCGGGTTGAGCCGTGCTTGCTGCAGGAGCGAGGACAGGCGTACCCCCGCCGCCGGCACGCCGGCGAGCATGTCTGCCACGTCCTGCTCCTGTTCTGCGGTGAACAGAGGTTCGTCGGCTGATTCGTCCCATTCATGATCGGTTTGAACCACAACCGGCTCCAAAGGCTGAATCTCGGTGACCCGGCACAGTGCGGCGAAGAAGTCGGGGAGGTAGAGCACGTGCGGGCGCTTGGAGCCGAAGGCCGCGCGGGCGAAGGCCGCCAGCGGCCCGATCGCAGTGTCTATCGGCAGCTCGAGGACCGGCCGCAGCAGCTGGTCCTCGAGGTGGACCCGTGTGTGCAGCGCGGGTACGACGAACACCTGCCGGTCCTGCTGTCGGCGGAACTCCGAGCCGAGCTCCATCAGCAAGGTGGTGAGCCCCGCGTGGCGGTCGAGGCAGTCGGCGAGCACGGCGTCCAGATCGATCAGCTGCTGGCGCTTCTGCTCGTCCTCGGTGATTGCGAGCAGCTCGCCCACCCGATGCTGCATGGCAGTCTCGGCATCGGAGCGCGCCTTGACATGCTCGAGGGCGAGTTCGACCTCCTCGTCGACCTGGTCCGCCCAGCTGATGGCGCGTACGCTGCGCTGCATGGCGGCCCTCCAGTCGGTGAGCTGCTTCGCGTAGCGCAGGCTCTGTCGGCGGGCGTGCAGTGCCGCCTGCAACGCGTCCTCGATGCGGGCCCGCTTCAGCATCGCAGTCAGTCGGGCCTCGGCCGCGATCTGCGCCGATGCGACGTCGATGTCGATCGCGTGGAGGAGGACATTGATCGCGGCCTCGGTCACCACCAGTGCGGCACGCCCGACCTCGTCGGGCACTTCCCTGAGGATCTGGAACGGGAAGTCCCTTACGGAGAAGCCTTCTTCGTCGAGGGTGCCGATGGGCTGTCGGAACGCACGGTCACGCTCCTCGACGTTGATCAGTCGCTCGGTGATCCACGTACCAACGGCCTCACGCTCGCTCTCTGTCCCTTCGGGCACCTGCAGAGCCGCGTATCGTGCGACTTCCTTGGCCACGGCATCCTGGCGAACCATCGTGCCCATGTCGCTGCTCAGGGCTACGAAGTCGACGGCCGCCAGAGCCAGTTCTGCGAGCCGGTAGCCTTGCCAGCCCCTCTCAGTCTTTGCCTTGCTGGAGTCGAGGCCGACGATCGGGCGAACCACAGCCAGTGCTTTCATCCGTGCGGTCAGGCTCTCGTAGGCCGCAGTCGGTTCCTCGAAGAACACTGGCAGGGCCCCCTTCCGTAGATGGCCGACACGAGGGCCAAGCTAGGGGGAGGGTCTGACAATACGTCATATTCGAACTGTCAAACGATTATTTTCGGCAGCTGAATCCTCCTGTCGGCCGGCACCCAAGCCAGTTGTCCTGTCGTACCGAAGCCGGCGGCCAACCGTAGCCGTTCCGGGTCGCGCGGCGGAGACGACCCGGCGGATCTCGCACATCGCCCGGCTGTGGACGAGACACCGCCCCTCGCGACAACTGCAGATCTGCTTGATCGCCTCTCGCTCGGAAGCCGCCGCCGGTACTGTCCTGCGTGAAGGGGACGGCTTCGAGACGAGACACGCGGCTCAGGATGTGGGGGACGGATGAGCATGGGCTCGGCCCGCGTTTCCAACGGGCGCCCGTTGGGCGTTCTGGAGTATGCCGTGGCAGACGGCCAGCATGACGTCTCGCCTGCGCTGGCCGTGCTTGAGGAGCTCGGGCTCGGCGATCCGGCTCCGGTATTCCGCCGGGCAGTCGGCGCGGCCCTCACCCACCCTTCCTATCTATACGAACACCCGACGCATCTGCCAGGGGTGACGAAAGGGCTGCTGGATACGCTCAACGCGCTCGGCTCCGCCTATCTGGGGAGGCTGGCGAGTATTCGGGCGTATCAGCGTCGCCCATCGTCAACCGCGGGTCAAATGGCCAAACAGGTAGGGCAGATCTTCCCGCAACTGCCAAGGTGGGCGGTGGATCAAGCATGGTTGGTGAGCTCGTGTCGGACGGGAGCCAGCTTCAAGGGACGCCCGTTGCCCCCGAACACGGTGGCGACGATGTTCCGCCAGTTGCTCGGCATGCTGTGCCTGGCCGGTGCAGAAGGCGTTGCTGAGGGGCTGTTGGAGGGTCTCGTCTCCGACACCGGTAATCCCCAGTCGATCGCCGAGCCCAGGATGGAGCTCGAGGTTCGTCTCGGCGGCCGAGACTCAATCAGCTACGAGTACCACCGCGAAGGTCCGGATCACGCCGCTGTTTTCACTGCCGTCGTAACAGACTGCAGGGGCCGTCAAGGAACTGGGGAGGCCAGCAGCAAGAAGGCGGCGACACGCAACGCCGCCCTGGACTTCCTCACCAGGCATCTACCTGAGGTTCTACAGGTTCGCAGCGACGGGCCGGCCCCGCAGGTGGTGCTGGGGGAGATTCCCGGAACCGAGGCGCATCGCACCGCAGTGCGAACGGTGCAGGACCTGTTCTCACTACCGGTGACGGCCCGACCCCTACTCGGGCAGGCACTCACCCACGCGTCTTGGGCCTACGAACACCGCCACAAGCTCGCGCCGTTGCACCAACGGGACAATCAAGCGCTCGCCTACATCGGATCCCAAGCGCTCCTCTTTGAGCAGTATCTGGTTCGAGCCGCGAGCGCAGCCCGAACGCCTCCAGACGTGTTCGTCTTCGACGCGGTGCTGAACACGACGTATGACTCCGCCCTACGGCTGTCCGGTCTCGCGCCGGCACTTCTGCTGGGGGTAGGCGAGGCAAACCAGGGACCTTCCGTGGAGGTGGGTGCAACAGCCTTCCAAGCTGTGATCGGTGCCGTCTTCATCGCGAAGCGCTTCCCGGCCTCTCTGGCATCAGAATGGCCGCTTGAGTGGTTCCCACTGTGGCGGACCATCACGGTCGAGGCGTCGCCGTACGATCCGGCATCGCTCCTCGACCGCACAATCAGCGGGATGCAGCTGCGGATTGGCTTCGAGTTCCGTCAGTCTGGGTTGGACCATCAGAAGCGTCACCATGCCACAGCCGTGCTCAGCAGCTCGGCGCTTGGCATCAGCACGAGGACCCGCGAAGGCACAGCGGATCTGGGCAAGTCCGCGGCACGGTTCACCGCGTCCGAGGTCGTCCTGAACGTCGTGGACATGCTGGCGGAGCGCCACCCTACGCGATCACTGATGGCTGCCTCCGATAGCGACCAATCCGCAGGCCGATTCATCCTCACCCATCAGGCCGCGGTCCTGGCCGGCCATCGCATCCCCTTGCCCCGATGGATCGAGGGACGGTTCTTCGGCCTGCACTGGGCCGGATCTCCCAAAGCTCTCGTTGGTTGGGCCACCGAGGCCGACCAACTCCTCTCCCGGGTGGTGGACTTCGAAGCGGACATCCACCACTTCGAGGGGATCTTTCGGGCCGCCCGTGACGCCGAGAGGGCGGACGGCCAGTCCCGAGGCATCGAAGTGGAACTCGCAGAGGTTATGGAAGTTCTGGAGCAGATCCAGGACCCCGCGTCGCTGAGTCGCAACCACCTCGACAGGCTGGTCCGGCTGTGTGACATCTACCGGTGCCTCGGCACCGAGGACCCCGCGCAATCCCTCGACGAACTCGTAGACGACTGGGGGATGTTATATCGCGGACGGCTGGACGTGGCCATGGGCGAGCGCGTGCCCGCCGCTCGGCTGACCGGCCGCGAACGGGCCATCCTGGACGCCCTCGCCGCCCTCGTGGTGAAACCAGCCTCGAAGGCATCCGTCGAACTGCTCGGCCAACGGCCACTGCGGCTACGATTCACCTCTGGTGGCGAGCTCGACCAGGCCGCCGTCGCCAGGCTATGCACCCTGTGGGCCAGCGTCACCAGGACGACGACCCTCGTACCCACTAGCAGCGGTGTCGACGTGACCGTCATCGGAGCACACGCTCCCCGCGATCCAGGACCCATCACCCGGGCTGCCCTCGCTTCCTTCCAACCCCTCACCGATCCCTACCTGGCTTCGGTGGCAGACCTGCTCCACGACCTGAAGAACCAGGTCGTCGCCGCGCGTCTGGCTACCTCCGCTCCGGCCGAAGGTCTCACTGCCCGGCTCGAGCAGCAACTGCAGGCCAGCCGACACCTAGACCAGGCCCATGCCTTGGCTCTGCGCCTCAGGGCAGCCACCTCCAGCCTGGGGCGGACAAGCAGCGAGACTCTCGATCTCGGCCCCTTCCTGCGCTCCTACGCCGCAACCGTCCTCTCACGCCTACCTGGGTCGATCAAGCTGTCGGTCCCCCCTGCCAGCGGCTCAGTCCACGTCGCGATGGACCAACGCGCGCTGACCGCGGTACTCGACAACCTGGTGGGCAACGCGATCGAGGCCATGCCCGACGGCGGTGCCATCACTCTGGAATGGACGGCCGATGAGTACGAGGCGGTCGTCGAGGTCGCGGACACCGGTCCCGGGCTTCCGGAGGAGGTCATCGCCGCGCTGGCTTCAGGCGACCGGATCCGCAGCACGAAGCCCGGTGGCAACGGGCTTGGCCTGTTGGGGGCACGTGCACTGGTGACTCGGGCGGGAGGACAGCTGACCGCTCTCCCTGCAGAGTCGGGGACCACCTGGCTCGTCACTCTCCCCACCGCGACAACGAACCTGGAGACGCAGTGACCCAACCCCTCGCAGGTGTACGCATCCTGGTGGCCGACGACCAGCACGATGTGGCCCGTACCCTGTGCGCACCGCTGCGGAAAGCCGGAGCGTGGCTGCGCTACGTCAGTGACGGCCAGACTGCACTCGACGAGCTCACCGCCCAACCGTTCGATCTCGCCCTGGTGGACATGAAGATGCCACCTGAGGACTGGGGTGGCGTGTGGCTGCTCAGCCAGTTCGAGACGGGCGGGCAACGCGTTCCCGCCCTCGTGCTCTCCGGAGAGGGCGCCGGGCCGCAGCTCAAGCAGGCATTGCGGCTTGGCGCGGCCGACTGGATCTACAAGGAGGACGCCGGCGAAGAACTGCTCGACCGGTGCGTCACCATCCTCGAAGAGCGCTTGGCGCAGGCCCTCAGCGCTGCCAGCAACCGGTTGCCGACCCCGATCGCCTTCCGCATCGCCCGATACATCCGGACGACCGACCTTGACAAGCAGTTGGCCGAAGGGCTCCACACGCTCGAGTCCATCCTCCGTCTCGCAGCCACGGTCGGCCTGGCCACCACGCCGCCAGCACCGCTGCGCGGGATCACGCCCGAGCGTCTCGCCGCCCCCAGTATGGGCACATGGTTCGACATGTGCACTGCGCTCGCTGACGCTCCAGGCGCGGGCGCCGGTTTCAAGCGGCTGTTCTCCTGGCTGGCCCCGGACTCGGTTGCCCGTCGGTCCGTCCGGGAGTTCATCACGATCCGCAACGACCTGGCCCACGGCCGGGCAACTGCGCGCCGCGCCGATCGTGATCGTCTCGACGCTTTGCTTCGACGCTTCGCGCACCGCGCGACGTCATACGGAAGCTTCGACCTGGCAGTTCCGGCTTCCATGACGTTCGACGGCTCGAAGTATGCGGTAGAGGTCCTCGTCTTCCGTGGCACGGGCAAGCCGATCCCGGACAAGGTGTTCACACAAGGCCCGGTCGTCGGCGGAACAGTGCTGCTTCTCGACACCGACGCCGAGCCTGTCACGCTCGCACCGCTGCTGACCTCCATCATCGCGGAAGCATCAGGGACTATTCATTGCCTCCAATTTGACGGCCTGCAGCGGGGCCGAGGCGGCTTGGGCCCCGTCACACCCCTCAGGTACAGCAGGGCTAGCGAAGGCGACGAAGCGATGGCCGAGTACCCCATCGCGACCTGGCCCGCACTGGCACAGTGGACCGCCCTCTGACGTACCGATACGGCGAGGCGCAATGGCCCACGGCACCTCCACCCCCTGTACGTCGCGATGGACGCGGAGCTGGACGAGGGCCGCGCAGTTGCCTGAGCCTGCGGTCTCCACGGCGAACTACGGGACTGCTGACGGCCGCGCCTACCAGGTGCAGGTCGCCAGCAAGCCGGAGCGGAGGGTGCTCCGCGCGGACAGCAAGAAGGTGTGGGCGGACGGCTTCCGCCCGGCAGACGGGGGCGCTGATCGACGCCAAGAACGTCGGCAAGAAAGGCTGCAGCCCGCGACCGCCGGAAGGCCTGTAGGAGGGCAAGTTCAACGTCCAGTTTGTCCTCGGGGACGACGAGTCCGAACTCGACCGCTACAAGGCCGCGATCGACAGCCAGGCCAACCACGCCCAGTACCTTGAAGTCGATACCCTAGACGACGCCACCGTCGGCTACTTCACCCGGCCTACGCCGAGCTGCCAGTGCGCTCCAGCTTCGGTACTCGTGCTTGGAGTTCGGCGGGTAGGTACCAGCCTTCGATGGTGGGTGTCATGTAGAGGCGGGCTTTGAGGCCGAGGAGGAGCTGGCGGCGCCTTTCCTGGTCGGCCTGGGCCCAGGCATCCGCGAAGGTCTCGCCGGTATCGACCTCGACCCAGGCGGAGGGGCGTTGTGGGAGGGCGGAGAGGCGGCGGCGTTCGTCGACGAGGGTTTCGAGGGCTTCGGAGTACTCGTCGTCGCCGCCGGGGTAGTCGAACAGGTTGCGGCGCTTCTCCTCACGGAGATCCTTCATGGCCTGGGTGACGTGGTTGAGCTGTTCGGTGTGGTCCTCGCCGGGGATGAACCTGCGCACCGTCATCGCCAGCCCGGCCAGGCGCTCAACCAGCACGCTGATCGCGGCGGTGACGCGCTCGCCCTTGACGGACTGGCCCTTGCAGGCGGGTTTGCCGGCCGTCTTCGTGCAGCGGTAGTACTCGTAGATCTTGCCATTCTTGGCGAGGTTCACCTGCCGGTAGAACCGGTCACCGCAGCGGTCGCAGTGCGGCACACCCAACCAGGGCGAGGCACCGTTCGAGCGCTCCTTCGTGACCGACCGCTCGTCCATCGCGGCCTGGACCACAGCCCACTCCCCCTCGATGAACAGCGGCTTGGCCATCCGGATCGGCAGGCCCTTCGCGTCGCGGGCGATCTTGCGCGCCTTCACGGAGCGGCCGGTCAGCTTCAGGCCCATCGTCGCCGGCGAGCGCAGGATCTTCCCCACGCTGGTCGGGTTCCAGTGGTTCGACGGCGGCGCCTTGCGCTTGCTCGTGTAGCTGTCGCCCTGGTTCTTGTACGCGTGGGTCGCCGGGGTGTCGAAGCCGGCGGCCTCCAGGGCCGTGGCGATCATCCACTGGCTCTGCCCTTCCAGGAGAAGCTTGCCCATGTAGCGGACGGCCTCGGAGGTGACCGGGTCCGGCTCCAGGGTGTGCCCACCGCCAGGGCGGTCGACGATCCGGTACCCATACGGTGGCTGCCCGCCGGCCCAGCGGTCCGTCTTGCGCAGGTGCTTGTGCGCGGCCGTGACGCGAGCCTTGATCCGCTTGAGCTCCATCTCCGCGAAGATCGACGCCAGCATCAGGAAGACCTTCGCCAGCTCGTTCCCGAAGGACGACTCCCGCCCCTGCCGGTAGTCGAGGGTGATGCCGTCGTCGGTGAAGACCAGGACCTTGTGGTTCTCCTCCGCCCAGTGCGCCACGTCCGCGCAGTCCTTGGCCGAGCGGAACGCCCGGTCGACCTTGGCCCACACCAACGCGTCCCACTCGCTCTGGCGATCGGTGAGCCACGGGCCCAGGTCCGGACGCTTCCACGGTGTAATTTCCGCGGAGACGTCCAAGTCCTCGAACGACCCGACGATCTCCCACTCCTTCGAGACCGCGTGCCGGGTCGCCGACTCCGCCTGCACCAGGTGCGAGACCTTGCCCTCATCCCCGTGCGTGTCCGACACACGCGAACCAACCACCGCCCGAACCGGCACCGAAGCCGTCATGATGCTCACAGGAGGTCCCCTACCGCCCAGGCCAGCGAGCACCCTCGAACAGGCTGCACTCGAACGGGTGGACCTTTTTCGAAAAGGTGTCGTTCCGCTGGCGCATCGACCTAATCGTCACTACTGGAAACCTCGCCAAGAAGTGCGTCGAGGCCTACGTCGAACGCGCCGAGACCCACGCCGAGCGCTGGTCCGACCACGCACCGGTCACGGCAGTGTTCGATCTGAACAAGTAGGCAGCAGAAACGGGTAGTTCGACAGAATCAAGAGGCGGCCCCGACGCGCAGCATTCCACACGTCGGGGCCGCCTCTCGGTAGCAAATACGCCAGCGGCGAAGGAAGTCGCACGGCAATCCCGGAGTGGATTTTTCAGCAAAGCGATTCACGTGACCCTGCTTCCACAAGCGAAGCACCTGTCCGCCCCAGATCAGCTCCCCCGACGATCCAGACCCGAACATCCCTCTAGATACGGCCACCGCCCGCAACCCCTTGACCCCCAGTCGCCCGGCCATAGCCATCGCTGCACGTCAGACGGTAGACAGCCCGCGCTGTTCGTTCACCGAAATGGACCTCAGAGACGGTGGTGAACGACGCGTGGTCCCCAGCGAGTCCCCACGACTCGGTCTCGGCTAATCCAGGGAGCGATCGCCACTCTCGTCTCAGGGTCCAGCTCGGCACCGCACCGGAACTGCGAT
This sequence comes from Kitasatospora sp. NPDC059577, assembly GCF_042735475.1. NCBI lineage: Bacteria > Bacillati > Actinomycetota > Actinomycetes > Kitasatosporales > Streptomycetaceae > Kitasatospora > Kitasatospora sp. NPDC059577. Next base: position 66,453 of record NZ_JBHWBZ010000012.1, on the reverse strand, counting down.
CCTGGCCGCCCAGGAGGGCAACCGCCGCCACCCTCCGGCGCTGGGTGCGCGGACAGCGCGGCATCACGTTGCGATCCTCGGCCGCCCGGAAGAGCGACCGCCACCGGCACCGGGCAGATCACCGCTGCCTCGTCCAGGACGTTGCGATCCTCGGTCACCCCGGAGAGCGACCGCCACGCACATCGCGGCTCCGCGCGGCAAGACCCTGTGGGTGTTGCGATCCTCGGCCGCCCCGGAGAGCGACCGCTACCTCGGCGGCCTGCACGTACGCTTCGGTCTCATCGACGTTGCGATCCTCGGCCGCCCCGGAGGGCCACCGCCACACTGAATCATGGCAGCGCCACCCCCGTACACCTTGCCGTTGCGATCCTCGGCCGCCCCAGGGGGCGATCGCCAACGCCGGGTGCAGCCGGCGCGGTGGTGCTGAGTGACCAGTTGCGATCCTCTGCCGCGCCAGAGGGCGACCGTCACTCCTCGGCCTGTACCGAGTCCCAGATGAACTCCTTGCTGCGATCCTCGGCCGCCCCAGGGAGCGACCGCCACGGCCAGTTCAGCCAGTACCCCAGCGTGGGTGCATGGGTGTTGCGATCGGCGGTGAGGTGGCCGGGCGCTCACCGGTCGACCGCGGCAAACAGGGCTTGAAACGTTCGGGCATGACGGATGGTTACGGAATTCCGCTCGGCCGGGTCCTGGCCGGAGCGAACCGCCACGACTCCCCGCTACTCGCGCCGACCCTGGACCTGCTGGACGACCTCGGACCGTTGCCCGACGACATTACTGTGCACCTGGACGCCGGCTGGCGTGCCGGATGCCGGCGGCGATGTTGAGGTGCCATGCAGCGCGGAGGGTGTTGATCGCCAGGTTGCGGAGGGTCGCCATGTTGTCGGGGCCGTGGCCGGTACGGATCTTCGAGGCGTCCTCGGCGAAGGTGGTGTCACGGACGAAGTGGAGCCGGTTCTCGATGGTCCACTGTGACCTGGCGAGTTGGCCCAGGCGCTGGGGCGACGCTTGATGCGAAGTCAGGTCCGTGATCGCGTAGACCGTCTGGCGGCTGACCATGCCGGTCTTGAGGTCGGTGCGGTGGCGCAGGATGCGTACGGCCTGGGCGGCGTGGGGGAAGTCCAGGCCGAGATCAGTGACGGTGAGGGCCCTAGTCGCTCGGGTCTCCCTGCGGCCGTGGCCGATCTCGCGGTCGTAGCGGCGCGCGGTGACGTCCTTTTGCGCCTTCTTCTCCTCCACCAGGAAACGCACGTGCGCGCGCTGGGTGTGCAGGGCGTCGGCCGTGACAGTGACCCCGGTCAGGTCGTAGGGCGCCAGCAGCGCGGCGAAGCAGGTGATCTCATTGGTCTTGTCGGCAACCCGCAGCTGGGTGACGGTGCGGCCGTCGCCGGTCATCGCGGCCAGCAGGTGGGCGGCAGGCAACTCACCGTTCCGGGAGCCTCGGGCGGCCTTGCCGTCGACGGCCACCGAGTCCGAGCCGGCAGGATCAGCGCCGGTCAGGTCTGCCAGGCCGCCGGGGCAGACCAGACCGACAACGCGCCGGATCGTGGCGGCACTCGGTGCGACTCGCACGCCCAACGCCCCCACGCCCCGGGCACCAAGCCGGGCCAGGGCGTGCTGCGGAGCGTTTGCGGACCACTGGCCGATGGCCGCGTACGAGCGCGCGCCAGCGACTACCGCCGAGGCGGCAACCAGCAGTACCGCCACGAACGGGTGACGCACCTCGCGCCGCCGTCGCGGATCGGGCAGCACCCGCAACCGCTCCACGAGCGGCAATCCCGCCACGCCGTCCACCGCGGGCGACTTGGTCCGGCAGACGGTGGCAGACTGGCGACACATCGAAGCTCCGGTGGTTCAGGGCGACTTGGCAAGGTCACCCCGTTCAACCGGAGCTTCGTTGCATTCGTGACGGCCAGGCCCGCACGCCTCGCACCGCCACGACCAGCGGACTCACATGATCACCGGGACTTTGAAACGCCCCTGCTGCGTGGACCGACCTGCCAGGACGGTTCGGATCCTGGAAGGGGGTCTAGAACTGGCTACGGACCTGGGCGCGCACGGCGTCATGGCGCATCCGCGGCCGGCGGCCGTCCGGCAGTACCGTGACGGCTGCGAGGTGGATGTGGTGCACGACGTGCTGGACCGCTACCCACCGCTACCCCGGCTCGCCCTGCGGTGCCAGGCCGGTGTTCCGGCGATCACCCGGGGCGCCGGCTGCCCGCCAGGATGAACCGCCAGACCCTGGCTCTACGTTCTTTCCGGTAGTGGTCAACAGAGATGAGACGTACGGAAAGTGGTGCGCATGACCCAGCTGGAGCGGAACTGCCCAGCGGCCCTGCTGCTGCTGCTCGGGGGGCCGGTCACGGACACCGCCGCCGTGCTCGCCGCGGCCCGCGGCCTGCACGCCTGGGACCCGCGGCCTGCACGCCTGGGACCCGCGGCGGCCGGCGGTCGGACAGCTGCTGGAACACCTGCTGGACCACGGCGACGACGCCCGGGCCAGGTCTCCGCACCAGGGCCGGAACCAGCTCGCACCGTTCGACGACTCGAACGTCATCCCCATCCCGACGGCCCGCATCGAACGCCGACAAGCCGTCACCGGCCTCATCAACGAGTACCACCGAGCAAGCTGACCATCCGACAAACCCCCGGCTCACAGCCGGTGAAGCCATTTTGAAGCACTACGGGCCACTCGGCCTGGATGATCTTGCAGTGTTAGGAATTTCAGGTCGGAGTAACTCGCCACAGGCTCCGATGCACCCTCGTTAGACATGAACGGAGAGTGTCGTGCCGAAAACCCACACTACTCCGGCGGGAGAATTTTCGCCGACGTTATTATCAATAGCTTTGACCGGTCCTCACGGCGTCGGATCGATTTGCCCTTCCTGGCCGGAAGCCCAGCTGATACGCGAACCCCACGAGGTCCGTTCGAGCGATGACGTCCTTTTGTTTTACGGACCCGGCATGACCCAGGAAGTGCGGCGGTTCTCGATCGAGTCGGACGTCGAGCTGCCGCCTGTCACGACTGTGGGCTCCGCTTACGATCTCGTCCCAGCCGGGCCGTACGGAACGGACGAGTGCCATGGGTAATGACCAGAACGGCTGTGAAGTGTCCCAGCCGGTCGGCGGCTGCGTTCTCAGCTCGGTCCAGGTCAGGATCCTGGAGGGCATTGCGGCCGGCTTCTCCAGCGGGCGACTTTCGAGAGAGTTATACCTCAGTTCGAAGACCATCGACTATCACGTCCGCGTCATGTCCGACAAGCTGCAGGCGCCGAATCGTGTCGCGTTGGTTTCGAGGGCGTTCGTCCTCCAGATTCTGCGAACAGATTCATGGCCCCCGCGCATTGCGCATGAAGCTGTGGATTAATGCCCGGCGGTTCGCGAGATCGTAATCCGCACGTTCTGCACGAACTGCATTTTGTGTCATGTTTCCCGGACGTTTACTTTATCTCGCTCCTTCTGGCCAGGTCGGAGGTCAGACGCTGACCGGCCACGAGTGCGCGGGCCAAGCCGTGACCTGGCTCGGCGATCTGCTGCAACGGGCGTCGATGTCGGCCGTGGACGTGGTGGTCACGACTGCACCGGCACCGGCGCGACGCCGCCAACCGGCACCTCGTGCCCGCCATGATCTGGCGGGAGGTCCGCCGCGTGGCCACCGAGAGGGAGACCTCGTCCTTGCGTGGCAAGGGCATTCCCAAATCGATGGTCGTCAATGTTCCTCCCCTGAATGAACCGGCCAGGTGCCGGGGTCGTCGATGTCTGCTGACGCCGGTGCGGCGTCGAGGCCGGTCAGCAGCCCCACCACGACCCTGGTGATGTTCTGCGCGGTCAGCCCGCAGGCGGCGAGCACCTCGGCCCTGGTGCCATGGCTGAGGAACCGCCTCGGGATGCCGAACTCGCGCAGCGGGGTGTGCACGTCGGCGTCCCGCAGCGCCTGCGCGATCGCGGAACCGACACCACCCGCGCGGCTGTTGTCCTCGACCGTGATCGCGAGCCGGTGGCGGCGGGCCAGGTCGGCCAGCGCGGGGTTGACCGGGGTGACCCATCTCGGGTCCACCACCGTCACCCCGATGCCCTGTGCCCGCCCACCGTCGGCGACGGTGAGCGCGAGGCCGGCCAGCGCACCTACCGCGATGATCAGCACGTCTAGCCGGCCGGAACGGCGCAGCACGTCAATCCCGTTGAACGTGGCGGTGGCGGGCAGGTCCTCACCGGCGGGGCCTTTGGGGAACCGCAGCAGTGTCGGACCTTCGTGCCACGCCACCGCCTCAGCCAGCAGTTCGGCCAGCCTGGTGCCGTCCCGCGGCGCCGCGATCCGCAGCCCCGGCACCACCTGCAGCACCGACAGGTCCCACATGCCGTTGTGGCTCGGCCCGTCGTCGCCGGTCACCCCGGACCGGTCGAGGACGAACGTCACCGGGCGGCGGTGCAGCGCGACGTCCATGAGCAGTTGGTCGAGCGCGCGGTTGACGAACGTGGAGTAGATGGCCACCACCGGGTGCACACCGCCCATGGACAACCCGGCGGCCATCGTGACCGCGTGCTGCTCGGCGATGCCGACGTCGATCACCCGGTGCGGAAACCTGCGCTGCAGCGGCAGGAGCCCGGTCGGCTCGGTCATCGCGGCCGTGATCGCCACGAGGTCGTTGCGCTGCTCGGCCAGTTCGACCAGCTTCTCGCCGAACACCGACGTGAACGACGGGGGCGATACCTTCAGTGCCTGCCCGGTGTACGGGTCCATCGGTTTGACGGCGTGGCCGAGATCGAGGTCATTGGTCTCGGTGTGCCGGTATCCCTTGCCCTTGGCGGTGATCACGTGCACCACCACCGGCCGGCCCAGTGCGACCGCGCGGCGCAGGGAGTCCTGGACGGCGGGGAGGTCGTGACCGTCGACGGGGCCGAGGTAACCGAGCCCGAGTTGTTCGAACACGCCCGGCCCGCGCCCGGCGCGCAGGTCGGCCAGGTGCTCGGCCACCCCGCCGACGGTCGGCGCGTAGGAGTGTTGGTTGTCGTTGAGCACGATGACGAGCGGCCGCTCCGGCCCGCCCGCGATGTTGTTGAGCGCCTCCCAGGCCATGCCGCCGGTCATCGCGCCGTCGCCGATGATCGCGACGGTCGCCCGGTCGCGTCGGCCGAGGTGGGCGTCCGCCCTGGCCAGCCCGTCCGCGTAGGACAGCGCGGTGGACGCGTGCGAGTTCTCCACCAGGTCGTGCTCGGACTCCTCCCGGCTCGGGTAGCCGGAGAGCCCGCCCGACTTACGCAGCCGGTCGAACCCGGCCTGGCGGCCCGTGAGGATCTTGTGCACGTAGGACTGGTGCCCGGTGTCCCACAGCAACCGGTCCCGCGGGGACTCGAACACCGTGTGCAACGCGATGGTCAGCTCGACCACACCCAGGTTGGGCCCGAGGTGTCCCCCGGTCGCGGAGACCCGCTCGATCAGGAACGCGCGGATCTCCCCGGCGAGGTCGCGCAGCTCCCCGGCGGTCAACTCACGCAGCCGCGCCGGGTCGCGCACGGTTTCCAGCAGCGCCATGTCGAACAGTGCTCCTCACCGGGCGTGGTGGGCGGCCGCGGCCGCCCACTCGGTCAGTTCGGGCCGACTGCCCGGCGCGATGCCGGTTCGGCCGACGATCGGTCCCGACCGGTCACGGCGCGTCCGCCACTCCGGTCAGCCGCGTGGGCGGGAAGAACACGATGTCCTCGGTCGCCACCCGTTCCACGGACGTGTCCGCGTAACCCAGTTCGGCGAGCCGGTCGAGCAGCTGGTCGACGAGGATCTCCGGCGCGCTCGCCCCGGCGCTCACGCCGACCGTGCTCACGCCGGCCAGCCACGTGGGGTCGAAGTGCGTCACGTCCGGCACCAGTTCAGCCCTGCCGCCGAGCCTGCGCGCCACCTCGACCATCCGGATCGAGTTGCTGGAGTTGGTCGAACCGACCACCAGCACCAGGTCGCAGCGGTCCACGATGGCCCGGATGCCGTCCTGGCGGTTCTGGCTGGCGTAACAGATGTCGTCGGTGGCGGGCCCGCGCAGGTCGATGAACCTGCCCTGGAGCACGGCGATGATGTCCCTGGTCTCGTCCACCGAGAGCGTGGTCTGGGTGAGGTAGGCGACTGCTGCGTCGGAGGGAAGGTCCAGTGCCTCCGCGTCGGCAACCGTCTCGACGATGATCGTCTGGTCGGGAGCGTGCCCGTAGGTGCCCTCGACCTCCTCGTGGTCCGCATGCCCGACCAGCAGCAACGTCCGCCCGTCGCGGGCGAACCGGCGGGCCTCCTGGTGCACCTTGGCCACCAGGGGGCAGGTCGCGTCGAGCACGTCCAGCCCGCGTGCCTCCGCGTTCTGCCGCACCTGCGGGGAGACGCCGTGCGCGGAGAAGACACACACCGCGCCCTCCGGTACCTCCTGCTCGGAATCGACGAACCGGACTCCCCGGCGCTGGAACTCGCGCACCACGTAGTGGTTATGCACGATCTCCTTGCGGACGTAGATCGGCGCGCCGTGCTGTTCCAGCGCGAGGTCGATGATGGCTATCGCCCGGCGTACACCGGCACACAAACTCCGTGGCTCGGCCAGCAGGACCCGCTTACCGTCACTCATCCCACTCCGTTCCGTGCCATGACGTTTGCGTTGAAACGCCTGGCCTGCGTTGCCGAACAGGGCATCCACGCCGGTCGGTAGAAACCGGGCCCTTCTGGGGAAGTCTTGTCTGCCGTTTGGTGCCGGCTTAATAGCCGGACTCGAAGTACGGCCTTGGGTGCCGCCCAGCAGCTACCCATCTGCACAGTACTCCAATCCAGTCCTCACACCGTCTCCGTTTGGGGTTTTTCCTAAAGTCGAAGCTGCTCACGCCGCGTCGTTGACACGACCAGGACTGTCCTCCAGGATGGCATCCAATTGCCGCCGCTCAATTTTGGGCGACTCAGGATTCCGGATCGTGAGAGCGGCCCTGCATTTCGAACGAGGCGCTGCTCGTGCCGCAAGCCACGGAATCCGGTCCGGCGATCCTCGTTAAACCACGTATCCTCGCCAAAATTCATGACGAGCGCAGCGCAACGACCGAAGCAGGCCATTCGCCAATGTCGTCGGCATCAGAGCTCTGGAGGAGTGACCGTGTCAAATCTGCTGGATGAACTTTCGAGTTCGCCTCAGGCAGCGCTGGAGCCTCAGGACGAGGTAAGAATCGTTGGCCAGTACTACGACGACAAAACAGCCAGGCTTGTCCGCAAATACGGGCCCGGCCCCAGGATTCACTACCACGTGGGTCACTACCCTTCGGCTGAAACGCCGCTGCATCCCGACGATGTGACGCCGGATGCCATTCGCCGCAGCATCCGGGACCACCAAGAGGGTCTGCTGCGGTACGCGGCCAAGATCTGGGGCGCTGAAAACCGGCTGTCGGGGCGAATCCTGGACGTCGGCTGCGGTCTCGGCGGGGGCTCGCTCTTCTGGGCGCAGGAGTACGGCGCCGACGTCACGGCGGTCACCAATGCGCCGGAACACGCGCCGATCGTCAACGAGTTCGCGCGGGAATGCGGCGTGGACGAGCGGGTCCGAACCCTGGTCTGTGATGCGATGCATCTCCCCCTGGACGGCCCCTATGACGCAGCAGTAGCGATCGAGAGCAGCGGATACTTCAACCGTCCGCAGTGGTTCGAGCGTCTGGCGCAGGTGCTTCGTCCGGGCGCGAGTGTGTGCATCGAGGAAGTGTTCATCACACGCCCTCACGGGGCCGATGTGTGGGCCGAATACTTCTACACGAAGCCGGCCACGGTGCTCGACTACGCAGAAGCCGCGCAGGCTGCGGGCTTCGAACTGGTCGATGAGGTCGACGCCACGTCAGAGACCCTGCCGTTCTGGGAGGAGAGTGTCGCCTGGACGAAGGCGGTACTGGACACCGACAGCAGCCTCTCTGCAGTTGACCGCAGGAACCTGAGGATATCTCTGCTGGCGAACCAGGCGCTCTGCGCTGAATGGCAAGCAGGAGGCATGCAGCTGGGCTTCTTGCGCTTCGAGCGTAAGTGAGCGCGAAGAGTAGCAGACAGCCAGTTTGTTGACCTGGCAGCACTGGTTACCAGTGGTTGTCAGTAGATCACGCAGGCGCTGGGCTGGGGTTTCCCAGCCCAGCGCAGCGGGTTTCCGCCCGCCTTTCGATGTGACTGCCGCCTAGGTGTCGCCAACCATCTCCTCGACGCGTTCCCCGGCTTGTGGCTCGCGGTCGACCCGCAGGATCTGCGGTGGCGTACCAACACGATCATTCGCGGGCTCACCGCCGGTACGGCTGAACCGCCGCCGACTTCCCGCCACCTTCACGACGATACGGAGTTCCTCATGACGCTCGGACAGTCTCCCGCTCACAGCGACGTCCGCAACGTGTACGACGGGTTCGGTCGGATCTACGGTTCCGTCTGGGGCCCCAATATCCACTACGGCTACTGGGAGAACGAGGCCGACGACAGCTCCGTCGAGGTGGCCACGGACCGCCTGACCGACCTGATGATCTCTGGTCTCGCCGCACAGGCCGGCCAGCGGGTCCTGGACATCGGCTGCGGCATCGGCTACCCCGCGCAGCGGCTCGTCCGCACTTGTGACGTGAACGTGGTGGGCATCACCGTCAGCCACATCCAGGTGGAGGAGGCCACGGAACTCGCCGCCGAGGCCGGGCTCGCCGACCGGGCCACGTTCCAGTTCGCGGACGCGATGGACATGCCCTTCCCCGACGGCTCGTTCGACGCGGCCTGGGCGTTCGAGTCGATGTGGCACATGCCCGACCGGGCCCAGGTGCTCTCCGAGGCCGCCCGCGTGCTGCGCCCCGGCGGCCGCCTCGCCATCGCCGACGTCATCCAGCGCGACCCGATCAGCCCTGAGGGACGCGTGGTCCTGGACCACATCTCCGAGAACTACGCGGTGCGCTCCCTGGGCACTGTGGACGAATACCGGGTGGCGTTGGCCGCCAACGGTTTCGTCGACGTGGAGATCCGTGACATCACCGACAACGTCATCCGTACCCTCGGGCTCATGGCCGACGCCTTTGATACTGTCCGCGACAAGCTGGCCGACCTGGTCGGCGAGGAGCACGCCGAGTCGCTCATCCACAACGTGCGCAGGTTCGGGGCCATCCCGGAGAGCGGCTACCTCTTCCTGACCGCGGTCCGCGCCTGACCGCGGGCGCCGTCCCCGGTTCTCAGCTCGGCGTCTCATGGCGCAAGGCTGGGGTCGAGGTACTTCCTGACGCTTCCTGAACAGGGCCCTCCGGCGGTTGAGCGAGATGTCTGACGTCTCAACTCGATTTCCGGAGGGCCTCGTTGTTTGTCCATCCTGCATCACCGGACCTGCCGCACGGCCCATCAGCAGTCCGACAAGCCGAAACGGCCCGCCAGTTCAACTGACGGGCCGTCACACCGTGCTGGGGCTAGCCGGCATCCGGATCTGTGGAACCCAGGGTCCTCACCGCAGGGGTCAGCGTGTCGTCCAGATCCCCGACGACCGCCCGGATGCCCGTCCTCACTGCCGTACCCGCAACTCGGTCAACGCCCGAAGCGGAAACACTGGCCGGTGATGTGGCGGCTGCCCTGGCGCCAGGGTCAGACCCGGCATCCTGGTGGCGATGGCCTCTACCGCGATCTCCAGTTCCGCGCGGGCGAATCCGGCTCCGAGGCAGAAATGGATGCCGTGCCCGAACGCGAGATGCGTGGCAGACCGGCTGTCCGGACTGAACGCGGCCGGACATGCGCGAGAGCGGCTGTCCCGGCCGGCCGCTCCGTACAGCAGAAGCAGCCGACTCCCCGCGGCCAGGTGGACGCCACCGACCACTACGTCACGGACCGCGGTCCGGTACATGCCCGCCAGCGGGCTGTCGAACCGCAGCCCCTCCTCGACGAGGTCCCGTACGGCGATCGTCCGGTCGACGACCTCGGCCCAGCCGCCGGGTGACTGAAGCTGCTGGTAGAGGATCGTGCCGAGCGCCTCGGCACAGGTCATGTGTCCCGCGAAGATCAGGGTGGGGACCTGGACGGAAACCTCGTCAGCGGTGAGCGTGCGGCCCGCCTTGCCGTCGTGGAGCAGCTCACTGATCAGGTCGTCCTGCGGTGCGGCCAGCCGCTCCTGCACGAGTGAACGGGCGAACGCTCCGAAGTCCATCAGCCCGCGGGCGAATTCACGCAGCCGCTCAGGATCGGCGTTGCTCTGCGACATCATGAGCTCGATGCGCTGCTCGGACCACGTGCGGCAGCGGTCGTAGTAATCCTCCGGGACCCCGAGACGCCGGCAGATCACCTCGAGGGCGTACGGAACGGCGAACGCCGAGATGAAGTCGAATTCCGTCAAGACCGCGGCACGCTCGACGAGGTCGGTGGCGATCGCACGGATCGTGGGTTCGAACGCTCTGACCCTGGCCGGCGTGAACCCGGCGTTGAGCACTTCCCTGACCCTGGCGTGCTCGGGCGGGTCGAGTGAGCCGACGGCCACCGCATCAGCGCCGCGCCAGGTGCGGAACATCCGACTCACGTCCTCGGGCAGTGCGGCCGCGGGACGAGGGTTGTGGTCACGCGCCGAGAAGCCCTGGTCGTCCCGCAGCACGGCAACCATGTCCTCGCGCCGGGTGACGCACCACGCGCCGAGCAAAGGGGCGTAGAACACCGGTTCCGTCTCTCCGATGTCGGCCAGAAATGAATACGGGTCGTCGCGATGTGCGCCGTACGGGTCGAACGACCTGACTTCATGCAATTGCTCAGAATCAACTGGCATAGCCATTCAGCCTCTCAAGCTTTCAGTGAACCATTCCCGGCAATGATCAGTGACGTCGTGTGATACTGCTCGGCCCGCCGGGGCGACCCAGGGTCGCAACGTCCGCCCGTCGCGGGCGAACCGGCGGGCCTCCTGGTGCACCTCGGCCACCAGGGGGCAGGTCGAGCACGTCCAGCGCGCGCCGTGCTGTTCCAGCGCGAGGTCGATGACGGCTATCGCCAGGCGTACACCGGCACAGAAACCGAGCCCTTCTCAGGAAGTCTTGTCTGCCGTTTGGTGCCGGCTTAATAGCCGGACTCGAAGTACGGCCTCGGGTGCCGCCCAGCAGCTACCAATCTGCACAGTACTCCAATCCAGTCCCCACACCGTCTCCGTTTGGGGTTTTTCCTAAAGTCGAAGCTGCCCACGCCGCGTCGTTGACACGACGGGAGAGGTCGTTCAGGATGACAGGCGGAACGATCACGCAAATTCCGGTGCATCACTCCGGGTCCGGATTGCGCGTAGCTGCGGGAGCTGCCTACGCATTGACCTGTAGTGAGATCGGGTGATCATGAGCTTTGCGCAATCATTCGTCCATCCAGCGCAGTGATTTCCAGTGGTGCAATTCGCGAACGCCATGCGCGTAGGCTCTGACCACGAATTGGGAAGGCGCGCGACCGAAGGAGAATCCCGATCAGCGCACTCGACACCTCGTCGACCGGGCTCCAAGCCTTCCTGTCGCCGAAGATGGTGCAATCCACGGTACTGCCCGTTATGCGGCAGCAGACTTCCGCACTGCAGCCGATCCTGGCCCGGATCTGCTCCTACCACCTCGGCTTCATCGACGAACACGGTGACCCCAGCGGTGCGGAGGGCGGCAAGCTGACCCGCGCCGCCCTCATGATGGCGGCGGCTGATGGCGTCGGCCTACGGCCGGAGGACGTGCGGTGCCAGGCGGCAGCACTGGAGTTGCTGCACAACTCGACCCTGATCCACGACGACATCATCGACGCGGACGAGCTGCGTCGCGGCCGCCCGGCCGCGTGGAAGGTGTTCGGCACCAGTCTGGCCATCCTGGCCGGGGACGCGTTGCAGGCTCTTGGGCTGCAGATGGTCGTCGCCGACCCCGGCCCCGGCCGTGCGGAAATCTCCAGCCTGTTCGCCGAAGCCCTCGGTCTGGTTCTCGCGGGCCAGGCTCGCGAGCTCACCGTCCGGCTGGGTCCGGGCACAGGCATCGCGGAGTACGACCGGATCGTGGAGGAGAAGACGTCCGCGCTGCTGGAGTGCGCGCTGGTGACGCCCGCATTGCGGGCGGGCAGACCGGAGCACGTCCTGACTGCCCTGCGCAGCGCAGGCCGGCATCTGGGCCTGGCTTTTCAGATCTTCAACGACGTCGAGGACATCTGGGGCGACCCCGCAGTGACCGGCAAGCCCGTCCGGAGCGACATCCTGCGGCGCAACCCTTCTTTTCCGGTGCTGGCGGCCTTGTCCACCGACAGCCCGGCCGGCGAACGACTGCGCCAGCTGTGGCACGCCGACGGCAGCACGGCAGCGGACCTCCAGGAGATGGCCGACCTCGTCGAGGAATCCGGCAGCCGGCACACGGCCGAGCAGCTGTCCCGCAGCCATCTGGACTCGGCTCTGGAGCACCTCGGACGAGCCGAGCTGTCCCCGGCCGCGTCCGCCGAACTGACCGCCTTGTTCGACCGCATCGTCAATCGCACGCCATGACGTACATCGTGATCATCCTCGACAAGGTGGTCTGAACCTCGATTCCGGCGGAGGCCGTCAGTGAGTACCCCAGCTCAATTGCCTTTCGAGCAGACGAATGTGCTGCAACTCGCGCCAGGGCTGCGCACGCTCCAATCCCAGGGCGCGGTCCATCGGGTTCGTACTGCCGAGGGCGTCGAGGCGTGGCTGGTCACCGGTCATGCCCAGGTGGCGCAGCTGCTCGACGATGGCCGGCTCAGCCGCTCCAATCCCGATCCGGAGGCCGCGGCGAAGGACAGCGGGTCGGCGTTCCTCGCCGGCCTGCTGGGCGACTTCGCCACCGACCACGCTCGGTTGCGTGCGCTACTGGAGCCGCACTTCTCACCCGAGCGGATGCTGGCGCTGCGGCCCCACGTCGAAGAACTGACCGGGCGGCTCCTGGACGAACTGGCCGGGCAGAAGTCACCGGTGGACCTGCGCCAGATGTTGGCGCTGCCGCTGCCGCTTCAGGTGATGTGCCAGTGGTTGGGCGTACCCCGGGAGGACAAGGACCGGTTCGGCAGCTGGATCCAGGACGCCGCCAACGTCGGGGACCCGGTCAGGTCCAAGCAGGGACTGGGCGAGTTGTTCGGCTACTGCAGGCAACTCGTCGCGGACAAACGGCAGAATCCCGGCGATGACGTGATCTCCCGGATCTGCGCGACCGAGGGGATCAGCGACAACGAGGTCCTCGGGCTGACGGCGTTGTTGCTGTTCGGTGGCTATGAGACCACGGTGGCCCGGATCGGCACCTGCGTGTCGCTGCTGCTGGCCAATCCCGAGCAGTGGCAGGCGTTGCTGGACGACCCGGGCCTCGTCCCCGGCGCGGTCGAGGAAACCCTGCGGATGTCGATGCCGAACCCGCACAACGGCGGCATGCCCCGTTATGCGCTGACGGACTTCGAGATCGACGGAGTCACCATCCGGGCCGGCGACTTCGTACTGCTGAACATCATCGCGGCCAACCACGACGAGACGGCCTTCGCCGACCCCGGCCGGATCGATGTCGCTCGCAACACCGCGGACAGCCTCGTGTTCGGGCGCGGCGCCTACTCCTGCGTCGGCGCGATGCTGGCCCGGATGCAGCTGCAGGTGTTGCTCACCCAGCTCGTCGCGCGATTCCCCACCATGCGTCTGGCTGTCGGTGTGGAGGAGCTGGGGCTGCGCCACAACACGCTGATCGGCGGGTTGGTCCAGCTTCCGGTGACCTGGTGATTGGATCCTGATGCTGCACAAGATATCTACCGGCGTAGTCACGAAGAGCCCGGATTCAGTCCGCGCATATCTCCTGTTGATGCGACTGGACCGGCCTACGGGGTACGTGCTGTACCTGCTTCCAGGGCTGTGGGCCGTCGTCCTCGCCTCCGGGCGACGACCGGACCTGCTGGCGGTGGTGGTCGTCGCTGTCGCGGCGGTGCTGGTGCGCGGCGCGGCCTGCGCGGTCAACGACGTGGTCGACAGGGACGTCGACGCCCGGGTCGCCCGCACCGTGTCGCGTCCTGTCGCGTCGGGGACGATCAGCGTCGGGAACGCACTCCTGTTCGCCGCCGCACAGGCCGTGGTCGCACTGCTGGTCCTGGCGGTGGCGAACGTGGGGACAGCCCTGGTCGTCGGGGCCTCGTACCCGTTGATCGTCGCGTACCCCTTCATGAAGCGCATCTTCTTCTGGCCCTCGGCGTTCCTGGCGCTGGTGATGAGCGTCTACGTGCTGATCGGCTGGACGGCGGTGACCGGGAGCGCCGACTACCCGCTCGCGGTGTACGGCCTGTACGCCGGCGGGGCCTTCTGGACCCTGATTCACGACACGATCTACTCCCATCAGGACAAGGAGTACGACCGGAACATCGGTGTCAGGTCTTCCGCCCTGCTGTTCGGCAAGGCCACCAAGGCGTGGCTGGCGATTTTCGTCGTGCTCAGCGTCGGCGGCGTGCTGTGGGCCGGTTCCCAGACGTCGATGGGGTGGGCGTTCTATCTGATCGTCGTGCTCGCGGGAATCTTCTTGTCCTATCTGGTCGTACGTGTGGACCTGGATGATCCGCAATCGTGCTGGGACACCTTCGTCGCCAACACGTACTTCGGCTGGATCGTTCTCGCGGCCGCGGTCGCCGGGCAGTTCACATGAAGGATGAGCTACGTATGACGGATTCGATGTGGCAGAGCAGTGGCGTCGACCTGGACGCCTACCTGACCCGCGTGGGCTACCAGGGCGACGTGGCTGCGGACCTCTCCACGCTGCGGGGTCTGCACGCCGCCCACGTCGACGCGATCGCCTTCGACAACCTCGACGCGGTGCTCGGGCGGCCGACGGTGCCGTTGGACCTGGACAGCGTCCAGGAGAAGATCGTGCGACAGGGCCGCGGCGGCTGGTGCCTGGAACAGGTCGTCCTGATGGCGGCAGTGCTGGACCGGATCGGCTTCACGTTCTCGGCGTTCGCGGGCAGGACACGGATCCGCACCGGGAACAAGTTCGGTCCGGCACTCCACGTAGCCCTGTGCGTGCAGCTCGACGACGAACGCTGGATCTTCGACGTGGGTTTCGGTGCATACGGGCCGCACGTCCCCATCCGCCTCGCCGAGAACTCGCGGCTGGACGGCGATTGGCCCTTCGACGTGGTGCGGGAACCGAGTGGTGAACACGTGCTGCGGTTCCTTCGACCTGAGGGTCCCGCAGAGCTCTACGGTTTCACCACCGACGCGCGCTATCCGTCGGACTTCGAGCTCCTCAACCATTTCTGCCTGACTCACCCGCGCTCGCCGTTCAACCACCGGATGGTCCTCCAGCGCACTCAGCCCGACGTGAGGCACCTCCTCGTCGGCAGCACTCTCACGGAGATACGTCCCGCAGAGCCGGCGACCTTCCGGGAACTCGACAAGGACGAGACGCTTTCCGCTCCCGAGGAGATCTTCGGGATCACCTTGGAACCGGGCGACGTCCGAACGCTCCGGAAGATCTTGGACGGCCCGTGATGCGTACCTTGCTGCTGGACAACTACGACTCGTACACCTTCAACCTGTACCAGTTGATCGCCGAGATCAACGGCCAGGAGCCCGTCGTCATGGTCAACGACGATCCGATGTTGTCAAGCCTGCGGCTGGAGGACTTCGACAACATCGTCGTCTCGCCCGGCCCTGGACAGCCGCAGAACCCGCGCGACGTCGGCCTCCTCGGCGACCTGCTGCGTCGCACCACGCTGCCCGTGCTGGGCGTCTGCCTCGGCCATCAGATGATCGCGCACCTGGCCGGAGCGTCGGTGGTCGCCGCGCCCGAACCGAGACACGGGCACCTCGCCAAGGTCTCCCACGAGGGAGATCCGCTGTTCGCCGGCATTCCGCGGGAATTCGTCGCGGTTCGCTACCACTCGCTGTGCGTGCAGGAGCCCCTGCCCGAGGAGCTCATCGCCACCGCGTGGGCAGACGACGGTGTACTCATGGCGCTGCGTCACCGCGATCTGCCGCAGTGGGGCGTGCAGTTCCACCCCGAGTCGATAGCTTCCCAGCACGGGCGTGAGATCCTGCGGAACTTCGCCGATCTGACCCGCCGGACGCAGCACAAACAACGGCCCTCCGTCACCGACACCGGAACGGACACGGACACCGGCACCGGCACCGCACTGGCCGGCGAGACGCCCGGCGCGGTCGAGGAACTGGGAATCATCAGCACGGCCGTGCCGACCGCCGCCGATTCCGAGGCCATCTTTCTGAAGCTCTTCGACAACACCCCGCACTGCTTCTGGCTGGACAGCAGCCGGGTGGAGGAGGGCCTGTCCCGGTTCTCGTTCCTCGGCGACACGTCAGGTCCGCTCAGCGAGGTCCTGACCTACCGCACCGGCAGCGGGACAGTGGAAGTGCGCGACGCGAACAGCGTCGGCATCGTCACCGGCAGCGTGTTCGACGTCCTCGAACAGCGGCTGCGCGACCGGCGCATCCCCGACTCGGACCTGCCGTTCGACCTGACCGGCGGCTACGTCGGCTACTTCGGCTACGAACTCAAGGCCGAATGCGGGGCCACGGCCAGCCACACCGCCGAAACGCCGGACGCCATCTGGATGTTCGCCGATCGCGTCATCGCGGTCGACCACCAGGAGGGACTAACCTACCTGGTGGCCGTCCACGACGAGAAGACCCGGCGTGACGCGCAGGAGTGGGTGGAACGGACGTCCGCGCTCCTGACGGGCCTGAACCCGGCCGATGTCGAGCCGCCGCGCGAACCCGCCGCCGGCCCGCCCCCGAATGCCGAGGAGTACCTTGGCCGCGGCCGGAGCCAGTACCTGGCGGACATCACGGAGTGCCAGCGGCAGCTGAACCGGGGCGAGAGCTACGAGATCTGCCTGACCAACAAGTTGCACATGCCGTTCCATGACGACGACACGTCCTTCTACCTGCGGCTGCGCCGGGCGAACCCGGCACCGTACGCCGCGCTCCTACGCCTGGGCGACGTCACGGTCTTCAGCTCCTCGCCGGAGCGGTTCCTGCGCATCGAGAGGGACCGCACGGTCACCAGCAAGCCGATCAAGGGCACGGCCCCGCGCGACGCCGACCCGGTGCGCGACGCCGAACTGGCCGCCGTCCTCGCCTCCAGCGCCAAGACTCAGGCCGAGAACCTGATGATCGTCGACCTGTTGCGCAACGACCTGGGCCGGGTGTGCGAGGTGGGCAGCATCGAGGTCGACCCGTACCTGGCCGTCGAGAGCTACGAGACCGTGCACCAACTGGTCTCCACCGTTCGCGGACGGCTCAGTGACGGGGTCAGCGCGATGGACTGCGCCCGGCAGTGCTTCCCGGGCGGGTCGATGACCGGAGCGCCGAAGCTGCGCACCATGGAGATCATCGACCGCTTGGAGACGGAGGCCCGGGGTGTCTACTCCGGCGCCCTCGGCTACTTCGGCCTCTCCGGCGGCACGGAACTGAACATCGTGATCCGCACCGCGGTCCGTGTCGGTGACCGGTTGACCATCGGAGCCGGCGGGGCGATAGTGCTCGACTCCCACCCGCACGAGGAGTACGAGGAGATGCTGCTCAAGGCGGCGGCGTCGCTCCGAGCCTGGCGTGCGCCGGCGGTGTCGGACGTGGGCGGCTCCCGACGATGAACACGGCAAAGAGCACGGCCACCGACCAGGGCCTCCGCCGGTGCTGGGACCCCGATGGCGGATGGTCGACGGCCGACGCCGCCGGGACGGTGCTGGTCATCGACTCCTGGCTCGTGGACGAGGGGCGGGTGCGGGGACTCGACCGGCACGCCGAACGCTTCGGTTCGGCCTGCGACCGGTTCGGCGGACCGGGAGCCGAACGGACGAACCGGTTCCTGCGGGCGGTCGCCGAGTCGCTGCCCGCGCAAGGCCGATGGTTTCCTCGCGTCGAACTCGTGGAGACCGGGTCGGGAACGCGGCTGTGGATGTGGCTGCGCCCCGCGCCACCGCGCACCGCGACCGTTCGGTTGTGGACCGCGGCGGGACCCGACCGCCGTCGACTGCCGGCCGTCAAGGGCGCCGACCTGGATCACCTGGCCTCCCTACGCGCTGCCGCGGCTGCGGCGGGAGCTGACGAGCCGGTGCTGGTCTCGACGGAAGGGCATGTGGTCGAAGGGGCGTCCACGAGCATCGTCTGGTGGCGGGGCGACACGCTGTGCGGGCCACCACCCGGCCCCGGCCTGCTCCCCGGGATCACCCGCGCCCTGCTCGGCGAGCTCGCCGCCACGGCAGGGCACCAGGTCGTCACCGAGCAGGCCACCGCGTCGGATCTCGCCGGCGTCCCCGTCTGGACGCTGAACGCCCTGCACGGCATCCGGCCGGTCAACGAGGGGCTGGGCCGGTTCCAGGACACGGACGCCGCAGCGGCCGAGCGCTGGCAGTCGCGCCTGGCCGCGCTCGCCGTTGCGGCCGACGCCTCGCTGATTCCTGTGGTGAACCCATGAAGGAGGTTTCCCGATGACCTCGGCACGTGAAGAGCCCACGTACGAACGCGACTTGCTGGTGCAGCTGACGCGCCGCTGGGGGAAGCGAGTGGCCGTCAAGAAGGACGAGCTCGACCTCGACGGTCACTTCGACACGGCGATGCCGGACTTCCCCGAACGCCTCGTCCCGGTGCTGGGACTGCCGGGTGCCGACCGGCTCGACCAGGACGCTCGCGAGCGCATCCTGTCCGCGGCGTGGATCTCCTACAACGCCAAGACCGCGGCCATCGAGGACGAGATCATCTTGCCGGCCTGCCGGTTGATGCTCCAGGAACGGATCCCCGTCCGCCACGACGACGTCGCCGTCGACGCGCTGCACCAGACGATCATCGATGAGCACTACCACATCCTGATGTGCCACAACGCCGTCGGCGTGACCCGCAGGCGGCGCGACCTGACGGACCTGCGGTTCGCGCCGGGCGTCTGGTCGGTCGTCCGGGAGCTGGAAGCCACCCGCGCCGGGCTGTCCGGGTTCGACCGCGACATCGTCGACATCGCGTTCTCCCTGGCCGCCGAGACGACGATCAACGGGTTCCTCTCCACACTCGCCACCGCCCAGGAGATCCAGCCGATGAACCGGATCACCACCGATCTGCACCGGCGGGACGAGAGCGGACACGCGGTGGTGTTCCGTGAGTTGTGCGGCTCGCTCTACCGGAACCTGGACGGCGCACTGCAGCGGACGTTCCGCGAAGCGCTCGTCGCCGGGCTGACCGCGTTCCGCTCCGCGGACCTGGACCCCTGGGTGACCGTGGCGGCCCAGGGCGGCTTCGAGATCGACACCGATCAGCTGAGCGAGTGGGCCGCCTCCCGTCCCGTGCCCGCGCGGGACACCGGACCGTTGCAGCTGCTGCTCGACGACCTGGGCATCAGCCACGATCTCGTCGAGATGGTCCACCCATGACCGCCCCGCACCGTTGAGCCGTGAGAAGCGGACGGAGATCATGTTGACCCCCACCGGCGAAGCCGCCGCGCACTGGCGCACACTTGTCGCCCATCAGCGGCCGGAGTGGCCCAGCCTGGCTGAGCTCGGCGACGTGATGGATCAGCTGGCAGCCGTGCTCCCGTTGGTCACGCCGCAGGAGTGCGACACGTTCACCGCACGACTCGCCCAGGCGGCAGAGGGCAAAGCGTTCCTGCTGCAGGGTGGCGACTGCGCCGAACGCTTCGGCCGCCTCTCGACGCAGGCGATTCACAGCAAACTACGCCTCCTGCAGCAGATGGCCGTGATCCTGGCGTACGCGTCGGCGGTGCCGGTGGTCACGGTGGGCCGGATGGCCGGGCAGTACGCGAAGCCCCGATCCCGGCCGACCGAGACCGTCGACGGGCGCACGCTGCCGGTCTACCGGGGCGACGCGGTGAACGGCGTCGGCTTCAGCCAGGCCGAACGACGGCCGGACCCGTCCCGGCTGCTTCGGATGTACGACGCTTCGCGCTACACCCTGGACGCCATGCGCGCATTCGCCCGTGTCGGCACCGATCTACGCCAACTGCACGAGGAGAACCAGGACTTCGTCTCACGCTCGGCTGCCGGTGAACGCTACGGCGAACTCGCCGGTCGAATCGGCCGGGCACTGTCCTCCAAGGACGCGCGCGGCGGCGATCCGTCGCGCACCACGGAGTTGTTCGCCAGCCACGAGGGACTGCTGCTCGACTACGAGGCCGCGCTGACCCGTTACGAGCCGCGTTCCGGCCGAAGGTACGCGGGCAGCGGCCACATGCTGTGGATCGGCGACCGCACCAGACAGCTCGACGGCGCCCACGTCGCCTACTTCGCGACCATCGACAACCCGATCGCGGTGAAGCTGGGCCCTGCCACCACGCCCGAGCAGGCGCTGGCCCTGATCGACCGCCTCGACCCCGACCGGCGGCCGGGCCGGCTGACGTTCATCGTGCGCATGGGCGCACACCGCGTGCGGCACCTGCTGCCGGAACTCGTGGAGAAGGTCACGGCTTCCGGCGCGCCGGTGGTGTGGGTGTGCGATCCGATGCACGGCAACACCTTCGAGGCGCCCAGCGGGCACAAGACCAGGCGGTTCGACGACATCCTCGCCGAGGTCGCCGGCTTCTTCGAGGTGCACCAGGCGCTCGGCACCCACGCCGGCGGACTGCACGTGGAGCTGACCGGCGAGGACGTGACCGAGTGCGTCGGCGGCGGCGCCGATCTGGGTTTCGATGACCTGCACCGCAGGTACGAGTCGGCGTGCGACCCGCGCCTCAACGGAGGCCAGGCGCTTGACCTGGCCTTCCTGGTAGCCGAGATGTTCAACCCGGGAGCAACCGGCGTCGTGGCACCGGAGGCAGCGGTGAACGCCGCGGCCCAGGGCGCAAGTCACAGCAACTCTCCCGCCTAGTTCGCCGCGTGAAACCAGCAACATTTTCGAGTGCCCACGCTCTCGCGATCATGTAATCCTACACCGATCAATAAACGGGTCGGCGGAATGGAGTTCCGATGCCTTCGAAGGAGAATTACGCCCGCCGGGTGCTTGAGGCGCTGGCGTCCGATCCTGACCGGATTGCCCTGTGGCGGGAAGGCGAAGAGTTCACCGCAGGCCAGTTCTCCAAGGCCGTTCTCACCGCGGCGGAAATCTTGCGTCGGCACTTCACAGAACTCCGAGCCCCGATTGCGGAAGGCAAGGATCCGGTTGTGGCGGTGCTAACCGTCACCAACACCCCGGCGACCATCATCTTCCGCTACGCGGCCAACCTCGCCGGGGCCACCCTGGTCCACCTGCACTCCACGAACGCGGTGGATCCCACCGATCAGCTGGCCGCCGCCGCCCGGCAGGAGATGCTCAGCAGGACCGGGGCGACCTTCCTCGCCATCGACAAGGAGAACGTCGACGCGGCCCGCGAGCTGTGCGACCGGCTGCCTGAGCCACCGCGTCTCGCCGCTCTCGGCCCCCTCGGTCCCGATGTCCTGGACCTCTCGTCGGGCGACTCGTACGCCTTCGACCTCGACGCCGTCGAGGTCGACCCCGAACAACCGGCCGTGGTGATCTGCACCAGCGGTACCAGCGGCAGCCCCAAGGCTGTCACAATGCCGTACCGCGTCCGCAGCCTCTACCTGCAGGTGGGCCCCCGGGTGGGCTTCCAGTCCCCGGAACCCATCGTGTACCTGTCGACCCTTCCGGTGAGCAACTCCAGCGGTACCGTCGTCGACCTCGCGCTCGCCTCCGGCGGAACGGTCGTCCTGCACGACGGGTTTGAGGCGGGCGAAGTGCTGCGGGCCGTGGAACAGCACCGCATCTCCACGCTGGCGATCACCCCGCCGCAGCTGTACATGCTGGTCGACCACCCCGACATCGCCACCACCGACCGGTCGAGCATCAGGAACATCACCTACGTCGGCTCCCCCGCAGCTCCCGCCCGCCTGGCCGAGGCGGTCGAGGTGTTCGGCCCGGTGCTGACCCAGATCTACGGGACCACGGAGACCAGCCCCATCAGCATCCTGACCCCGCCGGACCACTCCGACCCGGCACTCTGCCGGACCGTCGGGCGTCCGACCGCGGAGGTACGCATCCGCGGCCTGGACGACGACCGTGACGTCCCACCCGGCGAGATCGGCGAGGTGTGCGTGCGGAGCCCGTCCACCATGCTCGGCTACTGGGGCGAACCGGAGCTGACCGCCGTGACCATCCGCGACGGCTGGGTGCACACCGGCGACCTCGGTTCCCTCGACGAGAACGGCTTTCTGCGCCTGCACGGCCGGATGGGCGAGGTGATGAAGACCAACGGCATCAAGGTCCGTCCCACAGATGTGGAGAACGCGCTGCTAACCCATCAGGAGGTCGCCCAGGCCGCGGTGTACTGCGTGGTCGACGACGACCGCCTGGAGCACATCCACGCCGCCATCGTGGTGCGGCCGGGCAGCACCGCCGACTCCGGGACGCTGATCGGTCACGTCGCTGCCGAGCTGTCCCCGAATCACGTACCGGCCGTGGTGACGTTCTACGACGCACTGCCCCTCACCGGTGCCGGCAAGCCGGACAAGCAGACGCTGGTCGCACTAGCTAGCGCTCTCGCTGACAAGCCGTTGTCTTATCGGATGTGATCGGTAGGTTTCCGCAGGCCAGGCTTAGGCTCGGCGACCGCGCGACAGGGTTGGTCCATCCGGCGGGACAGGTTCCCACTTGGACCGGGGGCCACGTTTCTGTCAATCTCGGCAGTCCTCCTGGCGGGGATGCTGTCGAAAATCCTGGCCTGACCGGCCTGAGACCGATGACTGGCTGACTCTCGTTACAGGCGCTCTGTTGGCGGCCAACCAGCCCCAAACGCACCGGTGCTACTGGGGATCGAGTCCCAGGCCGGATCCACCTTCCCAAATTCCGTTCGATCGACAGCCTCATGATCGATATGACAGCGGCTTCTTCAGAGAGCGAGTGGCATAATGACCGCACACCTGGATTTCTTCACTCATGAGATGAAGGAATTCGCCGACCACAGCCGTCAGTTCCTGGAGGTCAGTCGGCGTGCCGGACGGTTCCCGAGTGCCACTGCCCGGGAGGGGCAGGCAGGCGCCGAGCTGGAGATCAGCGTCTGGTGCAGCAACGACTACCTCGGCATGGGGCAGAACCCGGCCGTGCTGACCGCCATGAAGGAGGCCGTCGACGCGTTCGGCGCCGGCTCCGGCGGCTCCCGCAACATCGGTGGCACCAACTACTACCACGTCCTGCTGGAGCAGGAGCTCGCCGCGCTGCACGGCAAGGAGGCGGCGCTGCTGTTCAGTTCGGGCTACACCGCCAACGACGCCGCGCTGTCAGTGCTGGCGGGCCGGATGCCCGGCACCGTGGTCTACTCAGACCAGCTGAACCACGCATCGATCATCGACGGGCTGCGGCACAGCGGTTGCGAGAAGCGGATCTTCCGGCACAACGATGTCGCGCACCTCGAGGAGCTGATCCGCGCCGACGGCGACCGCCCGAAGCTGATCGTCCTGGAGTCGGTGTACTCGATGTCCGGTGACATCGCGCCGCTCGCCGAGATAGCCGCCGTCGCCGAGAATTACGGCGCCACCACGTACATCGACGAGGTGCACGCGGTCGGCATGTACGGCCCGCGCGGTGCCGGGATCGCCGCCCGGGACGGCATCGCCGACGAATTCACCGTCGTGATGGGCACCCTGGCGAAGGGCTTCGGCACCGCCGGCGGCTACATCGCCGGGCCCGCCGCGATGGTGGACGCGGTGCGCAGCTTCGCCCGCGGCTTCATCTTCACCACCTCGCTACCGCCGGCCATCGCCGCCGGCGCGCTCGCGGCGGTCCGCCACCTCGTCGCCTCCGACGAGGAGCGCGAGCGGCTGCGGAACAACGCGCAGCTGCTGCACCGGCTGCTCGACGAGCAGCGCATCCCGTTCGTCTCGCCGATGTCGCACATCGTCTCGGCGTTCGTCGGCGAGGACGCCACCTGCCGTCAGGCGTCGGCGCTGCTGCTGGACCGGTACGGCATCTATGTGCAATCCATCAACGCCCCCAGCGTGCTGGAGGGCGAGGAGATTCTGCGCGTCGCGCCGTCCGCGACGCACACCACGGCCGATGTCGAGGAGTTCGCGGAGGCGCTGGACGCCGTCTGGCAGGAGCTCGACATCCCGCGCACACAGGCGTGAGGCGGGGACCGCGGTCGGGGGCCCTGGCGCGCCCGGCCGCCGTCGTCGCTGATTTCGACCGCAATCGATCAGCGGAGGTTTGGTGACTCTCTCGGTAGCAGCCGTTCTCGCCGAGTCGGCGGTACGACGTCCGGACCACCCGGCGATCGAGTTCGCCGGAACTCGCCTGACGTACCGTGAACTATGGTTCCGTGCCCGGCAGTACGCCACGGTGTTGGACGAACGGGGTACTCGCCCCGGTGACCGGGTGGCGCTGCTGCTGCCGAACGGCCTGGAGTTCCCGGCGGCCTACTTCGCCGTGCTGGCGCTCGGCGCGGTCGTGGTGCCGATGCACGCGCTGCTCAAGGCGACCGAGATCGAGTACGTGCTGCGCGACAGCGGGGCCCACGTGCTGATCTGCGCCGGGTCGTTGCTCGCCAAGGGGCGCGAGGGCGCGGAGATCGCCGAGGTGCCGCTGCTCGCGGTGCGGGCCGACGCGGAGTGCGAAGCGCCGCGGCTGGACGTGCTCGCCGAGCACGCCGAACCGATCGCCGCCTACCGGCCGTGCGCGCCCGACGACCTCGCGGTGATCCTCTACACCTCCGGCACCACGGGTCGGCCCAAGGGCGCGATGCTGACCCAGCTGAGCATCACCATGAACGTCACCGTCGGGATGCTCTCCCCGTTCGACTTCCGGGCCGAGGACGTGCTGTTCGGTTGCCTGCCGCTGTTCCACACCTTCGGGCAGATCTGCGGCATGCTGACCTGCTTCCGGGCGGGCGCCACCATGGTGCTGACGGACCGCTTCGACGCCGCGGGCGCGCTCGACCTCATGGTCGCGCACAGGTGCACGGTGTTCATGGGCGTCCCGACGATGTACCTGGCGCTGCTCGACGCGGCCGCCGCCACCCCGCTCCGCCCGCCCCTGGACCGCGCGTTCTCCGGCGGCTCGGCGCTGCCGGTCAAGGTGCTGGAGGAGTTCCAGGCCACCTTCGGCTGCACGATCTACGAGGGGTACGGGCTGACCGAGACCTCACCGGTGGTCGCGTACAACCAGCGGGCCTGGCCGTGCAAGCCGGGCACCGTGGGCCGCCCGATCTGGGGCGTCGAGGTGGAGATCGCCAGGGCCAACCTGGAGGGCCGGATCGAGCTGCTGCGGACGGGCGAGGTCGGCGAGATCGTCATCCGGGGCCACAATGTGATGGCCGGCTACCTGGGCCGGCCCGAGGCGACCTCCGAGGTGCTGGTGGACGGCTGGTTCCGCTCGGGCGACCTCGGGGTGAAGGACGCGGACGGCTATCTGTCGATCATCGACCGCAAGAAGGACCTGGTGCTTCGCGGCGGGTACAACGTGTACCCGCGCGAGCTCGAGGAGATGCTGGTGCACCACCCGGCGATCGCGCAGGTCGCGGTCATCGGCGTCCCGCACGAGCGGCACGGCGAGGAGGTGTGCGCGGTGGTGATCCCGCGCGCGGACCGGACGCCGGACGAGGCGCTCAGCGCGGAGATCGTCGCCTGGAGCCGGGAGCGGATGGCCGCGTACAAGTACCCGCGCCTGGTGGAGTTCGTCGACGCGTTCCCGCTCGGCCCCAGCGGCAAGGTGCTCAAGCGGGAGTTGGCGCAGCGGTTCGGCGCCGAGCGCTGAATCAGACCGCCAGCAGCCCGCGGAACCTGTCAAGGCGATCAAGGCAGGTGATGTTGCGCCTAAGGGCTGTCCCGTAAATGATCTCCGAGTCGTCTCAGGCATGGTTGGCTGCGGTGTGGCCCGCTGGTCTATCCGGCGAGGGTGAGGTTGTGCATGCGGGCGATGCCGAGCATGGCGTGGTGGACTCCGTCGCCTTTGAGGCGGCAGTCGCGGAGGATCTTCCAGGTCTTCATGCGGGCGAAGGCATGCTCGATGCGGGCTCGGACCTGCTTGTGGGACTTGTTGTGGTCCTTTTTCCAGTCCGGGAGTTCGGCCTGGCCGCGATGTCGGCGGTGCGGGATGACGAGTCCGGTGCCCGGGTAGCCGCCGTCGGCGATCGTGAGGGTCTTGCCGACGGCGGCCTTGGCGCCGGATTCCTCCCATGCCTTGCAGTCGTTGCGGTTGCCGGCGAGCGGCTGGCCAACCACGACGACCAGGCGGGTATCGGCGTCGATGACGACCTGGTGGTTGGTGGAGTACCGGTAGTTCTTCGACCGCTCTGCGATGGTGTGGTCGCGGGTGGGGACCAGGGTGCCGTCCACGATGAGCACGGTGTCCTTGGCGAACCGCTTGCGGGGCTGGAGAGCGAGCATCGGCCCGAGATGGTCGATGATCCGGTCCGCCGCCGACTTCGACACCCCGAACAACGGAGCGAGTTGCCGCATTGTGAGGTTCGTTCGCCAGTAGGCCGCGACCAGTAGGACCCGGTCCTCCAAAGGAAGGCTCCAAGGACGGCCCTTGCGGACCGCGTCCGCACCCTGGCGCCGCAGAACCGTCACCAGCTTCCCGAAGGTGCGAGGACTCAGCCCGGAGAACGGGGCTATCCAGGAAGACACCGACGCCGTGATCACACCAGCCATGCCAAGAATCTTCCATGGGTGTGATCAGTGGTTTGGCCCACCTCTCAGCTGCCGCTCAGCGGAGACGTCCACGCGGGGTCGTGTCGGGATCTCCTCGTAAGGTGGGCCGGCAGATGCTCCGCCGCGAGGGAGGAAGTGTCTTGCGGCGCGCCGATTGCAGTCAGGACGGCGATGAGCCTTGCCGATGCTGTTTCCGGCACGTCCAGGTCGGTGGGGAGGGGAAGCAGCAGCAGGAAGCGGGTGGCTGTGTCCTGGACGCCTTCGTCCGCAAGGGACGGGCTGTCAGCGATCCGGATCAGTTCGTGCCATGTCAGCCCAGTGCCCGAGAAATCTCCGTCCCAGCTGGCGATCTGCTCGACGTAGCCTCTGCCTGGGTGGGTGAGGAGGTAGTCGGTGCCGTAATCGCCATCCAGGTTGCGGTAGATCACCACGGCTCCGGGGCCATCTTCTGCCGGCATCCTGAACACTGGCCAGTGCTCAGGATCGAAGAGGACCTCGGACAGGGCATCGGCATCAGCGCCGTCCTCACCGAACCACTCCGGAACCGGGCGCTCGGCACACCCCCCGTCGCTGCACATCACCAAGAGGTAGTTCGACCAGAAGCCCGGGTGGACCAGCAGTGACTCGCCCGGCGCCAACGGGCCGACGTCGTATCCCTTGATCAGCACCCGTGGATCCTGTCACCAGCCACCGACACGGTCCGATCCGGGATCGACAAGGGGGCGCCGTCCAGTTACGGGACAACGCTTAGCCGAAGCAACTGAGCGCTCCACGGGCACCCCTCGTCCGCCCCAGGCCTGTCTCACCCAAGAACAGCAGGTCAGGGGCCCTGCTGGGACGATGGGACCGCTGTGACAGAGCACCCCGCTCACGCCGTCCAGCTATGTCGAACGACGCAGCGCCAGACTGGGAACTGACTCCCCCGCACGACCTCCCAACTTTTCAAACATCCACCGAGACAGCACCAGCGGCTCTACGCTCCGTGTTAAGACAGTGACGCTGCCGAGCTCGACTCGATGGGAGACGGGAATGAGTGCGGAGATCGCTCAGCTGGTGGAGCAAGCCAGTCCATACCTGACGTCGGCTATAAGCGCCTTTGGCGGCGCGGTCCTGGCCCGAGGCGAGGACGCCGCCGTGGAAGCGACCGCGAACCTCGGCCGCCGCATCCTTTCCATCGTGTTCCGGCGCGTGAGCGAGAGCGAGCAGGCCACCCTGGAATCCGCAGTGCATGACGCCGCCGAAGCCCCACAGGACGCGGACGCGGCCGCCTCGCTGCGCCAGCAGATCAAGCGAGCCCTGCGCGAGAACCCCGATCTCCGGAACGAACTTGCCATGCTCCTGCCTGCACCCATTGTCGGCCCTGTCACCATCACCGCGTCCGGCGAACGATCCATCGCCGCCCACACCATCACCACCGCCATCACTGGCGATGGCCGCCGCGCCAACACGTGAGCAGCCACAGCTTCGAATCGTACGGTTATCGGTCAGTCGCCGGCGGAACCATCGGAACTGCGATCACTGGCGACGTCATTGGCCTGCCCGCCGAGGTCCTCACCGCGGCCCGCGACGTACCAGCCCCACCAGGCCTCACCAACCTGCCGCCCTACCCCCTTTGTCTCGGCCGCGACGACGTCCTCACCCAGCTCCGCGCCTCCCTTACCGAAACCAACGGCACCGCAATCACGCAGGCGTCAACCGTCCACGGCCTCGGCGGCATCGGTAAGAGCACCCTCGCTCTCGCCTACGCCCACCGCCACCGCTCGGACTACTCGCTCGTCTGGTGGGTCAACGCCGACTCCCCCACCCGCATCGAGCAGGCTCTCGCTGGTCTCGCCCGAAGGCTCCTCCCCGCTTGGGCCGGAGCCACATCCCAGGACCAGCAAGCTGAATGGGCGATGGCCTGGCTCCAGTGGCATTCAGGCTGGCTTCTCGTCTTCGACAACGCCGAGAAGCCTGCCGACCTGGATTACTACCTCGGCGCTCTTAACAAAGGCCACCACCTGATTAGCAGCCGACGCGCCACCGGCTGGCCCCACACCATCCGCACCATCGCTCTCGGTACGCTCCATTCCGAAGATGCCGCGCAACTAATCTGCATGTACGCCTTTCCCGACAGCACGCCCACCGCACGGGAACTACAAGAAGCCCGCGAGCTCGCGGTGGAGCTGGGCTACCTGCCACTTGCTCTCGAACAGGCTGGCGCCTACCTCCGGCAGAATCCCACCATCACCATCGATTCCTATCGTCGGCGCCTACTCAATAATCTCGACAAGGCCGCCGATAGCATCGACGCCGAACGGACCATAGCCCGAATCTGGAATCAAACCGTCCGCGACCTTGCCGCCCGAAACCCCCGGGCTGTCAACATTCTCCGCACGTTGGCCTGGCTCGCCCCCGACGGAGTCCCGATCTCCCTCCTCGAAACCTCCGCCGCCGACGACCATGAGTTCCACGAGGCCCTTGGTCTCCTGAACTGCTACAGCATGGTAAACATCACAGAACGAACCGTGAGCATCCATCGGCTTATTCAAACAGTACTTCGCTCTACTGCGCCAGACGGGCCTGATGGATCACCCGCTGGGCGTCGCGCAGCGGAAAATGCGCTCCTCAAAGTTCTGAACCAGTGTGGCTCTCCCCAGGGAATCATCTCAGCAGAGTGGGATGCCCTAATGCCACAGCTCATCGCACTGGCCATCACCAGACCGGAAGAAACCACAGACAATCACACAGAGAACCTCTACACCACAGCAGCCGAGTACCTGCACCAACAGGGACACATCACGCGTGCGATCCCCTTCTACGAGGCCATCGTCGCTCAGCGTAGGCGGGCTCTCGGTGACACCAGCCCCGACACAATCACCAGTTGCAACAACCTCGCGGCCGCCTACCAGTCCGCTGGTGACCTCGCCCGCGCCATTCCTCTCTTCGAAACCACTCTCGTCCAGTACACACGCGTCCTAGGGAACGCCCATCCGGACACTCTCGTCTGCTGTAACAATCTCGCAGCCGCCTACGGGTCGGTCGGTGACTTCAAACGCGCCATCCAGCTCCACGAGGCCACCCTCGCCCACCGCGAACGCTTCCTCGGCAACACCCATCCCAGTACCCTCGCCAGTCGCGCCAACCTGGCCTCCACCTACTTGTCCGCTGGCGACCTCGCACGCGCCATCCAACTCCACGAGGCCACCCTCGCCCACCGCGAACGCTTCCTCGGCGACAGCCATCCAGACACCGCCATGAGCCGAAACAATCTGGCTGGCGCATACCAGTCTGCCGGTTACTTCACGCGCGCCACCTCTCTCTATGAAACCTCTCTAAATCAATTCGAGCGAGTCCTTGGAGAAACCCACCCCACCACCCTTGTCGCGCGCACAAACCTCGCCCATGCCTACCGGTTGGCCGATGATCTCGCGCGCGCCATCCCCCTTTATGAGAGCACCCTCGCTCAATTAGAGCAGATTCTCGGCGAGACTCACCCCAACACCCTATTGAACCGAAGCAATCTGGCCTGCGCCTATCAATCAGCTGGCCAGACTGAACGTTCCATTCAGCTTCATGAGGTCACCCTCGCCATGCGTGAGCGGATCCTCGGCACCACCCATCCCGACACCATCACAAGCCGTAACAACCTCGCTGGATCGCTTTACGAGACTGGCGACCTCACGCGCGCCTTACCCCTTCTCGAAACTGCCCTTGCCCAGTCGCAGCAGGTCCTCGGAGAAACCCACCTCAGCACACTCTCCAGCCTCAGTAATCTGGCCTGCACCTACCAGTCAGTCGGCGAATTCGAGCGCGCTATCTCCCTAGGCGAGATGGCACTAAACCTCCGCGAACGATCCCTCGGCGAAAGCCACCCCGACACCATCAATAGCCGCATCAACCTTGCCAACTTCTATTATGAAATCGGCAATTTTGAACACGCCATTCCCCTCTTCGAGGCAACCCTCGCGGATCGTGAAAAACTTCTTGGCGATTCTCATCCGAGTACAGTCAAAACCCGCAAAGCCCTCGCCGAATCAATCCGACAGCGAGACAAGCGCGCTAACCCGCCTACGTGAATTCGATTTAGGCCTCGCGAGTGGCAGGGAAGGCGGTTCACTCCGCCGTCCACCGCCTGATCAGGTCCGCTGCCCGTGATCGGCCGATCCCTGAAGGGGTAGGTACCTCATGACCCCCAGTCAAGGGTTTCAACCATTCTCGGCAGCCGAGACCTCAAGGCCTCGGCTTTCTTGCATCTCAACTGCACTGAAAACAAGGGAAGTTGAGACTCATCTGAAGATCCACGGTCGACAGAGCTCGAACCCGCTCGATGCCCAACCGGGTTCAAGTTCGTACATAGATGTCTGTTACCGCCCACGGGCGCTCACCAGTCGTGGCCCCAAACTGGTCCCCAAATGGTCCCCCAGGGCCCCGGTCGCTGCGGGTGACGACAATCTGTCGACCCTTCAGCAGAGCCCGCCTGTGGGTTCCGCATCGGCCTGTCCGCCGGAGTCGTTCTGGCCAGCGGGTTTCGCGGTTGTCCCTCCGAAGTGTCCACCAGTATTGTCCTGCGGCCCTGTCCACATCCTCTGCCACCGCCGGCTGCGGTGTTGCCCGGGCTGGGCACGGGAACGTGCTGGGCTGCTGGTGCAGCTCGGGGTGGTGGCAGTGACGGGGCTGCCGATTCTGCGGCTGCCCGGGTGGTCAGCTGAGTTGAGACGCGGGTGGTCGGCCAAGAGCTGAGCGGGACCGGCCGCGCCCGGTACGGCAGCAGGGCTAGGACCGCGCGTCGCGGTCCGAGCCCTGCCCCGTGCGGTGCCGCGCTGCGGCGGCGGTGCGTCAGCCCTGTACGGTGTCGCCGCCCGCCTGCCCGGCGCCGTCAGCCGTTCCTGCCTTCTCGCGCATCTTGCGCACCAGCTCCGCCTTCTGGTCGGCTGCACCCTGGCGGTCGAGGTTGCGGTGCGGACCGTTGTTCTGCCGTTCGGCGCGGGACTGCCTCTTGCGCTGGCCGCCGCCCATGCCCACGGGGTTGTTGATGTTCTTGCTCACGGTCGTGGGTTCTCCCGGTGGTGAAGTGAAGTGAAGTGATCTACGGATTCATCGGTGGGGGACGGGCGGCGACGTCGAAGGACGTCAGCAGGGGCCCATCACGCGCTCACTCGTAAGTCGGCGTCTGGAAGAACATGGCAACGACGTTACCCGGTTCCGTCGGCCCTGAACACCAACCTTTTCGCCGCTCCCGCGTCGGCCGGGCCTTCGGCGAGCGCCCGGGGCCGACCGGTTCCTTCGGAATCCCAGCACCGCCGGCACCCGCCAGCACCCGCCGGTCGTCGCCGCCCGCCGTGTCCAGATGGGCGTTGCCGGGCCGCGGGGGCGCTGCCAGTGGTCGCGAGCACACTGATGGCATGAGAGGAGATCTCATTTGGAGAGGCGTCGGGTGCAGATGAGGGCTGCTGCGATGCTGGCGAAGGCGGCGAAGTGGTCAGCCTTTCGCTCGTAGCGACGGTGAAGTCGGCGGAAGCCGCCGAGCCACGCAACGGTGCGCTCGACCAGCCAGCGGTGCCGGCCGAGACGGCTGGAGGTCTCGATCCCGCGGCGGGCGATGCGGGCGGGGATCTGTCGGCGGCGCAGGTACGGTGACCGTGCCCGAGACCTGCGCGCCGCGGCCGCCGGGCGTCTTGTTGACACCCTGCAGGCCGCCGGCCGCGCCGATCGCCGTGACGTCGACCTGGGTGACGCCGCTCGGGACGGTGAACGTCTGCTCGGCGCCCGTGAAGGCGAACGTACAGGTGGTGGTGGGGCCCGAGACCGTGCAGGTGCCCTGCGCGTGGGCGGTCCCGGACAGCGCCACCGGGGCGATGCCGGCGACACAGAGCATGCTGGCCGCAACGGCCGGCGCGGATCCGCGGCGACCGGCCGAACCGGCACGGCCCCCGCTCGTACCCGGGCCCGGCTGACCGGCTACAGCCGGCCCTTCGCGCTCCAGGCCAGCGACCCTTGTCGCCCGCCCGGTCGGCGGCACCGAGCGGGCGGAGGGCAAGGGTCGCCAGCCGCCGATGGCCGTCACCCCCGCTGGGGGACGGCCACCGAACAGGGCTCACGCTGTGGTCACTAGCACGACCACGGCGTGGTGACGTGGCCCGTCACGGTGTCCACCGCCACCGTCCTGCCCTCGCTGGGAATGCAGAAGTAGTAGGTGGGATGCGGGTTCTGCACGACGGGCTCATTGAGGTACAGGGGCTTGAACGCGCCGGTGTGCCCGGCCTTGACGGCCAGATCGTGGGCCTGGACCTCCGTCATGGTGAACGGGGAGATGGCCTGGATCCCGATCGGGACGCTCCACGGCTGCGTGCTCTGGTACTGACCGGTGGTCGAGTACTTGTACTCGAAGGACGGCTCCGAGCCCATGGCCCGGAAGCGGATCCACCAGGCCTGGACGTCATCGGGGTTGGTCGTGGGTGTCAGCAGGACGGCGTCCGCGTCGTAGAACTGCGAGCCGGGGTGCTCCTGCTGCGCCTTCACCTTGGCCTCCCGCACGATCTGTGTGAGCGGGAGGTGGGGTGCCGCGCTGGCGGTGGACGGGGCGATCGGCACCAGCGACAGGGCCGTGGCGGTCGCGGCGAGCCCGATCCGTGCCCGAAGGCGGCGGCGTGATGTCCGGCACCCGTTCAGTGCGGGTGTCGCGGGCGTGCGGGCGGTGCGCGTGGTGTTCATGTCCTTCATCTCCTTCGACCCGGACCCTGCGTGGTCACGGTGGAAGTCGACTGCCGGGTTCGGCGTGAGCGGTGGCCGACGGGCGAGAGGTCCTCGGCCGGACTCCGCGGGGATGCAGCCTCCCGGGGTCCAACGGTAGGAAGGTCTCCGGGCGCCGTCTCCTGGCCGTCATCCTCGCTGAGCCGAACAGGCGAACCTCTCACCCGGAGCGATGCCCGTCCGGGGTTTCGCCGCGCGGTCCCGGCCGGTGAGCCCGATCCTGTGCCGCTCCTTGATCATCGCTGACTGTTACAAGGCGGTGACACGATCTTCTCGAAGTGGGCGTCCCAGCCGACGATCCTGTCGATCGTCCTTCAGGCTGCGCTCCGCCCACTCCAGGGCGATGTAGTACCGCTCCAGAACCGGGTCCCAGCCCGACTCCAGCATCCGCACGATATGAGGGTGCTCGACAGCTTTGAGTGCGGCGGTCTCCCGTTCCAGGAAGACCTTGATGATTTCGTCGTCGCGCCGCTTGAGTAACTTGATCGCCGCGAACTGCCTGTCACTGTCGCTGTTTGCCGTGTCGACGGCCTTGCGCACCTTCGACAGACCGCCGCTGCGCGCGCTGTCTCCCACCAGCAGGAAACGATCGTTGATCACATGCGGTCCCACACATGCTCCTCGTCCAGCACCGGCGTCAACTACCGGTCCGGCCATCCTGCCAGCCCAGGACTCCTCGGTTGGATGATTCGGCAGATCCGGGCTTGATCGTGGCCAACTCCTCGATGACTACAGTGCCCGACGCTCGACCAACTTATTGCCTATCTTCGGCTTGTTGGGGAGAGCTGTGGCCGAGGACGTGGTCGACGGCATCGGAGACAGCCAATCCGGTGGCCCGGAGGGTGGCCACTCCGGAGTGTCAGGGTGGCCCACTCGTGGTCGAGGGCATCCACGGCGGTGCTACCAGCAGCCGACGGTAGAGGCTAGCGCCGTAGCCGCTCCCCCGCACGGAAGCGGCCCGTCGAATCTGTCGATGACGGCCGCCAGTTGCTCGTCCGCTTCGCGATCTACGCCGACCTTCCAGCGCGTTGCCGTTGCTCTACTCGCGCTTCGGGTTCGGCTGGTAGGTACCAGCCTTCGATGGTGGGGGTCATGTAGAGGCGGGCCTTGAGGCCGAGGAGGAGCCGGCGGCGTCGTTCCTGGTCGGCCTGGGCCCAGGCGGCGGCCAAGGTCTGGCCGGTCTCGACTTCCACCCAGGCGGAGGGGCGTTGTGGGAGTGCGGCGAGGCGGCGGCGTTCGTCGACGAGGACTTCGAGGGCTTCGGCGTACTCGTCGTCGCCGCCGGGGTAGTCGAACAAGTTGCGGCGTTCCTCGCGGAGGTCGCGCATGGCCGCGGTGACGTGGTTGAGCTGTTCGGTGTGGTCCTCGCCGGGGATGAATCTGCGCACCGTCATCGCCAGGCCGGCCAAGCGCTCGACCAGGGCGGTGATCGCGGCGGTGACGCGCTCGCCCTTGACGGACTGGCCCTTGCAGGCGGGTTTGCCGGCCGTCTTCGCGCAGCGGTAGTACTCATAGGTCTTGCCGTTCTCGGCGAGGTTCACCTGCCGGTAGAACCGGTCGCCGCAGCGGTCGCAGAGCGCAACGCCGAGCCAGGGCGAGGCGCCGTTCGAGCGCTCCTTCGTCACCGAGCGCTCGTCCATCAGCGCCTGGACCGCGGCCCACTCCGCCTCCGCGAACAGAGGCTTGGCCATCCGGGCCCCGTCGGCCGGCGGCAGCCACACCACCGGTGCCCGGCCTGGGTCGTCCCGCTCAGCCGTAGCGACGGCGCGGTGGAGGCCGTCGGGCAGGTGGTCTATGAGGACCAGGTGTAGGCGCCGAAAGAACGCGGCCTCGCCCGGCTGCTCGGCCGTGTTCCTCCACCGCGGCCTTCAGGAGTACCTGCCCGATCGGTCAGCGGATGGACGCCTTTTCGATAAAGGTCCACTCGTTCGAGCAAGGCTTGTTCGAGGGTGTCTGCCGGCCTGGCGGTAGGCGGAGGCTCATCGGCATGAGGACGGCGTTGGCGTCGGACCGGGCGATGGTGGGTTCGCGTGTGTCGGACACGCACGGGGATGAAGACAAGGTCTCGCACCTGGCTCAGGCGGAGTCGGTCGGCGGCCCGGCACGCGCTCTCGAAGGAGTGGGAGATCATGGCGCGCGTTCACGTGAGGGTGCACAGCTCGGTGCCGGCGACCCAGGCGGCGATGTCCTCGACTGCGTCACGGTAGAAGACCTCGAAGGGGTCGTCGGTCATGTATCCGATGTGCGGGGTCCGGAGGGCGTTGGGAGCCGCGCGCAGGGGGTGCTCGACGGGCAGCGGTTCGAGGTCGACGACGTCCGGTGCCGCGCCTGCGATCCGCGGACGCTCCGTCAGACGGTCCGAGGGTGCCGATGGGGCGGGCCGGGCTTCGCTCCGGTTGAGAGGTGGCCATTCGTATGGCGGAACGCGGCGCGCGTCGCCTTGTGTGAACAGGTTGCGCCGGATTGTCTGGGGCGCGTCAGCCAGCATGTCCGCCGTCGGCCAGAATGTCCTCTGGCGGGCCGTTCCGGGAGCCATCATGCGTGCACGAAGCCTGTTCGTCGCGGCCGCAGCCGCCATTCTCGCCCTGGTCCAGCCAGGCCTCGCCGCCGCGGACGGCGACCCCAGCACCACGGTCACGTTCACCGTCACGTCCGGCGCATTGTCGATGTCGGTCCCGGTCAGCGTCAGCCTGGGCTCGGGAGCGCCCGGCACCACGATCAGCGGGGCGATCGGCCCCTGTACCGTCACCGACAACCGCGCCCTCGCCTCGGCCTCCTGGACGGTGACCGCGGCGGAGACGGACTTCGCGAATGGTCCGTCGACGATTCCCGCCACCGACGCCACCTACTCGGTCGGGACGGTGACGACGACCGGCACCATCACCGTCACCACAACGGACGTGACGCTGAGCAACTCCGCGCAGACGGTACTCACCGGGAGCGCCGGCGTCGGAGACAACACCGCGAGCTGGAACCCGACAGTCGCCGTGAGCGTGCCCGCCGGCGCCGTCGGCGGAACCTACACCGGAACGCTGACCCAATCCGTTGCCTGACGGAATGAAAGGCGCGCGCCGGTACTGGGTTCTCCTGCTGATGCTGGCCTTCGTGCAGGCCGCCGGGGTGATGCCGGCGGCAGGTCACGAGGCACCCGCGGCGTCTTCCCCCCAGGACCCGGCTGCCGACAGGACCATCGCCATCAAGCTTCTCGACGCTCCGGAGAACCGCCGCGCCGATCCCCGAGCGCATGCCTACATCATCGATCACCTCGCACCCGGCTCGACCATCGAACGGCGGGTGGAGATCACCAACAGGTCGTCCACACCGATGCACGTCAAGGTCTACGCCGCGGCAGCCACCATCGCGAAGGGTGAGTTCACCTTCGCGCCGCAGCGCACCCCCGACGAGCTGACCGGCTGGACATCATTCGATGCGGCGGACCTCGAGCTGGCGGCCTCCGAAACGGCGCGGGTGCGCACCACCGTTCGGGTGCCCGGGGACGCCGCCGCCGGGGAGCGATACGGCGTCATCTGGGCGCAGACGGCCGCCCCCACGGATCGTTCGCACACTCTGACGGTGCTGGGCCGGGTGGGCGTCCGCATGTACATCGACGTCGGTCCCGGTGACGAGCCACCCTCGGACTTCACGATCGAACGGCTCTATCCGGCCCGAGCCCGCGACGGGCGGGGAGAGGTTCGCGCCCGGATCCACAACACGGGGGGTCGCGCCCTGGACATCAGCGGGACACTGTCCCTCCTCGACGGGCCGGGTGGACAGCACACCGGACCGTTCTCGACCGGCAGGACGGGCGCCACACTGGCTCCCGGCGACAGCGGGGAGGTGGTCGTCCCGCTGGACGCGACGCTGCCGAACGGCCCGTGGACCGGGGAGCTCGCGCTCAGAAGCGGCCTGGTGGAGCACACCACCCGGGCCACCATCACCTTCCCGTCGACCCCCGGCAGCGTCGGAGCGGACGCCGCGTCGGCCGCCCTGCAAGGGGACTTCCCCACCTCGGTGGTGGCCTGGCTCTCAGCCCTCGCCCTCGCCGCTCTCTGCCTTCTGCTCTCCAGGTTCCTCCGGCGCCGTCGATGACCACTCCGACCACGACCCGCCGTCGCCGTCGGCTGATCTGCTCCGTGAGCGACGTATGACGGTTCTCGTCGAGCGTGTCACCGCTCCTTCTGCGCCGGCGCCATCCTCGCCGGGGCGCCGACGTCGGCACACCTCTCGCCCGCCCCCTGCCGCACGGATACTGAAAGTCATGTTCGTGTCGCTATGAGTAACCACGGCTTGGTATCGACGGTTGGAAGCGGAGATGTCGGTGTTCGGACACGGGAGAGGGCGGGCCGGAGCAAGCCGCGGCACGGGAGGTGCGGGCGGCATGTGGCGACCGTGGCTGAGGGTGCGGGCCCGGAGGGCGGGGGCGGTCACGCTGACCGGGCTGGCCGTCCTGCTGATCGTCCTGGCCACGACCTGGACAGCCACGGTTCAACCCACCCGCGTCGCCCGGGTCGGCTACGCGACGGCGCCGGTGATCGAGCCCTTGACCGCCATTGGCCTCACCAAGCCCAGTGGCACCACTGGCCCCGGCGGCACCGACCGCGCTGCCAGAACCAGCAGTAGCGGCAATACCAGCCTCACGTTCACGGTCGTCCCGGTCAGCCTGACCATCGCCAAGAGTCACACGGACCCCTTCGTCAGTGGCGAGGACGGCGTCTACACCATCACTGTGGGTAACCTCGCGACGGCCAGCCCCACCAATGGCACCACGGTCACCGTCCACGACCTCCTCCCCGAAGGTCTTCGGGCCGACAGGATCACCGGCGTGGGATGGAACTGCGTTCCGGCCACCCTCACCTGTACGCGCAGCGACATCCTGTCTGCCGGGCACAGCTACCCACCCATCACCCTGAAGGTCGATGTCTCCTGCCACGCCCGTGAGCGGGTCACCAACACCGCTACCGTCACCGGCGGCGGTGACAGCACCACCCACACCGCCACCGACCCCACCACGATCGAGCGCCACGGGCATGACGACGACGGGCACGGCGGCCACGACGGGCATCACGACCACTGCGACGGCCACGACCACTGGTAGCACTCGGCCCGTGTGGACGTAGCGGGAGGTGGTGCAGGTCCTCCGTCCCTGCAGCGGACCTCCACCACCTCCCGCCCTGCCGGCGTCCGCCGAGACCCACGCCGAGCGCTGGTCCGACCACGCCCCGGTGACCGCGGCCTACGACCTGGAGGCCTGACTCGGCGTTGTGGACCAGGGCGGCGACCCCATTGTCGCCGCCCTGCATCCCGGAGGTGGCCACGCCCTGCCGCTGAGAGGTCCGGCACTACGCCGGCGCGTGTTCCAGCAGCTCAGCCGGATCGGGCAGATGACATCGGAGGCTCCACCCCGGTCGCACTGGGCACGGCCGGTCGGCATCTGCGCCTCGGCCTGCTTCGGCGCCAGAGCACGAGCACGAGCACGAGCAACCCCGTTGCCTGCCACTGGGCTTGTCAGCAGACAGCAACCAGGGGCCTCCCCCACCTGCGCCGGGACCGCCGGTCAGTACGCGATGGTGTGGTCGGCGATGATCCGGCCGGCCGCGTCCGTGGTGGAGAGACCCGCCCGGGGCCGGTCCTCGGTGAAGTACTGGCGGAAGTCGGCGCTGCGCTGCTCGCCCATCAGCCGGACGGTCCGGTCCCACGTCCCGCCGTCCGGACCGTCCGCGGCCCAGAGGTCGAGCAGGGAGCCGCCGACGCGGCCCTGGACGGCATCGCCGCGGTCCCACGCGGTGGCGCCGTCGTTGTGCAGGTCGAAGTCCTGGCCGTCCGGGTAGACGTAGCGGTAGTCGCCCAGCGCGTAGGCCGCCGCCGCGTCCGCGAAGGCTTCGGTCCAGGCGCACCCGGGCGTGCTGGCGACGTCGAAGGTGTGGTTCTCGCAGCCCGGGGCGTCCGGGAACCAGTGGTCGTAGAGCTCGAACTGGAGCCAGTGGGACGCCTCGTGGAGGATGGTGTGCCGGGAGGCAGTGTGCTCGCCGGCGAGCACGACGTTGCGGGTGTCGGGCTCCCAGAAACCGCCGACGGTGGCGTCCGGCGCCCAGGTGAAGGTCAGCTCGTCGCAGCCTCCGGTCGTCCGGTGACGGGTCCAGCAGCGCGAGCCCGGGCCCTCGGCGGCCGTCACCTTGCGGTAGAGGTCGCCCACGGTGTCGACGATCTTCCAGGCGCCCTGCCGGTCGGCGGGCACCTTGAGGGTGCCGAGGTCCCGGATGCCCGCGACGTCGCGCAGCCGCGCGGAGTCGAAGGCGTACTCGGTGCCGCCGGTGGGGCTGATCACCCGCCACAGGTCGCCGCCGCTGGACCGGAACCTCACGTGGGCCTCGGTCAGCTCACCGGCCCGGCCCGCGCAGGCCCGGAACCCGCCCCCGTCGTCGGTGACGCCCGAGGCGAGCAACCGGTCCGCGCCGTCCGTCGAGAGCCGGCCCCACAGTTCCCAGGTGCCGCCGCGGGCCACCGCGGT
Organism: Kitasatospora sp. NPDC059577; assembly: GCF_042735475.1. NCBI lineage: Bacteria > Bacillati > Actinomycetota > Actinomycetes > Kitasatosporales > Streptomycetaceae > Kitasatospora > Kitasatospora sp. NPDC059577. The sequence goes on along the minus strand of NZ_JBHWBZ010000012.1, from coordinate 26,665 downwards.
GGTGAGCCGCTCGGCCCCCTTCGTGCCGGCCTCCGCGTCGTGGTGGTCGTAGGTCAGCACTCCGGTGAGGCACGTCCGGCCGGCCGCCGGGATGGTGGTGGCCGGGACGAGGGGCGGGGGGGGGGCGGTCGGCGGCGGCGGTGCGGCCGAGGCGCCCGCCCGCGGCGGGCCCGCGGCCGCCCCGGTCGCAAGCCGGAGGGAGGCGGCCAGCGCCCGGCCCCGGGCGGCGGCCCGCCGGGCGGCGCCCGCGACGGTGGGCGACGGGGGCAGGGCTCGGAAGCGGTCGGACAACGTCAACTCCGTGAGTGTTTCAGGACTTTGGAGGAAGATCCCGGCCGCGCGGACGAGGCCGATCCGGACGACGGCACCGTCCGGCCAGGCGGAAGCCGGCGGTGAAACGCCGACGGCTGAGAACGACCACGCTCCGCGGTTTGCGGACGGCGGCACGGGGAATCCCGGCGGAAGAGCGCGGGATTCGACGAGACTAGACGATCCGACGGGGCCGACGGGCCCGAAGCGGCACCGGACGGCCCGCAGACTTTCCCCGGCGCCTTCCACTGCCGGGTCACCGGCCCGATCCTTGCGGACCGAAGGGTCCCGAACGTCCTGAGTCTTTCGGTGCCGACCGTCATCCTCTCCGACCCCCGCAGCCCCTACGTTGGGCCACGGCCGGGGCACGGGATGCGCCCCGGCCACCCCCGGGCGACAGTCGACGCCCGATCGGTCACGGACAGGGCCGGCCCCGACGCCGGGCCGGCCGGGGCGGGAGGACGGACGGATGGCAGTGCGCAAGGCCGCCACGATCAAGCAGGTCGAGCAGACGGTGCGGGAGATGGATGTGACCGACCCTCCGCTCACCGTCTTCGGCGTGTTCCTCAATGACAGCCCGTGGCTCTCCTGCCTCGGTGGCGGCCTCGACGCCGACACCTACTTCGTCACCGCCACCGCGCGGTCCGTCCACTTCCACCAGGTCAGGACCAGGGGGCTGGGACAGCGGCCGGGCAGCCTCGTCCACAGCTTCGACCGGGATGACGCGGCGCGCCGGATGGGCGAGGTCCGCCGCCAACTGCTCTGGAGCTCCTTCCCGTTCGTCCTCCCCGGGAACGACACGCCCACCCGGATGAACGTCCGCCTCGGCTGGCGGAAGGAGTTCGCACGGTTCACCGCCGACCTGGACAGGGCCGCCGCCGGGCACTGACCCCCGGCGCCCGGCGCGACGGCCCGGCCAGGGGTACCGGGAATCCCGGCCCGGCCAGGGGTACCGGGAAGCCCGGCCCGGGCGGATCGCACCGAGAGATTCCCCGGGAACAGTTCTGACGCATTCTGACGCATCGTCAGATCACGACTCGACCTGATCCGCTGGAAGCGCGAGTCCAGCCGGACACCGCCCCCTCCGCCGGGCACGACGGGACGGAACGCGCCACCCCGCGGGAGGAAGCGCCCCACCGCGCGGGCCCATCGACCGTCGACGGCCGAGGCCGTCCGCACCGAACCACCGTCACACCCGATCCCGCTCGACAGGAACCCCCATGACCACCCACCGGACCGGCCACCGCCTCATGCTGGCGGCGCTCGCCGCCGGCAGCCTGCTGCTCACCACCGCCTGCAACGACCTGACACCCGACCAATCGACCGACGCAGGCGCCGTCAGCTCAGCCGGCGCCGCCGCCAAGCCTGCCGGAGCCGACGACCCCCGGCTCGGCGCCTTCTACGGCCAGCACATCGACTGGCACACCTGCCGGCCGGACTCCGAGAGCCGGCCGGTCGACCTGACCGGGCTGCAGTGCGGCGAACTGCGCATTCCGCTGGACTACACCGACCCGGCCACCGAGGCGCTCGGCATCGCGCTGGTCCGGCTGCCCGCGGCCGATCCCGCCCAGCGGGTCGGCTCCCTGGTGATCAACCCCGGCGGACCCGGCGGGTCCGGCGTGGAGATGGTCGAAATGGGGCGAAAGCTCTTCGACGGCGCCCTGCACAACCGCTTCGACGTCGTGGGGTTCGACCCGCGGGGCACCGGGGCGAGCTCCCCGGTGACCTGTCTGACCGACCGGCAGCGGGACGACCGCGACCAGGTGGACATCCCCGTCGACCCGACGAAACGTCGTGTGGTGCTCGAACAGCGGGACAAGGAGTTCGCCGCCGCCTGCGCGGCGACGTCGGGCAAGCTGCTCCCCTTCGTCGGCACCCGCAACACCGCCCGCGACCTCGACGTCCTGCGCCAGGCGCTCGGCGATCCCAAGCTCAACTACCTGGGCATCTCCTACGGCACCTACCTGGGCACGCTCTACGCCGAGGAGTTCCCCGCCCGGACCGGTCGTCTGATCCTGGACGGCGCGGTCGACCCGGCCGCCGACACCCTGGACGAGTCCACTGACCAGATCATCGGGTTCGAGTCCTCGCTCCAGCACTTCGCCGCCGACTGCGTCCGCGCCCACGCCGCCGAGTGCCCGCTCGGCAGCGACCCGGACACCGCGGCGAAGAAGGCCGCGGACTACCTGGAGAGCCTGCACGACCACCCGCTGGACACCGCCGACGGGCGCAAGCTCACCAGCGACCTGGGCTGGGCCGGCACCCAAGCCCTCCTCTACGGCGACGAGACGGACGCCTGGCCGGCCCTGCGCGCCGCCCTCACCATGGCCATGGTCCAGCAGCGCGGCGACCTCCTCCTCGCGTCCGCCGACCGCTTCCACGGCCGTGACGAGAAGGGCCACTACACCAGCCTCAGCGACTCCCACACTGCGATCTCCTGCGCCGACGGAGCCGCCGCCGCGCCGTCCCCGGAACGCGCGCAGGTTGTCGTGGCCAAGCTCAAGGCCGAGGCCCCGCTGGTCACGCAGGGCGTCTCGGTCGAGGACTACCAGCACGGCAGGTGCGAGAACTGGCCGTTCAAGACCCCCGAGAAGCCGCACGTCGTCCGGGCCGAGGGCAGCGCCCCGATCCTGGTCGTCGGCAGCACGGGCGACCCGGCCACGCCGTACGCCGCCGCGGAGAACCTGTCCAAGGGCCTGGCCCACGCCACCCTGCTCACCCGCGAGGGCGAGGGGCACGGCGCCTTCGGCCGGGGCAACACCTGCATCGACGCGGCGTACGAGGCCTATCTGGTGGCCGGCACGATGCCCGCCCCCGGTACCCGCTGCGCCAACTGACACCCGAGCCCGCCGGCCCGAGGCGAGCCTCCCCTCCTCAGCCTCGGGCCGGCGTCCCCCTCTCCGGTCCGTCCGACCATGCCCTGACCGGGCGGACCGGGGAGACACCGGTCAGCGGCGCGATGCGCGGCGGGCCGGCGGCGCGATGCGCATCCGACGCTCGACCGGCGCCTTCTCCAGGTCGTCGAGCTGCGCGGTGATCGTGGCGCGCAGGTCGTCGTCCTCGACGTGGTGGTCGCGGAAGAGCGTGCAGCCGTCCACATCAGGTTCGCGCAGAGACACGCCGGCACCCGGCCCGTCCGCGCCCCCACCGGCGCCACCGGCGGCACCGACGGGATGCCGACGTCCTCGGGCCGGGCGAGCTCGACGGGGTCCCTGCCACCGATTCCGACGTCGACGACAACTGCCCCTGTGGGAGGCGGTGGTGGCGCGCAGTAGCGGTCCGCTGTCGGTTCGCCCCGGACGGTCCTGTCCTGTCCTGTCCTGTCTGGGGCGCGGTGCGCACGCTGTCCGGGAGGCGTTCACACCTCAGGGTGACCGCGGCGGCCGGCCTGCAGGAGCGCCCGGTGGTCCCGTTCGTTCTGATCGGCGTACGACTCGGCGAACACGGCCAGCGCGCGGTCGAAGGAGGTGCCGCGGCCGAGGTAGGCGGCGATCGCGATCCGGTCACCGGATCTGGCGTGCGCGCGGGCCAGGGTGGCGCCGCACAGCTCGCCGAACGCCCTCATGCCGCGCGGCACCATCTCCTCCGCCACGGCGATGCCCTTCCAGTCGCGCAGCTGGCGGGTGTAGAAGTCCCGACGCCGGCCGTCGATGCCCTCCACCCGCTCCCAGCCGAGGAAGATGTCGCCCGCGGCCTGCATCAGCCGCTGGCCGGCGACCACCCGCTCACCCTGGTTCGAGTACCGGCCGGCTCCGACGTGGGCGGCCAGGACGGACTCGTCCGCCTCCTTGGCCTGCAGGAACAGCGGGTCCCGGCCGTCCTTCCCGAGCAGCAGGAAGATCCAGCAGCGGGTGCCGACGCTGCCCACGCCGACCACCTTGCGGGCGACGTCCACCAGCCGGTAGTCCTCCAGCAGGGTGCGCCGGTCGGTGGACAGGGTGCGGGCGTAGCGCTCGACCAGGTCACGGAACAGGCGTTCCAGCTCCCCGCGGGTGACGACCGGGACCAGGTCGGACAGCGGTACGAGCAGCGGCGGGTCGGCCGCGATCCGGACCCGCCCGTCCACCGTCTCGGTGAGCTTCTCGAAGACCTGGAGGTTGTCCCGGGTACGGGCCTTGGTCAGGGCGTGCGCGAGGTTCTCGCGTCCACGCTTGTGGATCCGGTCCTCGGCCAGCTCCCGGAGGCGGCCCGCGTCCATCTTGGTGTACCAGACGTCGAGGTTGCTCATGTCCGCGAACCGGGCCATCGCCTCGCGGTACGACCGCACCGTGGCCCGCACGATGTCCGAGCGCTCGTCGTCATCGAAGCCGTTCGCCCGGGCCGCGATGACCAGGCTCGCCGACAGCCGTTTGACGTCCCATTCCCAGGGGCCGGGCAGGGTCTCGTCGAAGTCGTTGATGTCGAACAGCAGCTGCCGCTCCGGGGAAGCCAGCAGCCGGAAGTTCAGCATGTGGGCGTCGCCGCACAGCTGCGCCCTGATCCCCGAGTCCGGCGAGCCGGCCAGGTCGGACGCCATGATCGCGGCGGCGCCCCGGTAGAAGCGGAACGGAGACTCGCTCATCCGGCTGTAGCGGATGGGCACCAGCTCGGGGACCCGGCGGGCCGACTGGGCCGCCAGGATGCCCAGCGGATCCGGCCGGTCCTTCGACGGCTCGTACCAGGCGTGGCTCGACCGGGGTGCGCGACGGCGGGCCGCCTTGCCGCGGACCGCCCGCTCCTCGGGAGTGGCGCGCCGCACCGCGCGCATCGCCGTCGCGGATTCCTGGGACATCGCGGGCCTCCTGACCGGATCCGTCACCACGGTCGTGGGCTGATCGACGCCCGGACCGGGCTTCCAGGAGAGCGGCCACCTCCCGGCCGCACCGTGCTCTCACTACCGATCATCGCGGACCGCCCCCGGTCCGGCATCACCTGGCGCACTCCCCGGCCCGCGGCGCCGGGGCTTCAGGGCTCCGGGGCTTCAGGGCTTCGTGGTTTCGAGGTTTCGGTGCTCCGGAACTCCGGGGCTTCAGGTGCCCTCGGGGTGGTGCGGTTCGGCTTTGCCGACGGCGGGCGCGGCCGTCGGGTGCTGGAGGGCGTGCAGGATGGCGAGGCCCTGGCTGACGATGCCGGCCGCCATCTGGTTGACTCCGTCGCTGCCGTTGAGGACCGTGAGATCGGCTCCGGACATGCCCCGGGCGGCCGCGTCCGCGAGGGCCGGAAGGTTCTCCACGATCCGGTTGGCGGCGATGAGTTCCTGGTTCCCGCCGCGCAGGGAGTCGGCCCGGGCGATGTTGGCGTCCGCCTGCGCCTGGGCGAGGGCCCGCTCGCCGTAGGCGTTGCCGTCCGCCTCGAACTTCACCCGGTCACGGGCGGCTTCGGCCAGCGTCCGCTGCCGGTACGCCTCCGCGTCCGCCGGGCGGCGCACCTCCGCCTCCAACTGCTGCGCCGCCAGTGCGGCCCGGCGCTGGGCGAGCGCGGTCTGCTCGTCGATGACGTCGTGGGACGCCCGGGCCTCGGCGAGCGGGCCGGACTGGGCGGCGCGGGCCCTGGACTGCTCGGTCTCGGCGAGGAACCCGGCCCGTTTGATCGCGGTGTCACGCTCGTACTCGGCCTTCAGGGCAGCCGCCTGCTGCTCCCGTTCGGTGGCCTCCTGGTCGGCCTTGGCCTGGGCGATCCGGGCCTGGCTGGCGACCGCCGCCACGTGCGGCGCGGCGAGGTTGTCGATGTAGCCGGTCGAGTCCTCGATCTCCTGGATCTGCAGCGCGTCGACCACGATGCCGAGCTTCTCCATCTCGCCGTGGCTACCCGCCATCACCTCCTGGGCGACCCTGCTGCGTTCCCGGATGATCTGCTCCACGGTCAGTCCGCCGACGATCGACCGCAGGTGGCCGGCGAAGATCCGGCCGACGAGCTCCTCCATCTGGTCCTGTTCGGAGAGGAAGCGGCGGGCGGCGTTGGCGATCGACACGGCGTCGTCGCCGACCTTGAACACGCAGACCGCACGCACGGTGAGCCGGATCCCCTGCTGGGTGACGCAGTCCTCGGCGATCTCCGCCTCCCGCAGGGCCAGGGAGAGCATCCGGGCCTTCTGCTTGACCGGCAGGACCAGGCTCCCGTGGCCGGTGACGATGCGGAACTGGGTGTCCTGCGCCTTGTGCTTGGAGCCGGAGATGAGCATCGCCTCGTTGGGGGCGGGAACGTGCCAAAAAAACATGACCAACCACCTGACTGTCGGGACTGCGGCCCGTGGCTAGGCCGGAAGCAGCTCGACGATCACCGAGCGGGCCGAGATCGCGTCCACCACGACCACCCGGACATCCCGGCCGACCGGCTGCGAGCACCAAGCGGCGAACACCTCCGAACCGCCCCGCAGGGCGACGAGGACCTCGCCCGGACCGCCCGGCGGAATGGGCACCGTCACCTTGCCGACGGCGCCGACCGGGCTCTGCCGGGAGTCGTCGGCCGGGGGCACACGCTCGCGCGCCATCGGCACCTCCGGTCACCAGGCCGCCGCACCCGAGCAGTGGAACCTCCACCTGCGGACACCGCCCCCGAAGGGCCCGGGTCCCGGGCCCGGTCACGCGTCGAGGACAGCTCCGGCATCCGCCGACGGCGGTTATGCCTCGACGCTTCCACGGTACTCCGGCGCGGGCCCGCCGGACGCGGGCGTCAAAGGGACCCCGCTCCTCGGTCGCGGCTGCGCGGTGAGCGTGGTGGGCCGGACACGATCGGCCACGCCGCGAAGGTGCCGACTGACGCATTTGTGGCTGTTGCACCACCGCCTGACCATCGAAGGACCACTCGCTGGAACTCGAATGAACCGACGGAACGTCGCGAGAGAATCGAGGCCACCGCGGGTGGCCCCTTCAAGGACTCTTGAGAACCTCCCGGCACCCTGCTAGGTTCGTCCGGAGATATTGTCACCTCTCCTACCCGGTAGGAAATTCAGATGCCACTATCCTCCCGAATTGGACTCTTACGCGATCCGAATTTCAGGCTCTTATTCACTGCCACCGCGCTCGGCCAGCTGAGCGATCGCGTCATCTTCCTCGCACTGCCGATGGTGGCAATCGTCTCCTTGAAGGCCGACCCGTTTCAGGTCGGCTTGCTGAGCGCAACGACCATGGCGGGATCACTCCTGATCGGGCTCCCGGCGGGCGCCTGGGTGGAGCGCATGCGGAAGCGCTCGGTCATGATCACCACCGATCTCGCAAGGGCACTCTTCCTCCTGACCATCCCGGTGGCGTGGGAACTGGATCTGCTGACCATCTGGCTGCTTTACGCGGTCGCCTTGGTTCACGGATTATTCACCGTCTTCTTCGATGTTGCCTACGTCAGCTACCTGCCGCACCTGGTCGGACGGAATAACCTGGTCGAGGGGAATTCGAAACTCTCGGCGATACGCTCGGTGACGAGCATCAGCGGGCCGGGGGTATCGGGTCCGCTGATCGGCTGGATCGGAGCCCCAGCGACGCTGGTGGCGAGTTCGATAGGAATGGCCGCCTCCGGCCTGTTCGCGTGCGGTATCCGAAATCGCGAGCCGGAGCCGGCCCCGGCGCCGCATGAACGCCCTCGATTGAGTCGCGACATCATGGAGGGGCTGAGGTTCGTTCTTTCGTATCCCATCCTCCGCACGACCATGCTCACGGATGGGGTGTTCAACCTCTTCCTGGTCATGTACCAGACCATGTTGATGGTCTTCCTGACGAGGCAGCTGGGCCTCGGCGCCACCGGGACCGGCCTCATCCTGTCGGCCATGGGCTGCGGCGGTCTGCTGGGCGCACTGCTGGCGGCCGGAATCTCGAAGCGGGTCGGGCCAGGTCCGGTCATCTGGATCGCGCCGCTGGTCACCTGCCCGCTGACCCTCGTGATGCCGATGGCGCAGCCGGGCTGGACCGTGTACGTCGCCGCCCTCGGACTCGTGGCCCTTTCACTGGGTGGAGTCGTCCGCCTGGTGGCCCAGGCGAGCTTCCAACAGGCCCTCACGCCGGATCGGCTCCTGGGCCGAACGAGTGCGACGGCCCGCTTCGTGTCATGGGGCGGCCTTGCGCTAGGCGGACTTCTGGGTGGCACCTCGGGCTCCGCGTTCGGAGCGGCACATACCTTGTGGATCGCCGGCACCGGGATGACGCTGAGTGCTCTGCCCGCCCTTCTGTCACCCTTGCGGACCATGCGCGCCCTGCCCCTGGAAAAAGACCACGAGCAGGCACCGGAGAAATTGTCGGAAGGAATCCCGGCCGACACGGATCAGCAGAGGTAGGTCAATGCGCATCGGAGTACGAATCCTCCCCTCCGAGAGTTGGAAGGTTGCCCGACACCATTGGCAGCTGGCCGACCAATTGGGCTTCCATCATGCCTGGACCTACGACCACGTGGCCTGGCGTGAACGCCTCGGACAGACCTGGTTCGCCGCCGTGCCGACACTTGCGGCCGCCGCCGAAACAACCCGGAACATCCGCCTGGGTACGCTGGTGTCCTCGCCCAACTTCCGCCATCCCGTGCCGTTCGCCAAAGAGATCGTGACGCTCGACGACCTTTCGGACGGACGTTTCATCGTGGGCCTCGGCGCCGGCTCCGGTGGTGTCGACGCCCAAGTCCTGGCCAATGAGCCGTGGTCGACGGCCGAGCGCTCCGAAAGGTTCCATGAATTCGTCGAGCTGACCGACCGACTGCTCCGCACGGCGAGCACCGACTACCAGGGGCGATACTACGGGTCCGCCGGAACCTGTATCGACCCCAGCGGCCAGGCGCGCTCCAGGATACCGATCGCCGTCGCAGCCACCGGCCCGAAAGGAATGCGAACTGCCGCCCGCCATGCCGACATCTGGGTGACCAACGGATACTCCCCGAAACCTGGGCTGATCGCACAGAGCGTCGAACCCGCCCTGGTACGACACCAGATCACCGGACTGGCACAGATCTGCCGTGAGGAGAATCGCGATCCGCTGGGTCTCCGCAGGCTCGTACTCCTCGGCCAGGACCGATCGGTCCTCGAATCGCCGGAGGCCTTCATCACTGCCGTGAAGCAGTATGAGGAGGCGGGTGCCACGGATCTGGTGATTCCCTTTCCGCACGACACACCGACTGCTCGCCGGGACATGAAGGTGCTGGAGCGGATAGCGATCGAAGCGCTCCCGCAGTTTTCGGCCGGCAGCTCATCTCAGCCTCGGGCTGGAGGCGGAGACCCGGATCAGCGGGACGACTGAGCGCCCAGGCGCCGGGCGGCGTCCAGGTGGCTGCGGTCGCCGAGGAGTTCCCAGCGTTGCAGCGCGAGCGGAACGTTGCCCTCACACCACATCCGGCCGAGGAAGGCGGAGAGGTCGAAGGCGTCGCCCTCACGCCGGGCACAGTCCGTCAGGAGCCCCTCGATCTGGATCTTGCCGATCAGATAGCTCAGCCCTTGGCCCGGGTTCCCACCGAAGAAGGCCGCTTCCTCCCATGCCGTGCCGGGATCCAGCGGAATCCGCTCGGCGAGCCGGTCGGCGGCCTGCTCCAGGGACAGCTCGCCGGCCGCGAGGGAGACGTCCACCTCCACCCGCAGGGCGCGCAGGCGCATCGCGTTCACCACGAACAGCGCGCCCGCCGGACTGTCCTCGAACAGTCCGGCCTGCAGGGCGAGTTCCTCGGCGTGGAATGCGATGCCCTCGTTCGCCGCCGAGTCGTAGTAGTGGCGCCGCAGCGGGTTGGGGTGGCGCCAGGACAGCGCCGCCTGCCAGGCGTGCACACCCTCGTGGACGATTCCCGCGCGCGGGTCATGGGCTTCCACGCGCTGGAAGTAGGGCAGGTCCGCTCGGGGTTCGTTGATGTACCGCACGGCGTCGTCGTCGGGGCGCCGCACCGAGGAGATGTCGTGCGGAACGCTGAGCCAGGCCAACGGCGCCAGGTAGGGCGGCATCGGCGCGTTGCGGTAGTGACGCAGACCGTCGGGGAGGTCGACGAGGCCCGCGCCGCGCAGGAAGGCCCGGACGTCCTGCTCGTCGACGCGCTGCCGCGCGACCTGCCGCGCGGAGTCGGCGAACAGCGCCGGCTCCGGGACGTCCCGGTGACGGCGGCGCAGCACCAGTTCGGCCGAGGCCGCGCGGGCGTACTCCTGGCGGCCCATGTCCAGCAGCCGCTGCGCCGGGTACGGCAGCAGGGCCACCCGGTGCAGGAAGTAGCGGAAGGCCGCCGGGCCGGGGCTGATCGGGGCGCCGAAGGCCGGCAGGTGCTCCCGGAGCCAGTTCCGGTAGTCGGCGAGGGCCTGCTGCGCAGCGGCCGTGGCCGCGGCGAGCTCCTGCGGCGCGGTGGTAGCCAGGAACGGGGCCAGCGCCGTCATGGCCGTGCCCAGCGCCTCGTCCGCGGTGTCGAGCAGGCGCAGCGCGTACTGCGCGAACGGGGCTGCCGCATGCCCGGTGAGGTTGTCCCTCGCCTGTTCCAGGAGTTCGGGCACCCGGCCCAGCAGGGCGATCACGTCCCGGCCCCGGGTGTCCGGCCACGGCGGCGGCTGGAGCAGCAGGTTGTGGACGGGTACCAGTGCCTGGTCGAGGTAGAAGCAGGGATTGCGTCGCCAGCCCCGCAGGAGGTTCAGCTCCCAGTGGGCCCGGGCCAGCGCGGAACCCAGCAGGGCCGCGTCGACCCGGGCTGCGACCGGCTCCGGCGAGAGGTCGAGGTCACCGTGGCGGCGGGTGAACTCGGCCAGGACCCGTCGCCGTTCGACGACCGCGCCGTGCGACCAGTCGGGCAGCCAGCCCGACGGTCGCTCCACCCGGGTGATGTCGTCGTAGGAGTCGGGTTGGGCCGCGGTCCGCCACGTCCAGAACTCATCGGACAGGCGGTCGAGTTCGTTCCTGGCACTGCCCATTGCCGTCTCCTCGTCCTCGATTCGTCCTCGATCGGTCGCACACCCGGGCCGTCACGCCGTCACGCGGTCATCGACACGTTGTACGTCCGCATCCACCGGTCCACCTCGATCAGCGGCAGCAAAAGGTGCAGGTTGTCCGCCATGGTCATCATCTCGCTGCGGCCGGCCGCGAGTTCCCGCGCCCTGGGTATGTCCAGGAGGTCGGCCAGTCCGGAGCCGCCGCCGTCCAACACCGTCTCCAGCGCGGCCCGTACGGCCCGGGCGTGGGCCGGCGCGAAGGTGGCGGGGTAGGCGCTCTTGCGGCGTGTGAGCACCTCGGCCGGCAGCAGGTCCGCGACCGCGGCGCGCAGCAGGCTCTTCTCCCGGCCGTCGGCGACCTTCATCTTCCAGGGGACGTTCCACACGTACTCCAGGAGCGTGTGGTCGCAGTAGGGCACCCGTACCTCCAGGCCCAGGGCCATGCTCATCCGGTCCTTCCGGTCGAGCAGGTAGAGGAGGGGGCCCTGCAGGCTCAGGTAGAGGACTTCGCGCATCCGGGCCTGGAGGCCGGACTCGCCGGTCAGTCGGGGCACCCGGGCCCGGAGCGTCGCGTAGCGGTCGCGTTCGTCGTCGTCCGGGCGGATCCGGGCCCGGACGTCGGGCGCCAGGCAGTCCGTGAGGCGGGGGCTGTTGCCGAGCCACGGGAAGGTGTCGCCCCAGACGGTGGCCCGGTCGAAGAACCAGGGGTAGCCGCCGAACACCTCGTCGGCGGCCTCCCCCGACAGGGCGACCGTGGACCGCTCCCGGACCGCGCGGAAGAGCAGGTACATGGAGGCGTCGAACTGGCCCAGGCTGGGCAGGTCGCGCGCGCGGAGCGTCTCCGGTACGACCCCGGCCAGGTCCTGCGGGTCGAGTGTGATCGCGGTGTGGTCGACGCCCAGGTGGGCGGCGGCGGCCAGGGCGAAGGGGGTGTCGCGTTCCGGGCGCAGGACGGTGGCGCGGAAGTCCTCGTCGGCGCCCTCGAAGTCGACGGAGAAGGAGCGCAGTCCCGGCGGCTGGTGGGCGGCGGCCAGGGCGGTGACGGCCGACGAGTCCAGGCCTCCGGACAGCAGGGAGCACAGCGGTACGTCCGAGACCAGCTGGTGGACGACGACGTCCTCCAGGATCTCGCGGACCCGGGCCACTGTGGTCTCGGCGTCGTCGTGGTGCTCCTGGCTCACCAGCCGCCAGTAGGGCGTCTCGTGGGCTCCGGACCGGTCGAAGCGCAGCAGGTGGCCCGGCTGCAACTGGCGCAGGCCGGTGAACGGCGTCTCCCACGGCATGGACAGCCGGGGGTTGAACAGGATGGGGAGCTTGTCCTCGCTGGTGCGCGCCGTGAACAGCGGATTTGCCAGGACCGCCTTGGGCTCCGAGCCGAACAGCAGGCCGCCGTCGTAGGCGTGGTAGTACAGGGGCTTGACGCCGAGCCGGTCGCGGACGAGGAGTAGTTCCTCACGGCCGGCGTCCCAGATCGCGAACGCGAACATGCCGGTCAGGTGGTCGACGAACGCGGCGCCCCACTCCAGGTAGGCACGGAGCACGACCTCGGTGTCGGAGGCCGTCTCGAACCGGTGCCCGCGCCCGGACAACTGGGCACGGAGCTCACGGAAGTTGTACACCTCACCGCTGTAGGTGAGCACCACCGGTGCCTGAGCCGCGCCGCGGCGGGCCAGCATGGGCTGCTTGCCGCCCTCCAGATCGACGACGGCCAGGCGCCGGTGGCCGAGCGCGGCGTGCGGAGCGCACCACACCCCGTCCGAGTCGGGGCCCCGCCGGTAGAGGGTACCGGTCATGGCCTCCACGGTCTCGCGTTCCAGGGTGAGGTCCCGGGAGAAGTCGATCCAGCCGGCGATGCCGCACATGCGCACTCCTGGTGCAATCGTCAGGGAAGGTCGGGGTGGACCACGGGTGCCCGCCGCGGCGGGGCGGCGGGGACGGTGGTTCCTTCGGGGCCGGCGAAGAAGTCGTCGAAGTGGACGAGCCGTTGCCCTTCGACGCCGGGGCAGCTCCAGCGCAGGTCGAGCCTGGGCGGGCGGTCGTCGTCGTGGAAGTGGACCGCTTCGAGCGCCCCGGCCCGGCCGAAGCCGAGCACCGGGTTGGCGGTCAGGAAGTCACGGACGGACGGGCTGTCCCGGCAGACCCGGAGCAGGAGCCGCTTGTCGGCGAAGTGGTTGGCCGGCAGGGACACTTCCGGGTGCAGCTTGCGCTTGAACTGGAAGATCCCCTTGCTCAGGAACGGCTCGCACCCCGACAGGTCCACCCGGGTCAGGCCGTGCCCGGCCGCCCATTGCAGGATGAGCACGTACATCGCCATGTAGGTGCCGGAGTCGTACGCGCGGGCTGCGCCTCCCTCGACGCCCGCCAGGCGGATCACCAGGGTCGGGCCCTCCAGGCGGCACAGCATCCCCGCCACCCGGTGGTCGGACTCCCGCAGGAAGAACAGCACTCCTCGTCGGAAGAGGCAGGTCCGCGCGCTCTCCCGGTCCTCCGAGCGGGCCGCGTCACCGTGCCTGCCCACCATGGTCGGCCGGTGCATGCCGTCGTAGAAGGCGGCGAAGTCCTCCTCGCCGGTGGCCACTTCGAGCGTGCGGCAGTGGGAGCGGAGCTCGCGCACGTGCTGCTGTCGGGCCTTGCGCGAGACCCTGCCCAGGATGTCCGGCCGGTCGGGCCCCACCGGCACCGCCAGGCTCACCCGGAACGGCAGCAGCAGGCTGTGGCGCGGCAGCCGGGCCGGGACGCGGTCGGTCGGCATGCCGACCGCGAGGAGGTCGGCGCCCGGGGCGGCGCGACCCGCCAGCAGGTCGGGCCAGGACGTGCTCCGCCCGGTGCGGTGCGACGCGGTACGGCGCCGCTGCTCGAGGAAGGGCAGGACGTGCGTCAGGCCGTGGGGAAGGCCGCCGTACGCCAGCACCGGCCCTTCGCCCTCCGGCCGGGACCAGGTGACCCGGGGCCGCGCGGCGAGGACGGCGTCCGCCAGGGTGTGGGCCCGGAGGATCCGCGGGTCGGCGCTGTTGTTCCAGGCGTACCGCCACTTCGGTGGAATCACCGGGCCGCCGCCGTGTCCCCGTCGACCGGTCCGTGGCCGGCGTGCCTCGGACCGCACCGGGTGACGGTGGCCCGGTGGATCCCTGGTCTGAGCATGCTGCGGAACATCGCCGTCGCCCTTCGGGTTCGTCAGGGTTCTCGGGGGGGGTCGCTGCCGGGGACTACGCGCGGGCGGCCGCGAGGACGACCTCGGCGAGGTCGGACGCGGTCCGGACGCGGGTGATGTGCTCGTCGCGCAGCGGGGCGAGCAGTTCGTCGCTGTAGTAGCCGGAGGCGTGCACGACCACGTCGACGTCCTGCGCGATCAGGCGGCGTTCGCGCGCCACGAGTACGCCTGTGAGCGCCTTCACCAGGGACCACTCCCGGATCGATGCCGGGTCGGCGGCGATCGTGATACCGGCCTCGGCCGCGATCGAGCGCACCTCGTCGTACCGGTCGAGGCACTCTCGGCGGGAGACCACGACACCGCCGCCGCCGTGGCGCGCGACGATCGCGTTGACCTGCGCCCGGGTCGGCGGCTCCTTGGTGTAGAAGGTCGCGTCGATCACCTCCTCGGGGTGGTCCGTGACCGCGGGGAACGCGGCGGCCGTGGACTGCCGCCACAGGCCGGAGTCGTCGTCGTAGGTGTAGTCGGGCACCTTCGTGCCGAGCAGGCTGGTCACCATGTCGGCCGTGGCGAGCTGCTGGATCAGGAAGAAGCCGGGGTGCCGGGCGGGCACAGGGAAGCCGGTCGAGCCCTCGGCGAGCAGCCGGTGCCCGAGGTGGTAGCCGAGCAGGCCGAACGCGCTGGAGACGGCGTGGGCGTGCACGCGAGGCGCGGACTGCTCGGTGAGGGGCAGCAGTTCGGCTTCGACGAAGGCGCGCGCCGCGTCCGCGATGCGGTAGTTGTCGAGGTCCAGGGTGTACCAGATGCGGAAGCCGGTGGTGTCGAGGATCTCGTCGGTGTACGCGTCCACGACCTGGCTGCTGAGCAGTTTCACGTCGGCCGCCTGCTCGACGTCGGCGAGGACCACCGGGTTGGCCGTCCGCAGCACCGGATCGGCGGTCAGCGGGCAATCGCGCAGCTTGGTCCGCGACTCCTCTGGGGCGAGCATGACGATCCGCAGCTCGTCGGGGGTCGCGAGGCCGGTCTCGTAGGCGCGGGCGACGGCGTCCCGCAGGGCGGTGCCCTTGTTGCCGGAGGTGGGGGTGACCAGCAGCACCCGCTCGCCGGTGCTGCGGACGTGGGCGGCGGCCCGGGCGATCATCAGCAGTGACGCGACCGTCTTCGTGGTCCGCGCGCCGGGGTTGCGCATCAGGTCGAGCAGGTAGGTCCGCGGCCGCACCTGGGTCAGGCCGACGTCGGTGACCTCGGTGAAGCGGGTGAACGCTGTTGGCTTGGAGGCGAGTTGCAGAGGTATCTGCGGTGGAGTGGTGCGTTCGGCGTCCGCCTTGCGCGCGGCCGCCT
This sequence comes from Kitasatospora sp. NPDC059577, assembly GCF_042735475.1. Taxonomy (NCBI): domain Bacteria; kingdom Bacillati; phylum Actinomycetota; class Actinomycetes; order Kitasatosporales; family Streptomycetaceae; genus Kitasatospora; species Kitasatospora sp. NPDC059577. The sequence goes on along the minus strand of NZ_JBHWBZ010000012.1, from coordinate 11,024 downwards.
GAATCTGGGGGAAGTACCTGTCGAGGACGTTGTGCACGACACGGCCGGCATCGGCCGCCTGACCCGCAGCGGACATCGGGGGCTCACTCCTTTGGGGAAGTTCTCGGTTCGACGATCTGGACGGGCATCACCCGGACCGGGCCGCCCGCTGTTTCACCGGCGTCGGTGGTCGACCGGCGAGTGCAGCCAGCCGTCCGGGTCGGCGGCGAGCCCGTGGTGCAGGTCGGTCAGTGCCGAGCGCAAGGCCAGCGTCACCGGGCCGGGCTTCCCGCTCCCGATGGTCCACTCGCTGCCGCGGTCGACGACCCGGTGGACCGGGGTGACCACGGCAGCGGTCCCGCAGGCGAACGCCTCGGTCATCACGCCCGCCTCGCATTCGGCGCGCCACCGGTCGAGGGAGATCCGCTCCTCCACCGGCTCGTGGCCCAGGCGCTCGGCCAGCGTGAGGATGCTGTCGCGGGTGACGCCGGGCAGCAGGGTGCCGGTCAGCGCGGGAGTGACCACCTGAGCCCGGTCTCCCCCGCCGCGGACCAGGAAGATGTTCATCCCGCCCATCTCCTCCAGGTAACGCCGCTCGGCCGCGTCCAGCCACAGGACCTGCTGGCAGCCCGCCGCCTCCGCCTCCCGCTGGGCCAGGAACGAGGGGGCGTAGTTGCCGGCCACCTTGACGTCGCCGGTGCCGCTGGGAAACGCCCGGCTGTAGGTGTGGCTGGCGAAGACCGAGACCGACTCGACACCGTCCCCGAAGAAGCCGCCGGCAACGAAGGCCATCACCAGGAACCGGTAGGTCCGCGACTCGCGCAGCATCAACGAGGTGTCGGTGGCGAACATGATCGGCCGCACGTAGATGCTGTGTGCCGGGTCGTCGGAGAGGCTGCCCTGGTCCGCGTCGATCAGCCGGTCGACGGCCGCCACGAAGGTCTCCACGGACAGCTCGGGCATCGCCAGCCGGCGGCAGGACCGCTGGAAGCGCCGCGCGTGGTCGTACGGGCGCCAGACACCCATCGAGCCGTCGGCACGCCGGTGCGCCTTCAGCCCCTCGTACGCGACCTGGCCGTAGTGGAGGCCGAGCATCCCCGGGTGGATGCGCAGGTCCTCCAGCGGGGTCGTCCGGGCCTCGGACCAGCCCTCGGCCTCGGACCACTCCATGCTGATCATGTGCTCGGTGAACGACTCGCCGTGGCCGGGATGCTCCACGACACGGCTGCGCGGGGCGGCACCGGGTTCGGAGATGGCGGACATGGGTGACTCCTTGGGGCTGTGGTCTCAGACGAGGGGGGCGAAGAAGTAGGTGTCGCGGCTGGAGAACAGGCCGTCGGGGCGTACCGAGAAGCCGTCCGCGAAGCGCAGGTCCACCGGCTCGCCGTCGTTCAGCACGCCGTGGAACTCGCCGAAGACGCCGACCTGGTGACCGTCCGTGAGCAGGGTGGTGAGGGTGTGCCGGCCGGAACGGATCGTCCGTTTCCCGCCGTAGAAGCCCGACAGGCCCTCCGGACCGGTCATGGTCTCGTAGCCGGGGCGGCGGTACCGGGCGTCGGGGGCGAACAACGCGGCCAGGCCGGGCACATCCCCGGTGTCCACCAGGTGGTAGAAGCGGCGGACCACGCGGATCGCCGGCGGCTCGGAGCCGGAGCCCGCAGAGTCGTCGGAACGTACGGGACCGGGCGTCATCGCGTTTCCTTCCTGGACCGGGCGCGCAGCACCGGTCCGGCTTGACGGACCACCGTGAGCCGGCCGGCGAGGACCGCGACCGTGGGTGCTTCGAAGACCGCCTTGATGGTCAGCTCCGCCCCGAGGACCGAGCGGACCCGGTTGACCAGCTTCGTGACGTGCAGGGAGTGACCACCGAGGTCGAAGAGGTTGTCGTCGGGACCGACCCCGTCGACTTCGAGGACCTCGCCGACCAGGCCGCAGAGGACCCTCTCCTCCTCGCTGCTCGGCTCCCGGCCGACCGCGCGTGGAGCGGGGCCGGGGGCCGGCAGCGCGCGGCGGTCGAGCTTGCCGGTCGCCGTGATCGGGAGCGAGTCCACCACGACCACGGCGGAGGGCACCAGGTGGTGCGGCAGCCGGTCGGACAGGAACGCCCGGACCTCGGCCGGATCCACGCCGTCACCGCCGGCCCTGGCCACGACGTACGCCACCAGGCGCTTGTCGCCGGGGACGTCCTCGCGCACGACGGCCGCCGTCCGCGCCAGCGCCGGGTGCTCCGCCAACGCCGCCCGCACCTCGCCCGGTTCGATCCGGAAGCCGCGGATCTTCACCTGTTCGTCGGCGCGCCCCAGGTATTCCATCACCCCGTCGTGACGCCACCGCACCAGGTCACCGGTGCGGTACATGCGCTCGCCGGGCGCGCCGAAGGGACACGCCACGAAGCGCTCGGCGGTCGGACCCGACTGGCCGACGTAGCCGTGCGCGAGGCCGACGCCGGACATGTACAGCTCGCCCACCACGCCCGGAGCCGCGAGGGCGAGTTCGTCGTCCAGCACGTACAGGCCCTTGCCTCGCAGCGGCCTGCCGACCGGGACGGAGGGACGGGAACCGTCTTCGGCGGTGATGCGGTGGGTCAGTGTGAAGATCGTCGACTCGGCCGGCGAGTACCCGTTGACCAAGCTGATCCGGGGGAAATCCCTCACCAGCCGCATCACGTGGTGGACCGAGGCCGCCTCCCCACCGGTCATCACCTCCCGCAGGCCGGTGAAGGTCTCCGGATGCTCGTCCAGGAGGAAGTTCAGCAGGCTGGCCGAAACGTGCAGCGTCGTGACGCCGTGCTCCGGCACGAGGGCGGCGATCGCCGCCGGTTCGGGCCGCTGTCCCGGCTGCAGGACGCACGCGCCGCCGGAGAGCAGCGCTCCGAACAGCTCCAGTGCGAAGGCGTCCCACGACACCGGTGAACACTGCAGCCACACCCGCGAAGGCGTCATGTCCGCGAAGTCCTGGCCCAGCATGGTGCCGACGATCGCGCGGTGCGGTGTCAGCACGCCCTTCGGCACGCCCGTCGAACCCGACGTGAACATCACGCACACGGCGTCCTCGGGACCGGCGCGGTGCCCGAGCCCTCGGGCGGGTTGCCGGGCTGTCGTCGCCGCGTCGGTGTCCACGCACACCACGGTGTCCGGGCGCCGGCGCAGCCGGCCGGCGAGTTCGCTCCGGGTCACCACGACCCGTGCGGAGGCGAGGGCGATCAGTGCGTCCACCCGGCCGGCCGGCAGGTCGGGGTCGAGCATGGTGTAGGCGGCGCCGGCCTTGAGCACCGCCAGGACGGCGACCACCTGCTCGATGCCGCGCTCCAGGTACACGCCGACGGTGTCCCCACGCCGCAGTCCGATGGCGACCAGGTGGTGGGCCAGCCGGTTCGCCCGCTCGTCCAGCTCGCGGTAGCCGAGCCGCTCCAGGCCGAGGACCAGGGCGACGGCGTCCGGTCGCTCGGCCGCCCGCCGCTCGAACACCGCGTGCACCACCTGCGCCCCGGGTTCCCCGGGCGGCCCGGCCGACGCGCCGTTCCAGTCGGTCAGGAGGGTGCGGCGTTCGGCGTCCGACAGCAGGTCCAACCCGCTCAGCGGCCGCCGCGGGTCGGCCAGCGCCGCGCCCAGGAAACGGACCAGGCGCTCCGTCAGGGCGACGGCCGACTCCCGGTCGAAGAGCGCGGTGGCGTACCGCAGCAGGACCTCGGCACCGGTCGCGCTGCCGTCCGCGGCGTGCCCCTCGGCCAGTTCCACGATCAGATCGGGGCCGGCCACGGTCCGGCCCGACGTTCCCGCCCCGTCGACCGTGCCGACGAGCCCGGCGCGGCCCGTGGCCTCGTCCCGCGCCGCCAGCATGATCTGGAAGAGCGGGTGCCGGTCCCCGGCGTGGGTCGGGCAGAGGTCCGCCACCAGCTGTTCGAAGGGCAGGTCCTGGTGGGCGCGGGCGGCACGGTCGGTCTCCCCGACCCGGCGGACGAGCTCCTGGAAGTCCGGGTCGCCCGACACGTCGGTGCGCAGGACGAGCCGGTTGACGACGCCTCCGGCAACGTCGTCGCCGGCACCGGTCCGCCCGGGGACGGGGGTGCCGATAGGCAGGTCGGTGCCCGCTCCCAGCCTGGAGAGCAATCCCGCCAGCGCCGCGTGGACCACCAGGAGCACCTGTACCCGGTGCTGCCGCGCGAAGGCGGTCATCCGCTGGTGCAAGTCGGCCCCGATCCGGGCCTCATGCACCCCGCCGCCGCGGGACGGCACGGCCGGACGCGGCCGGTCGGCGGGTATCGCGAGTTCCTCGGGCAGATCCGCGAGGGCCGCGCGCCAGTACCGCAGGTGGTCCTGCGCCTGTGTCGGAGATGGTGGCGTCATCGAGCTTTCCCCCAGAGTCGGTCAGTCAACTGCCGTGGACCAGGCTGGTGCGGGCCGCAGATCCCCGGGACCCAGACCCCCGGTCCGCAGATCCTCTGTCCAAAGATCCTCGGTCCCCAGGGAGGCGGGCTCGTACTTGCCCAACGCGCTGATCAGCAACCGAAGTTCGAGCGCCAGACAGTCCACGAGGTTGAGCAGACCCGCCTTCGGGTCCTCGTCCACGGCGAGCAGTGCGGCCCGCCCGAGTCCGACCGCGGTGGCCCCGAGCGCCAGGCACTTGACGGCCCGGGCGCCCTCCCACTGTCGCCCGGAGGCGAGCAGACAGGCGTCCCGGTTTCCGATCCGCCGCAGGCATTCGCCCAGGGGGAGCCCGAGTTGGTCGATCGCGGCGACCGGCGCCCAGCCGGTTCCGCCCTCGGCCCCGTCGACCGTGACCGCGTCCGCCCCGGCTTGCCAGGCGGTCGCCGCGGCCAGCGCGACGTCCCGTCCGGGATGCAGCTTCACCCAGACCTTGACGCGGGGGAAGTTGTTGCGCATCAGCCGGATCTGCTGGCGCAGGATCTCCTCCGTGAAGGTCCCGGCGCTGCCGCAGCGCAGGACCTCCTCGGCGTCTCGGCCGAATACCGGGTCCAGGGCGAACTGCTCGTCCACCTGCGCCGCGGCGGCGCGGTTCAGCAGAGTCATCCCGCCGAGGCCCGGCTTGGCGCCCTGGCCGACCTTGAGTTCGAAGGCCAGCCGTCCGCTCTCCAGCAGCGGTTGCGCGGACGGATCACTGTGGACGAGGTTCCACACCTCGGCGTCGGCGTCCTCCGTGCTCTGCTGGACCGCCACGCCGCCCAGCCCGTCGGGGAGTTCCTCCTGGTAGGCGGCGAGCCGGTCGAGCACGGTACGCCGGGTCCGCTCGCCGCCCCGGCCGTATCCCGTCATCGGCACGATGTTCTCGCCGATCACCATCGGGATGCCCAGCCGGCCGGCCTGCCGGCCGGCGTTCAGCACCTGTCCGGTGCCGGCGGCCCTGGTCGAGCCGAAGGCGGACAGGTAGAGCGGCAGGGCGGAACGCAGGCCGCCGACCACCGTGTCGAGGACGACGTCGCTGTGCAGCGGTTCCCGGCCGAGTTCGATCAACTTCGCCAACCGTTGCGGCATGAACACCGGCGGGGTCAGCCGCAGCGCGTCCAGGGGGTCGCCGTTGCCGACCGCAGCCGGACCCGGGGTCGAGCCGAAGAGGGCCTCGCCGTAGTCCTGCCGGTCCGGGAACGCCGCCGCCGCGCCCGCGCGGGCGCGGGCCCGGACGGCGTCCTCGGCGAATCCCCGTGCGCGCACCGACGTCATGGCGACACCACCCCCGGCAGCTTCGGGAACGCCGCCGCCTGCCAGACGCCGTCCAGCCCGGCGAGGTAGCGGGTGAGCCGCTCCAGGCCGATGCCGAAGCCGGCGCTCGCGGGCACGCCCTCGCGCAGCAGGTCCAGGTACCACCCGTACTTGGCCGGGTTCTCGCCGGTCTCCCGGATCCGGCTGACGATCCGGGTGTAGTCGTACTCCCGCTCGCTGCCGCTGCACAGCTCGCCGTACCCCTCCGGGGCCAGCAGGTCGAAGTTGCGCAGCACGCCGGGCTCGGTCGGGCTCTCGCGGTCGTAGAAGCCGCGCGAGCCCTTGGGGTAGTCGGTGACGAAGACCGGTCGCCCCAGGTGGCGGGAGAGCAGGGCCTCGCCCGCCCAGTCGATCTCCGCGTCGGCGTTCTGGGTGTGTCCCAACCCGGCCAGCTCGTCTATGGCCTGGGCATGCGTCAGCCGGGCGAAGTTCCGGGTGACCACCTGCTCGAAGGCGGCGGTGTCACGGCCGAGGGTCTTCAGCTCGGCGGGCAGATCGCTCACCACCCGGCTCACGATCCGCCGGACCAGCTCCTCCAGGACGCCGGTGATCTCCTCGCGCGAGGCGCCCGCCATCTCGACGTCGATCTGGTGGAACTCGGCGAGGTGCCGGCTGGTGTCGGTGGTCTCCAGCGGCTCAAGCCGTACGTTGGGAGCAATGAAGAATATCTTCCCGGCGGTCAGCAGGGACGCCTGCTTGTAGAGGATCGCACTGGTCATGAGCTTGTAGCGGTGGCCGTAGAAGTCCACGTCCACCTGCTTCGAACCCCGGGTTCCCGGGTCGGTGACCGGTCCGATGACCGGCGGCAGCATCTCCACGAAGCCCGCCCCGGTGAGGTGTTCGCGGGCGACGGCCAGCACGTGCCGCTGGACGGCCAGGACGGCCCGGGTGACCTCGGAGGTGAGGTGGTCACGCAGACCCCCCGGAGTCGGCAGCCGTCGACCGGTGGGCGTGGGCTCGGGAACGTGCGTCATGGGACCGGTTCCTTCTCGTGTCGGGTGGGATCGGCGACGTCAACCGGAGCGGTCAGGGCCGGGTACCGGGCACCGTGCTGAGCGGCCGTACGGGACGTTGCGTTTGCCAGGGCGAGTCCGTCGAACGTGCGCTCGACGTAGGAGAGCGAGCTGAGCAGGTCGGAGGAGGAGAGCCGGGTGCGGTCCCGTGCCGTGGCGCGGACCGGCATCGCGCCGGGGTCGCACCAGTGCAGCCGCCCCTCGGCATCCAGCAGACTGCGCGTGCGGCCGGCGTTGTCCGGGTGCAGGCAGTACGGGACGTCCAGCAGGCCGAGGGCGAACGCCCGGACCAGCGCCCGGCCGACCGAGCGGTCGAGCGCCAGGACGGCGTCGATGACGGTCCGGGCCTCGTCGAGGATGCCGGTGTCCTCGACGGGTGCGCGGGGACGTCCGGTCGCCTCGCCCTCCGCGGCCCGGGCGGCGGCCTCCAGCGCCGCCACGTTCTCCTCGACGGTCGGGATCCGGTGCGCCTCTGCGGCTGTCTTGACGATCAGCCGGGCGGCGCCGGTCCGCACCGCCAGGCGGGCAGCCTCCGCCAGGAGCAGTTCCGCGCCGTACGAGGTGCGCGGATACACCCCCATGTAGGTGTAGAGGACGATGTGCCAGTCCATCCCGCCCAGCAGTTCGCCGGCGATCCGGGCCAGCGCGCCGACGGCCTCCTCGTCCTGAGCGGCGTTGGTCTGCTGCGCGTAACTGAGCGAGACGCTGCGCAGACCGTGCTGGCGGAAGAACAGCGCCTCCAGCACGGAGAGCGCGACCAGCAGCCCGGGCGGGGCCAGTTGGCCCATCATGCAGCCGCCGAAGGTCTCCAGGTGCGGCTCGACGCCGCGCTCCGCGAGGCGCGCGAACAGCTCGCAGCACCTGGCCCATTCCGCGACGGACCGCTCCAGCGGATCCCGGCTGTAGGGCAGGCAGTAGGAGACCGGCCCGCCCTCGGTGGCGGTCATCCCGGCGGCCGTCAGCGCTTCGAAGATGTCGTGCGGGGCGGGCGAGCCGTGCCGGACCTGGATCGGGAAGTCGGGGCCGGCGATCCCCTCGGTGACGGCGAGGGTGGTGGCGGTGCCGTGGGCCACGATGGGGTAGCCGTTGAGGGAGACGCCTTCGGCCATCGCCCGGCGGGCACGTTCGTGGGCGCCCAGGCGGGTGTAGCTGTCCAGGGTGACCGTGCCCACGGTGACCGCCTCGGCCTGCCGGGTGGCCCGCAGTCCCGACCGCATCAGCCCTGGGTCGCTCATCCCCATCCTCGGTTGGACCACCAGGTGACCGGCCCGCCGGGCCGCACCGACGAAGCCGCCGAAGGACCGGGGCGGGGGCCCGGCCGGACGGTCACCGCCGCCCGGGCCCGCCGGCCGGGCGAGGCCGTGCCCGCTCACCCCGCCACCCCTGTCGGCAGCGACCGGACGAAGTCCCGGAACCCGACAATGCCCGCGCCGTCCTCGAACACCGCGTCGAAGCCCGCCGCCAGCAATTCGTCGGCGCCGCCGCTCCGTTCGCCGCCGATGCCGAGCTTGCCGCCGATCACGACGGGCGTCCGTCGCAGTTCCGGGCAGCTCCGCAGCAGACCCACCACGCGCTTGCCGTCCACGGCGCCGTGCCCGTTGACCGTCGAGATCACGATCAGGTCGGGACGCACGGTGCGGCACTCCTCGACCACCATCTCGTCGGGCACGCAAGCACCGAGGTTGGTCACCCGGTGCCCCAACTCCTCGAGGAGCAGCTGGAGGTAGACCAGGTTCCAGGTGTGGGCGTCGGAGGCCAGGCTGGTGACCACGACGTCCAGGCCCGTGGGTGCGGGCGGGCGCGCGAAGACCTGAGATTCCACAGTCGATTCCCGTCGAAGGGCTTGGGGCGAGGAGCTTGGGTGCAGCGCGGGTGGGCCGCTCAGCAGTGCGGAAGGCCGGGCTCAGCGGTGCGGAAGGCCGGCGTCGCCGGTCGCGCCGACGAGCGCGGCGACGTTGCCCGGCCCCTGCACGCCTTCCATCAGGTGCTGGTGGGCCTCACCGATCCGGTCGAACGCATAGGTGTTTCCCAAATGCGGATCGAGCAGGCCCATGTCCACCAGGCGGGTCACCGCGTGGCATTCCCGCGGATTGGCGAAATGAGAGCCCTGGAGCCGCTTCTGCCGCATCCACAGATACCGGAGGTCGACGTCCACGGTGAATCCGGACGTGGCACCGCAAATCACGATCATTCCGCCGGGAGCACAGACGTAGACCGATGTGGGAATGGTGTCACTGCCGGGGTGTTCGAACACTATCTTGGGAGACACCTTGTTGCCAAGGATTTCCCAGACCTCCCGGCCGAAAGCCCGCAGGTCGGCCGTCCAGGGTTTGTGCTCCGCGGTACCGGCCTCCGGCACCCGCCCCCAGTGACGGTATTTCGTCCGGTCGATGACACCGGCGGCGCCCAGGTCCAGGCAGTACTTGGCCTTCTCCGGCGAGGACACGACGGCGATCGGTTTGCCGCCCATCTGCAGGGTCAGCGAGATCGCCATCGAACCGAGGCCGCCGGAACCGCCCCAGATCAGCACGCCGTCGCCTGGCTGCACGGTGTTCGGCGGCCAGCCGTTCAGCTGCCGGTACGCCGTCGCACCGGTCAGCAGGTACCCCGCCGCCTCGGCCCAGTTGAGCCGACCGGGCTTGGGCAGGCACTGGAACTCGGCCACCAGCGTGAACTGGGCGAACGACCCCCAGTTCAGCTCGTACCCCCACACCTGCTGCGACGCCGCCAGCATGGGGTCCAGGCCTAGCCGGACGTCCGGGTCGTCCTCGTCCCAGCGGCAGCCCGACAGCACGACCTCGTCGCCCACCTCCACCCGGCGGACGCCGGCACCGACCTGCCAGACGATCCCGGAGCCCTCCGAGCCGCCGATGTGGAACGGCTCGGCACTTCCCTGCCGCTGACGCATCGCCACCACGTCGACCGGACGGCCCTTCGCGGCCCAGACGTTGTTGTAGTTGATCCCGGCGGCCATGACCGCCACCAGCACGAACCCCGGCGGTACCTCGGGGGTGTCGACGACCTCCGTCCGGAACGCGTCGACCGGGTCGCCGTACCGCTCCGGGCGGATGACCGAGGCGTACATGCTGCGCGGAACGGTCCCGAGCGGGGGCAGATCACCCACGTCGTACAGGGTGTCGGTTTTCTTGGACTCCATGAGATCTCCCGTGTCGGCGGGTCGGATTCGGTGGGGCGAATTCGGCGGGACGGATTCCGGGGAAATATTCCGGGGGGAAAGCATTCCGGGAGGGAAGCATTCAAGGGGGAGGTCAGGATTCTCGGGCGAATCCGGAGGTCCGCTAGTCCTGCGGATCCTCCAGATGCCGGAGAATGTCGTCGGCGATGTCCCCGATGCTCGGGTTCCGCATGATCGAGTAATGGTCACCCGCCAACTCCCGCCATTCGAGGCGGGCGACGAACGGGCGCCAGACGGGTTCCAGGGAGTGCTTCCACTGATTGCCGGTCGCGGTGTACAGCCGGAGGTCGCAATCGACCCGGCGCGGCACGAACGCCGCCATCCGACGGAGCTGGAACGTCCTGATCCCGAGGTGGGAGATCACCGCGTCGAAGCCGAGCAGCAGAATGTCCTCGGTGACCCCGGCCTTCCGAAGCACGTCCGCCGCGGCCGGCGAGATCCCGCTCGGCCGACCCTCAGCGCGCAAGTCATCGGCTTGGGCGAGGAGTTCGTCGAGGGTGTCGGCGTCCCTGGTGATCCGCTCGCGCAGTTCACCCTCTGGGAGTACCGAGTCGATCACGGCCAGCAGACCGACCTCCTGACCCCCGGCCCTGGCCTGCCCGGCCAGCTCCAGGGCCACCAGCCCACCGAACGACCAGCCCGCCAGGTGGTAGGGCCCCTCGGGCTGCACCGCGCGGATGGCCGCCAGGTACCGGGCGGACTGTGCCGGCAGGTCGCCTCCCAGCGCCGTCCCGTCGGACGGCACATCGACGCCGAGGACGTTCACCCGCCCGACGAGCCGGCGCGCCAGGTGGGCGTAGGCACTGGTACCGCCACCGATCTCGTGCACGCAGAACAGGGTGGGCCGGCCCGGGGCGTGCCCGTTCAGACGCACGATCTCGGGTGCGACCGGGTCCCGCTCCGACGCTGCCTGCTCGGGCCTCCGCAGGGCGGCACTGAGACCGGCGACCGTCGGGAACTTCACGATGTCCTTGGGCAGCAGCCGGAAACCCCGGGCCCGGGCGTCGACCACCACGCGGGTGGTCAGCAGGGAGTGTCCGCCGAGGTCGAAGAAGTTGTCGTGGACGCCGACCCGGTCGACGCCGAGGACCTCGGCCCAGATCCCGGCGATGACGGTCT